>CALXWT010000006.1 GCA_944392445.1 uncultured Clostridia bacterium
ACTTCAATCACATCTAATCTAACAAATTCATTTTCCAAATGTCTAGAATATAAGTAATATTTGGCTGTACTTATCAAATGTTTTTGCTTCGGTTCAGTTACAGAATCAATTGGCTTGCCATATAAAGTATTGGTTCGTGTTTTTACTTCTACAAAAACAAGTTCTTCCTTGGCATTATCTCTTGCTATTATGTCTATTTCCCCTTGATTTGCCACGAAATTTCTTTCCATAATTGTGTAATCCAAGTTTTCTAAATATTTAGTAGCTAAGTCTTCTCCTATTTTTCCTATTTCATGTTGTAAATACATGTTTTTAAAATAACTCCTTACTAATAAATTTGTTCCTTTGCTTCTATCCTATTACATTGTTTTTATTTGGATTTTTTAGATTTCGAATTAAATCTTTTTGAATTAAACTAAGTGAGCCTATTTTATTATGTTTTCCATATTTTGTCAATCATTTTATTACTATTCTCTTTACTTTTATTTATTTCATTTGATTGTACAAATTGCAATTACTTTACAGAATTGCATTTAACTTTTCACTTGACGCTTTTATTTATTTTGCTATATAATAGATAAAATATTGAGGAAATGAAGGTTGAAGAAAATTTATAATTTTTCAACCAATTTTATTTTCAAGAAAGGATTGTGAGTATTTATGGAATTGGTAAACAAACTAAATAACAAAAGACAAAGCCTGAACAAAACTGCTGAACGACAAGAAAAAGTAGACGGTGAATATCGTCAATCTGTCCATACCTGGATTATGAATAGTAAAGGAGAATTTTTAATTCAAAAAAGATCACCTAACAAGAAGAATTTTCCAAATATGTGGTCTCAAACAGGTGGTGCAGTAGATGCTGGAGAAACTACTTTTCAAGCAGCTTTAAGAGAGTGTAAAGAAGAGCTTGGCATTTCTTTCGACCCAGCAAATATTGAGTTTATGCTATCTTTCAAAAGGAAATACGATTTTGTAGATGTATGGCTTATAAAACAAGATATTGATATTTCTGACATTGTACTACAAAAAGAAGAAGTTTCTGATGTAAAGTGGACTACTGTAGATGAAATAAGAGGTTTAATGAAAGCAGGAAAACTTGCAAAAAGTATAGACATATATTTTGATATGTTTCTTGAATTGATTAGCTATCCTTTTTAAAGGATTTCAAAAATCAAAAATGTTTTACTTACTATCATCTAATTAGAACTTTAAAAATGTATGTAGTTTTTTAATTAAATATAAAACTACATACATTTTATATTACTTAATCTTATTCGCTATTATATAACTTTTTAACAATCCACTTGGAGAATTTTTTTCATTTTTTAAACATTCTATATCTCCAAATACAAAAAATGAATCCTCTGCTCTTGATACTGCAACATTCATAAGACTTTTATTATTATCTATGAAAAAACAACCATCTTCACTTCCATAAGTTGTTGACATTATTATGATTTTTCTTTCTCCTCCTTGGAATGTGTGTATAGTTCCTATAGTTATTTTTTCTCTAAACGATTGCGGTAGCATTTCTTTAAATATTCTTTTTATTTCTCTAGCTTGTTCTTTAAAAGGGGTTACAATACCTATTACATTGTTTAAATTTATATCTTCCTTAATCATTTTGTAATATTTGAATATATTATCTGCATTTTTTATTATCCAGTTAGCGATTCCAATTGCTTCATTAGTATTAATTCTGCTAGTTCCCTTTTTTTCAGATTTTTTCGTTTCAATTAAATAATAACCCATTTTAGGTAACAATTCTTCTGCACCTTTCTGTGAATTACCTCTTAGAGGTTTTAATTTTCCTTTATATACTAATTCATTACAATATTGTATTATATCATCAAAACATCTTTGATGTTCGCTAAGGAATAGCCCTTTTTCTTCAAATTTTCTATATTTTGTAGATTTACAGGCTACTTTCATAACACTAGAATCCGAAGCAGTTATTCCACATTTTTCCAAGTTTTCAAATTCTTTTTCTTGTTCTATTACGTGCTCTTGAATAGCTAGTGATTTATCTAAAGGTTTATCTATTCCCCACACAGGTGGAATTTGCTTTTCGTCACCTACTACAATTGCTTTCTTTGCAAGTGCAAATGAACATGCTGCTATTTCTGTAGATACTTGTCCTGCTTCATCCACTATCAGTAAGTCTATTAAATTATATAAGAATCCTTTAGTCCCATCAAATGATGCTTCAAACTCTCTTGGAAGCATATAAAACGTCATTACTAAACAAGGTGTTATTAAACTAAGTCTATTGTATAACTTTTTTATAACATTATTAAAATTTGTGCCCTTTTGTTTTGGACTAAGCTCATTTTCACCTTCAATCCATCGTGCTTCATAGTAATGAACTGCAAGCCAAAACGACACATATCTTAAGTTAGTATCTAGCCATAATTCTAACTCTTCACTATTCATTACATTTTCTTTGATATTATCTACTTTTACAAAACATTTTTCTGATTCTTTCATGTAATTTTTGTATTTCATTTGATAGTTATTTATCTTTTCTAACTTATTTTGTAATTCGTTTATTCTTCCGTTTAGTTCTTTTATATTTAAAGCATAATACTCTTCAATTGTTGATAAATCTATAATATCATTATCAAATTTTTCCTTTTCGTTTTTATATATTTTTAGTCTGTTTGATATTTTTACTTTATAAGTTTTTATGAAAGAAAAAATTTTCCAAACAAATGGAATTTGTTTATATTTTTCATTCCAAAATTCTACTCTATCTATATAACTATCTCTTGTATTTTTTATATTCTCTAGGATATTAGTTGTGTTACTTACCATTTCTTCAAATTTTTTTCCTTCTAGTAAATCGTCTAATTTTTTCACAATATCTATTAGACAATTTTTCAAATATTGTAATCTACAAAGTTTTTCGTGAATAGCACTTTTATATGGCCTAATATTTCTTATTATTTTTTCATTTATCGTATCAAAAAGCTTCTCTGCTTCATCTAAAAACTTTTCTTTTGATGCTTTAATATTTTCCTCATTATCTACGTTTGCCACAAAATAATTTCCCCTGTTATCAGTATATTGAAACCCTCTCGCCTTAGCACTCATCATTTTTTGTTTAGATGGAAAATATGTTGCAAAACTATTAACTTTTTCTATCCATCTTGTTTCTAAATTATTATTAAATTTCGGTGTTATTTTTCCAAAAGATTGAATTATATTTGTCACCGCTTGATTGTTTGTTGATGCTGCTACTATTAAATTTGGAATTTCTTCTTTTAAAGCTGTTTCTACATATTTACTAGCAACAATAGATTGAAGCAATGTCGTTTTTCCTGTCCCTGGTGGTCCTTTAATAGCTAAAATATCACCATTCTTCATTTGATTAAAATGATTTATTCCTTCTCTTTGCGAATTTGAAAGTCCAAACTTTCCTCCCATTTGTCCTAGATGTGCTTTTTTGCTTTCTAACGTATTTTCTATCAGTTTTTCATCTTCATTTTCTTTAAGTGAAATAAAATTATCATATAGTGGTAAATTTTCTTCTTGCTTTAAAATATCCGTATATAGATTTTTTATAAAATATGTTGGATTTATTGTTTTATCTACAAAAATATATATATTATTTTCTAATGGTATTGCTTGCTTTGGTCCATTCATATTATAAATAATATCTTTATCAAATTCGCAATTTGTAGTCTTTTCGTATATACTCTTGCAATATTTTATATATTCGCTCCACTCTTGAATTGTATAAATATTATAAATCTCATCACTTACAACTTCATCATATACAGTTCCATCTCCAATAGCGAGTTCTGGCTCTATCATTGGTTTTAGAAGTTCTCTTGGAAACCATGGTAGTTTATTATCTTCTATTGTTGGTATAAGGCACGAATTCTTTTTATTTAGCAATGCAGGCACATAAAAAATTCCAGTTAAGTCTTCTAAGTCCTCATCTTTTTTTTGACTGCCCTCTACAATCGTTCTAATAACTTTTACAGCTAATATAACATATAAATTCTCATCTATTTGCTGATTTGTTTTCTCTTCTTTTCTTTTATTTTGAAAAAGTTTTAATGTTATATTCGGGTCAATTATTCCATTATAAAAATTTTCTTTTGAAATTTTAAAAAATTCGTCACTTTTAAAGTCAATTTTTTTGTCTACTTGCGCTAATACTACTTTTCTTAAATACTTCGTAATTTCTTCTTTCACTTTAATTTCTCCTAATTTAATTATAGATTTTATTTTAACATAACTTTATACTTTTGTAAAAGCAATTTTATTAAATTAAGAAAAACTTCTTCGTTATTTTAATAAGAGAACAATCTATGCATTTTTTAATATATTACTTTGAAAATATTCTTAATTTAATATTGTTGTTAAAAAAATAAAAAAGATAAATTAAGTTTCAAACCTAATCTATCTTTTTTACCAATCTAACCGCCATCTCTTTACTTACTTCTTCTCAAATTCTATAGTTACCTTAAACAAATCTCCATCTAAATAAATGTTAAATTTACCTTTTTGAAGCTCTGTTAAGCTTCTTGCTATAGATAATCCAAGTCCACTTCCTTCTGTGTTTCTTGAAGCTTCTCCTCTAACAAATCTTTGCATTAGTTCATCTGCACTTATGTTTAGTTTTTGTTTAGATACATTTTTTAGTTTAATATATATTTTATTATCTTCATCTACTATGTCTATATATACTCGTGTGCCTTCTAATGCATATTTTGCAATATTTGAATACATATTTTCTAATACTCTGTATAGGTATCTGCTATCTGCTTCTATATATGCCTCTTCCTCTGGGAAACTAATTATTTCTTCTAACTTGTGTGCTTCAAATTTATCTTGAAATTCTCCAGATATTTGCTTTATAAGTTCGTTTACATTTAGTTTTTCCATATTTAATTTTATTGCTCCTGAAGATGCTTTTGAAGCTTCTACCAAGTCTTCTGTTAATTTCTTTAATCTTTGTGACTTATTATCTAATATGCCAAGGTATTCATTTGCTTTTTCTCCCTTTATGTTTTCTTTCTTTAACAAGTCAACATAGTTAATTATTGAAGTAAGTGGTGTTTTTATATCATGTGATACATTTGTTATAAGCTCTGTTTTTAGTCTTTCGCTTTTTAGTCTTTCATTTATAGCATTAGAAAGTCCTCCTGCTATATCATTTATTTCTTTAGACGTAGCTTTATCTTCTTTAGAAAAATCGTTTTCGTTTAATTGTATGTCTGTTTTTCCACTATATAAATCATTAATTGCCTGCTTTACTTTATTATAGCTTTTTATCCTGTCTGAAATGAGTTTGTATGCATAAATGTTTATTAGAGCTAAAAGTATAATTCCAGCAAGTGGTTGAGCGAATAATATTCCTAGTGAAATTACATTGGCAACTAAATATATTGTAAAAAATACTATAAAGTTACTTGTAATTTTTATATTTTGAGAAAAGTTCTTTATTTTTTTATACAACCAGTAAGCAAATGTAGTTTTCATAAATGTATGTGTTTTTAATCTTTTTATAACTGTCTCGAAGAATAGTATGCACGCAAGATATATTATAAGGATTCCAACTCCTACAAATGTTATTCCCACAATAAATGTTAGCATATCATTCACACTTGATATTATGCTCATAAACAATAATCCTATGGAGCCAATAAATAGTGCTATAAAAAACGCTATTTCTATTAATATTTTATCAAACCAATTAAGTGTTATTCCTTCTACTCCCTTTTTCTTTCCAACTCCCATAACTGCAATAGGTATAAAGGCAATAAGTATTATAACTAATATTGGAATTAAATACATTGCATTTGGTGTAATTACTAAAAGAATATTATATAGAATTTGAGCTTGATATATTCCATCTGGATGTTCTAATGGTTCTAATAAAGATGAATAGATTATATAATTATTTGCATTTTCGGTATTTTCTTCGATTCTACTATCCACATAATTTACATTTTGAAGTTTATTTATTGATGTTTCTAAATTGGAGTTTTCATAGTTCCAATATATCCCTTCAGAACTAATTTGCTCTTTTACTTCATCTAATGTTGTACTGCCTATTGCATAATCTATATTTGTAAATGCTTCTTTGTTTTCTTTATCTATTATGAGCCATTTTACATTACTTCCATAGTAATCATAAAAATAGTAAATTTTATTAACTTGATCATCTCCTGCAACATTTTCTTCAGTTATATAAATGTCATGCCTAACTGTAGAATAATCATCTTGCTGGAAGTTCTTAACAGAGCTAAATGCACTAATTACTTCTGTAGCATATTGCTCTGCAAATACTCTAGTATTTAAGAAATTTTCTCTGTTATTTATAGCTTCTCTCTCCATCGGGTATGATAGGCAAACTATCATAAGTATCAATGTTGCTAGAATAATTGGTGCAACTACATATACTATATTCTTTAGTACTCTCGGCCAGCAAATTTTGCTATTATCCATAATTAATTTCTCCTTTCTCCAAATTATTTCTCTTTTGAAGAGTGTATACTTTTTTAGTTTTAATGTAGTATTAAGGTAGAGCCAACAAGTTTACAAAATGTTAAACAAAGTTTTATAACTTCTCAATCTTATACCCAATCCCCCAAATAACTTTTAAATATTTGGGTTCTCTTGGGTTTATTTCTATTTTTTCTCTAATGTGTCTTATATGTACAGCTATAATATTTTCTGCGCCATAACTTTCCTCTTCCCACACATTTTCATAAATTTGTTCAATTGAGTACACTATTCCTTTATTTTTGGTTAAAAATTTAAGTATATTATATTCTGTTGGAGTTAACTTAACATCCTTACCGTCAACTTCTACTGTTTTTGTTGCATCATTTATTATTAAATCTCCAGATTTGTATATATCTTCATTATTCTCTTCTTTTTTTACCATAGAGCCTAAACTTGTGTATCTACGTATTTGCGAGTTAACTCTTGCTATAAGTTCCAATGGGTTAAAAGGTTTTGTAACATAATCATCTGCTCCATTGTTTAGTCCTGCTATTTTATCATAATCTTCAGATTTTGCAGATAGCATTATAATTGGAATTGATTTGTCCTGTCTTATAATATTTGCAGTTTCAATTCCATCTAACTTTGGCATCATTATATCTAATATAATAAGTTGAATATCATCATTATTTTTTAATATTTCAAGTGCCTCATACCCATCATAAGCTTTTAATATGTTATATCCTTCTTTACTTAAATAAATTTCAATTGCTTTTACTATTTCTTTATCATCATCACAAACTAAAATATTGTACATAAAATTTTTTCCCCTTTTCGTAAAAATAGCTACATAACTATTATATCATATTATTTTCTTTAATTATATAGAAATCCAAAGCTTTTTGCTTATACTAAAAATAGTATAGCATAATTTTATTAAGAAAAAAGTGTATAATTATTAAATTTTTATTAATTATGAGTCCTGAGTGTCGAATTTTGTCAGACGATTTTTCTTGTTTAAAGTGCAAAAGTATGTTATACTTTTGATATTAAATTTAAAAGGAGGTGACCCCTGATGGAACAAGAAACTCTAACTCTTATATTATCAAAATTAAACGAAATGAATACTAAAATGGATGCTTTAGACACAAAGATTGATTTTGTACATAAAACTCTTAACGATAAAATCGATAATGTTTTTAATGTGCTTAATAAGAGAATTGATGATGCTGTTATCGAACTTAACAAAAGGATAGACGATGTTAACGAATCTCTTAATAAGAAGATAGACGATGTTAATGAATCTCTTAATAAGAAAATCGATGACGTTAATGAATCTCTTAATAAGAAAATCGACGACGTTAATGAATCTCTTAATAAGAAAATCGACGACGTTAACGAATCTCTTAATAAGAAAATCGACGACGTTAACGAATCTCTTAATAAGAAGATAGACGATGTTAATGAATCTCTTAATAAGAAAATCGACGACGTTAACGAATCTCTTAATAAGAAAATTGATGACACTGCTACTTCTTTAATAGAGAGAATGGATTATAGAATTGATGATGCCTCATCAACATTAGATGCAAAAATGGATTTCTCATATAAAAGTTTGTCTAATTCTATTAATCGACTTGAATCTTATACAAAGAACAACTTTGCTCAAATACTTAATGGAAATGGTTAAGTTTTTATCTTTTGTTTGATTTTTATAATATAACAACCTAAAGTGGCTTACAAATGTAGTCTATTTAAAACTATATCTGTAAGCCACTTTAGTAGCTAACTCCAATTTACACTAAAAATCTATATCCAATCCTACTGGGCAGTGGTCACTTCCCATAACTTCAGAATAAATATAACTTTCTTTTATTTTATCTTTAATGCTATTTGAAACTATAAAATAATCTATTCTCCAACCTGCATTCTTTTCTCTTGCTTTAAACATATATGACCACCACGTATATGTATCAGTTTTGTCTGGATATAAATACCTAAAGGTGTCGGTAAATCCTGCGTTCAATAATTCTGTCATTTTTTCTCTTTCTTCATCAGTAAATCCTGCATTCTTCCTATTAGTTTTAGGGTTTTTCAAGTCTATTTCTTTATGAGCTACATTTAAGTCTCCGCAAACGATAACAGGCTTTTTCTTGTTAAGTTCTAAAAGATAATTTCTAAAAGCATCTTCCCAAACCATTCTATAATCTAATCTTTCTAATTCTCTCTTGGAATTTGGTGTATAGCAGTTTACCATATAAAATTTATCAAATTCTAATGTAATTACTCTTCCTTCTTTATCATGCTCTTCTATTCCGATTCCAAATTTAATGTTTAATGGTATGTTTTTTGTTATAATAGCTGTTCCCGAATATCCTTTTTTCTCAGCACTGTTCCAATATGTATTATATCCTTTAAATATTTCTCTTATCTTATCGTCTATTTGGTCCTCCTGCATTTTTATTTCTTGTATACAGAAAATGTCTGCATCTGCTTCTTTAAAAAATTCTTCAAAACCTTTATTTATAACTGCTCTCAATCCATTAACATTCCATGATACTAATTCCATATATTACTCCCTTTCCTACAAAACCTGTTTTACAAGTATGTACATTAATCTTAAATTTTTTGATATTTGCTATCTACACAATAAATTATAAATTTTACAAATAAGTATTTTAATAGCATACAATATATATACTTTCTATATATCACTAAAGGAGATAGTTTCCCATCTCCTTTTAATTTTGTTATTATTAAATTTCTATAATGAGTTGAAATATACATTTCCACCTATTATTTCTCCTGAATGGTATCCTGCAGCTCTAAATGATAAATATGTGTGATTTCTTTTACCATTTAACGCATCTAAAACAGCTTGTTTAACATATGATGGATAATTTCCATTTAACCTCTTTCTCCAATGATTATCTATTGAATAACAGAATTGACTAGGTGCCATATATTGGCTTAATGGATCTGATCCATATCTTTTCCAACTACTGCTTACTGTTCTATTACATGCTGTTGTTATAACTGCTAAAGCACCTTCATAACTTGAACTACATTCTTGAGCTGTTATTGCACATAATAAATCTAATTCACTGTCAGAATATGTCCATTTGCCACCACTATAAGTTGTTTTTGAACTACTTCTTGTAGTAATTTGTTTTGTTCTTATTTCTACAATTTTATCAACAGGCTCTTTTATAACCTCTGATTTAATTTCTGTTTTTTCTATTTCTTCACCATTTTGATATTTTATCTTATATGTTACTTCTCTTACTCCATTTTTTCCCTCTTGTACAACTCTGTCTTGTTTTGTTCCACTTCCTGTAGTGACATCTTTTGTTATTGTTTCATAAGGTATAGTTTCTTTTTCAACAATTATTTTTTCTATAATCTTTGAATAATTATCTAATATATCTTCTGTAGAAACTTCTGAAGATTTTTCAACTTTTTCAAAAACCTCAACATTTTCTGTTTCTTTTGATATTATAATTGTGTTATTATCAGATAACTCTTCTGTTGTATCTGGTGTTACCTTTTCATCCTCTAATAATACAATATGGTTTTCGTCTAAAATATCTTTGACACTTGTCTTAGTTGTAAAAACATCCATCTCATATCCACTTGATAGAACAATTTTTACATTATTTACTTTGACATTACCTGCCATTACGCCAATGCTAAGTAAGAATATTAGTATAATGCTTATACATACTATTTTTTTCAGCGATATTGACGCCTTATCATCTTTTTTCATACGAAATTTGTTCCCTCCTTTAAAAGCAACATCTTAATTGTACCATAATAATTTTCCTTTGTCAAATTTTGGTTAATTCCCTAAAATGGCTTAATTTAGCCATTCTTCTTTTTTCCAGTTTTCTATATTACTCCATAAAAGCCTTATATTACTATTATATTCAGCTTGTACAAAAAATATTACCAATTTTTAATTTTTTGTTACAATTCACAATAAGTTCACATATATTTACTATAATTGTTGTATAATAAATAGTAATATGTTATTATATTTATATATTTTATTTTAAGGAGGAGAATTTTATGTGGTGGATTATATTAGCAATAGTAGTAATAATTATTATAGCAATAATCGCAATGTACAACAGCTTAGTAACAATGCGCCAAAGAGTTAAAAACGCATGGAGTCAAATTGATGTGCAATTACAAAGAAGATTTGATTTAATTCCAAATTTAGTGGAAACAGTAAAAGGATATATGGAACATGAAGCTGATGTTTTAACTAAAGTTACAGATTTACGTTCTTCTTGGGCAGAAGCTAAGACTGTTGACGAAAAAGCTAAATTAGATAATCAATTATCTGAATCTTTAAAAACAATTATGGCTGTTGCTGAAAACTACCCTGATTTAAAAGCAAATCAAAATTTTAGTGAATTACAGACAGAATTAACAAATACTGAAAATAAAATATCTTATTCAAGACAATTTTATAACGATACTGTAACAAGGTACAACATTAAGCTAGAGACATTTCCTTCTAATGTTATAGCATCAGTATTTAATTTTAAATCAGAGAATTTATTTGAAGTAGACAACCAAGAAGCTAGGCAAAACGTTAAAGTAGATTTTAATAAATAATTTATAACTAAATGGCCACACTATTATAAAAGTAAGTTATAATCTTGTTTACTTAATACAAACTTATTATTACATACTTTTTAATAATTTGTGGCTATATTATATATTAAAAGGATTGGTACAAAATATGTATGAAGATATTAGAAACAATAAAATAAAAACAGGTTTGATAGTATCGTTATTTATAGTAGTAATTGCTTTAATTATATATTATATATGTATGGCGTTTGACTTAGGTGTCATGTCAATCATTATAGCAATGATATTTTCCATAGGTTCTGCTTGGGCTTCATACTATTATAGTGATAAAATAGTTTTATCTATAAATAAAGCTCATCCCGCTTCGCCTGAGCAGTATGAAAAATTAAATAATATTCTTGATGGCCTAATGGTAGCATCAGGTTTATCAGATAGACCTAAATTGTATGTTGTCGATGACCCTCAACCAAATGCTTTTGCGACAGGCAGAAATCCACAAAATGCCGTAATTTGCGTTACAACTGGATTGCTAGATATTATGGATTATTACGAGCTTGAAGGTGTTATAGCACATGAATTATCTCATATAAAAAACTATGATATACGTTTATCTGCTGTTGTTAGCGTAATGGTAGGTTTCATGGTAATCTTAACAGACTGGGTTAGCCGTGCTTTGTTCTGGGGTGGAAGCAGAGATAGCGATAATGACAGGAATGCTAATCCAATACTAATGCTAATTGGTCTTATATGCTTAATATTAGCTCCAATATTTGGTAAACTTATGCAATTAGCATTATCTAGACGTAGAGAGTTTTTGGCTGATGCTAGTGCCGTTGAACTTACTAGAAATCCAGATGGCTTAATTTCAGCTTTACAAAAACTAGATGCAGACACACATACATTAAAAACTGCAAATAATTCTACTGCTCATATGTATATTTCAGACCCTTTTAAATCTAATTTGAAAGATGGCAAGAAAAAGAAAACAAGCTTGTTCTCGACTCACCCATCTATAGATGACAGAATTGAAGCAATTAGGAATTTGAAGTAAAAATAATTTAAAGTAAAAATCGTGCAATTAAAACTTTAACACATAGAGAAAGCATGTATATTTTTATTTATGTTTCCGTTCCCCCAACGGCATAACAATCTGTAGTAAAAATTACAATAGTTCACTACTATTTCTACCTTTAAGAAAATTTTTCCACAGATTGTAATTTGTTGGTCCCCACCTTGAGAACTTCAACATAAATAAAAATATACATGCTTTCTCTATATGATACTACTTATTGTATATACATAAGTTTACTTGTTATTAAACAGCTTTACCTATCACTCAATTTCAAACACTCTACATGCATTTTCATACGTAATTTTAGCAATTTCATCCACAGGCATTTGCCTTACACTAGCAATCTTCTCTGCAATAAATCTAACATTCCTAGAATCATTTCTCTTTCCTCTATTAGGTTCTGGAGAAAGGTATGGACAATCTGTTTCAATTAACATCCTATCTAATGGCACCAATTCTATAATTTCATTAGCATTTTTCGAATTTTTAAATGTAACTGGTCCTGCAAATGATATATAATATCCTAATTTAAGTGCTTCTTTTACTAATTCTCTATTTAATGGGCAACAATGGAATACTCCTCTTTTTATAACTTGATATTCTTTTAAAATTTCTAAAGTATCCATTACTGCTTCTCTTGTATGAATTACAATAGGAAATCCTAATTCATTTGCAATTTCTATCTGTCTAATAAATACATTTTTTTGTATTTCTCTCTTTGCAATGTCTTTTTCCCAATAATAATCAAGACCTATTTCTCCTATTGCCACAATTTTTTTACTGTCTTTTTCCGTTTTTATAAATTCTACTAACTTGTTTAATTGTGCTTCAATTTCTTGTTTAGAATCCGGAATATCATTTGGAGAAATTCCAGAAATAGTATACATCCAATTATACTTTTTAGCTATTTGCAATGCATAAATTGATGATTCTAGACTATATCCAGCATTTATTAGTTTTGTTACTCCAGAATCATAAACCCCATTTATTACTTCTTCTCTATCTTCATTAAATTTGTTGTCATTATAATGTGCATGCGAATCAAAAAGTTTCATCTTAACCTCCATTCAAGCTTATTTAGCTCTATAAAATTGTTACATTTTATTCTACTAACCAATATATATTTCAATCTATAAATAGTACCTTTTTCTAAAACTTTTCCAATAATCAACTAAATACTGCAACCACACTAGCCACGGCATAATCTTTTATATGAGAAATACTAACATCTATGCTTTCTAATTTTAAATTATCTGCAGATTTCTCAATATTATTCTTTAGTTTATCCACATTTATTACAGGCTTTCCACCTTCTATATTCATTATTTCTATGTTCTTCCACAGAGCATCTTCTCGGCCATGGATAAATTCCGAAATAGCTTTGAAAATTGCTTCTTTTGCAGCAAATCGTGCAGCAAAGTGCTGATACTTTATTGCTTCTCCTGATTTATTACAATAATCTATTTCTTTTTGAGTATAAATTCTATTTAAAAAGGAGTTCCCTAACTCCTCTATAGAATTCTTTATTCTATTAACTTCTATTATATCTATGCCTGTTGTAACCCTCATTCCGTCCTCCTACTTTTATTTTATCATGAATGAAGATATATATTTTTTATCAAAGAAAAATATATATCTTCAATAAACAATATTCTATTTTAAGCTTACATACAATATTGTCAAAATATTAACAACTAATATTGTAATAACCACAACTCTAGTTATTTTATTATTTTTACTTAACTCTTCAACATTATGTTTTTTATATGATACATCATATTCATTCTTTATCTTTGAATATGTTGTTTCTATTCCTAAGTTTTCCATCCAAGCTGATTCTAATTTTTTTCCAAATTCTTCATTAGTTATATCTTGTATCCATATTTGTTTTGTAAAATTTATTAGCCCTTCCTCTGCCTTTTTAAATTTTGATTTGAAATCATAATTTAATTTATTTAGTAATATTTTTTTATATAATACTAATATGTATGTATAAAAATATTCACTTTCAAATTTTTGTGGTACAATTGTAAAATTAGAAGTATTTATATTTGATGTAAAAAGCACAGTACTTGTAGATGTAAAACCATATTTTATATATTGATTTTTATAAATTATTTTCTTCTCATTTGCATTTTCTGTCTTCCTTGCATATTTATCATCTAATATTTGTGAATTAGATGGAAGTACAGAACGATATTTTTCAAACAAATTGTCAAGATCTTCTTCATTTGTATTCTCGTTCCAATCTTTTTGATCTAAGCATGAATACGAATATACAAAAAACTTTTCACTTCCAATATTGGTTTCATTAGTAATGTTTTCAGTCCCTGTTATTTCTTTAATTAATGTTGTAATATCTTTTACATTTTTAAATGAACTTGACTGTATTTTTATATTTTCATACTCTTTTAAATTATATGCTATAGAGTTTACTTCTCTAAATTTATAATTAAAATTTAAGATATCTGAAAAATTTTCACTATTTTCAAGGTTTGTTTTAAAAACCAAAAAACATACGCCTGTCTTAAAACATATAATTTTAATTCCTGTTATTTCAAAAAATATACAATTATTATCATCTACTTTACCTTGCAAATTTTCTTCAAGTTCATAATTAAACACATTGCAATCACGCTCTGCAAGTAATGTTGCCTTAACAGATGTATCTAATTTATTGAAATCTTTTATTCCTTGTCTATTGGTATCGAAAGACCAAAACATATACTCTCGAATATTAGGTAAAAAATATGTATATAAATGTATGTCTTTTTGTTTGTCAAATATTCTTAATTTGCATTTCTTATTTCTTAATAAACCTTGTAAATATTTTTTATATTTTTCTTCTTCTATCATATATGGATAGATAAAATATGTATATTGATATTTTGTCATAAGTTCCATTATTTTTCCTCCTAAGTTTTTATACGGTTAACTTCTTTTAGGTTATTATTTAATTGGCTTTTATATTATTCATCGGTAAAATAGTATAAATTCAAATCTTCTCCCAAATGCCATTTACCAATAAATTCTACCAAAATATTATTATCTAGATTATATGATGGTGAAACTGCAATTTGACCTAGAGAATCTACTGCTCCCCATAATCCATTTTGTTTAACACTAGCATAACCATAATCGTTTTGCTCTCTTGCCTCATCATAAATATAATTTACCACAACATTTCCATTTGCATCCACAAATCCGTATTTTCCGTCTTCATTTCTACTTAAGAAAATTGTGTTTCCATTTAGTATTTCGCTACTAGTTCTCTCCTCAAATCTAAAATTATAATATTTATATTCATTGCTTTCTCTTACTCTAAAATAGCCTTTTGATTCGTTTACTTCTGATAATATAACACTAGATAATCGTACATTCAAATCCGTATCTAATAAATCTGATGTATAATCCTCATTTGTTGCTTCATAGAAATTACCTGTGCTTCTATATACTATATTTGAATATTTAAGGTCAAGAACAGTATTACCACTTGCATCCACAATTCCATATTTAGAATCATTTTGTACTATGTAGTGGTTGCCTTCTGCATAACTGATTGAATCATATTGCGTATCGATTATACTTCTATCATCTGTTATAGATACGACACCGAATTTTCCTCCTTCTTCTACTATTGCATTTTCTCCAGCAATATCTATAATATCGTCATAGTCTCCTTCTAAGTATTTATTTCCGTCTGTATCTACAATTTCCCAGTTATTGTTTTCATTAACTATATAGTATTTTCCTCCACCATATACACTCTTAATGTTATCATAGTTTTCTTGTACAGCAACTGTTTTTGTATATGTTATTACACCATATTTACTATCTTCATTCCTTACTATATATCCATCTTCAAACCTATCTGAAATAGGTATTATTTCTTCATAATTATTATCTATTATAGTAGACCCAACATTATCTATTAGTCCATATTTGCCATCTTTTTCAGTAAGTAAACTATTTTCTACTCCAGCTAGTGCTGTAATAGAATCATATTCGCAACTAGCTATTTGACTACCATTTGTATCAATCAAACCATATTTGCCATCTTTTGAAACTTTTAATAATCCTGATTGATACCACAAATTATTACTTTCGTCGTGATTTTCTATTGCTTCTACCAAGTCATAATCTGTAAATAATTCTTCACCTTTTTCATTTAATACTTTTGTATCATAAGTATTGTCCGCATAATTTACGTTTATTGTACATATAAATATAGGTTTTTGATTGTCTGGTATCACTATATATTCGTCATATGTATGTTCTATTATAATATTGCCTCTCGAATCTATAACTCCCCATTTACCATCTGTATATACTGGAAAATATCTCAAAGCCACAACTTTCTCTTGTGGGGTATCTTCTGTATTTAATAACTCTCTAATACCAATAACAAACATAACTATTACTGCTATTGCTATTAAAACCGCAAAGACTTTTTTTACATTCAGCTTTTGTTCTCCGTCATATCTTTTACCTCTACTCATAGTGACCTCCAAAAAAAGATATTTTTTTACACGTATACTATATCATATTTTTGGGTCTAATTACAACATTATTATGTATTTTTCCTAAAAATAGTTGCAAGTTAGCGCTTTAATATTATAAAAATTATATAAGTTAGAGTAAACTTCTAAAAAAAGTATTTCAAATATGTCGGTCCAGCTGATTTTCATAGAAATTCTAAATGTATTTTATGGCACCCTTCCATCAAAGATGAACTCTTTCCATAAAATACATTAAGAATTTCTATACTCAAATCACTCTCCATTCCATATTTTCATACTTTTTTTAGAAGCCTACTCTAACTTGTCCAAAATTAGTTATAATGCCAAATCATAATATTAAAGCACTAACTTGCAACAAAAATAGTACCTTTCGGTACTATTTCTTACTAATTTTAGCTACAATCACACTCATGTCGTCTTTTTGTTTTCCATAATCATTGTCTATCGCTTCTCCGATTATTAAATCTGCAATTTTCTGTGCATCAGTTGCTTCTATGTCCTCCAATAAGTATTGTAGCCATAACTGCTTATTAACATATTCTTTGTTTGAGTCTATTACTCCGTCAGTACACATTACTAGAATATCTCCATCTTGTAAATCATAATCATATACTATTAAATCCACATTGTTTAATATTCCTGTTGGTAATGACATGGATTTTAACATTTGTACATTTCTTCCTCTCTTTACATAGGTTGGACAAGCACCATTTTTGATAAATTCCATATTTCCATTAAATAAATCTAATATCTCTATATCTAAAGTCGCATACATATCTTCATCTGTATTTGCTGAAAGTGTAGAATTTATCAGTTTTAGAGATACTTCTTTTTCGAATCCAGCTGATAATAGTCTTTCTAACATTTTTACTGCTATCTTACTGCTCTTCATAGCTTCTGGTCCTGAACCCATTCCATCGCTTAATGCAAGTAAATATTTTCCATCTTGTAATTTTATTTGCAAACTACTATCTCCAGATACAGGTGAACCTTCCTTAGTTGATTTTGCTATACCTATTTGTATTTTATATTTGTCATCAGAAATATATATAAATTTACATGTATCTTTATTCATTCTTAGCCCACATAGTTGATTTTGTAGAATTAAAGTTTGATTTAAAACCTTATTTAAAATTTTATTTATTCTTCTTACATCACACTCTGTTCCATCCGCATTTTCGCATATATCTGTATATATGTCTACAATAAATCTTCCTGAACTTTTTTGTTTTATATCTATATTTTTTATTTCTATATCTTTTTGCTCTAATAATTTAATTATTTCTTGTTTTTGAGTAGCAAACTTGTCCTCTTCCTTGTCTATATCATCTGCCATTTTTGAAATAGCTTCAGACACTCCTCTTAATTGCTCTGATATATTCTTTTTGCTCTCATCTAGTTTTTTCTTCCAAATAAAATTTATTTTACTTACTCTATATGAATAATTTATGGCTTTTACAATTCTATAAATATCCTCATTTGCTTGACTTTTTATATTCTCAAAACCTACTATATAATTGTTATTTTTTTCTAAAATTTTAACAAATTCTTTTTCAGTAATCACGTCATTTTCTAATAAATAATCAAATATATCTGTTATTAACTCTTGTGTTGGGTAATAAATTTCCTCATATAGCATATTGTCCTCTAAGTCTTCTAAGTTTTTCTTTAATTCTTCCATAAATATATCAATATTTGCTTTTTCTTGCTCTTTCAATTCTTTTTCAGAAAGTATAGTTGCAGCTGCTTCACTATAACTTTCTGCCATATCATATATAGTATCAGACATACTATTTAGTTTAAATATTGTATCTTTATTTTCTTCTAAATCTCTTTCTGTTTTTTCTGGTAAAAGTGGTGTTTTCCCTACTAAATCTTCTATATCTATCTCTATATTCTTAGGAATAATTAGTAGTCCCAATGAAGCAATTAGTATTTCTTGAAATAGTATAAGGTCTACTGTATTTCCATTTGCTGCGTATGCTAGTACTACATTTCCTAAAGTGAATCCTACTATGACACCTAATCTTCCAAATCTGTTTAACAGACCCGCAATTAAACCAGATATAGCATATGCTGCAATCATAATAGGCTCTGTTCCTGTAATTATTCCTAGTACTACTCCTATTGTTATACCTCCTGTTGCACCAACCAGCATACCATTCTTCCAACCAAGTATTAATACTATTAGTATGCTTAAAATATTTTTAATAGAAAACCCAAATATATTTAAACTTCCAAATGCTGTTATAGTTATTGCAAGTAATAAACTTGTCCCTGTTACCTCTTCTATTGAAAATGCTCTTCTTTTTCCAAAATCTATTATCATTGTAATTGAGTTTGTAAAAATTTTATAAAATATATATGTAGTCATACTAAGCATTATGCTTGTTAATAAATCAAATACATAGAAATCTCTAAAAAGCATTGGTACTAGTTGTACAAGCAATACAGCAATAAATAAATGAACTCCAATTTTTCTTATCTCATTAACATTATCTTGTAGCTTTGGCCTTATGATTAAAATCAATGCAAAAAAGATTAATGAAGTTATGAAAAATGTAACTAAACTATTAAACCCAAAACCAATAAATGTTCCTATTAGTGATAGTACATACATTATGCCAATAGGTCTATTGTTACTTAGAGCCCCTGCAATAATAGCTAATCCAAATGGTGATATATTAAACATTAGTGTATTTTCATTAAAACCAACCATTGATATTAAAAATGTAACAACATATAGTATTATGTTTTGCTTTGCAAATAGTTTATTTAACACATCTTTTGCATTAACTTTTTTATTTTCTTCTATCTCCTCATCATTTTGATTATCCAACGAGTCTCTTGTTATATTTTGAAACATAATAACCACCTCTACCTTTTTATTTATGCATTAAAGTTTCTCCTTTTAGTTTATCCTTTGTGTTAGTAGCATTTTTTAATGCTACTTTATTATAGCTTTTTTAAAAATAGTTTTTTGTCACATTTAATCCATAATATAAAAAAGTTTTTTACAAAATGTGATGTGCCCCTTATTATTTTTCTTTTTTTTAACATTTTACTTGTATTATTTTATCCTATAATAGCAGTTTTTTCAATAATTTGTAGAGAAAAACTTAAGAAAAGTACTACTACATAGCAAAAAAATTGGACAAAGGGTAATTTCCCTTTTGTCCAATTTTTATTTAGCAACTAGTTCCTCTTTTTAAGTACAAATACTTTAATCAATACAATTCCTGCTACTAACATTACTGATACTACTCCAGCTATTATGTAGTAGAATGTGTTCTCACCAAATGGTGTTAAGATAACTATTCTTTCTGCCATGCTTGTGTCTATTTCTGATGGGTTGTCTAACGTTGGGTCTTGGTTACCTACTACTGAGAATGCCATTCTTCTACCATTTTCGTTAGAGGTTTTTACAATCTCAACCATATTGTTGTATTGTAAATCATCTTCAGTATTTTCTGGTGTAATTAATTGTGATAGTATTAATGTTTGACTTATTTCTTCACCAGGTAATAATGCTGTTGCAAAGCTTTCTGTTTGTATTATTGTATTGAATTGTGCTATGCCGTCTGTTAATCTTGCATTTACTAAGTCTCCTCCTAGTATGTCTGCTGAAGATATAACTGACCATCCAGCTTCACTATTTGTTTCGTTAATTGCCTCAAATTGTAAGTTGTTGCCTACATAGTCTAATACTTGGTTTGGTGTAGTTGTTGATACATGTGCTCCTGAAATGTCACCTTTGTAATAGAAGTTCTTACTGTCTCCATCTACATAGTCTGTTTCACCTACGTTTGTAATCTTAATTTCGTACGTTATTTGTATTGTAGCACCATGCATTAACTCTTCGTCCATTGTAAGCTGTATTAAACCTTTATCTGTGCTTTGTATTATTCCTTCTATTTCGTCTCTAAATGAGTATCTGTCTTTTCCAGATTCTCCATAATAGTTATCATACATTCCGTCACTCATTTCTTCATCTACATTATACTCGCTATGGTCTTGCCATATAGCATTGTTTGCTGCTTCATTTATATCAAATAGTATACTTGTATTTGCAAGTGTTACTTTAACATTAGTTACAGATTTGTCTATTTCTAATTGAGATTTTGGTCTTTCTGTTAATCCTAAGTCTATGTTGTTTAATTCATAATTACTATTATATCTATTATCTGGATCTACATAGTCTTTACTTGAGTTAGATGAGTTATTCTCTTCGTCCTTACTTCCTTCTGATTGTTGTCTATCATACTCAAACTCTACTACTATAATACCAGTCTCTGCTGTCATATAAGTATTGTCCATTAGTTCTCCGTATAGACTTGAATCTCCACTATAAGGTGAAGCTAGAACCTCTGCAATGTGGTTAGTTACATTCTCTTGGCTGTACTCTATTACTCTATCTCTTCCTGCAACTTCTCTTGCTGAGCTTACAGGTCCTATTATATTTAGACCTTCTCTGTTAGATGAAGTCCAAATATCTTTTGCATCTGAATAATTTGTTGAGTCACTATCTGATTTATAGATGTCATATCCATAAGTGTCTTCAGTTGGTGCACCTACATTTGGATTATATGTTCCACTAACATTTTGCGATGCTGTGTTAATGTATCCTTGGTACCTTCCGTCTAAGTCTGTTTGTCCGTTTTGATCTATACCATCTTGATATGTTGTAGACTTAAAGTCTTGACCATTATATGATGTTTCTTGTCCTTCTGATGGTACTACAGTTGCTTCTGTATCACCATAGTAGAATCTTATTACGTAATCACCTGGTATATACTTTTCAAAGTTGTAGGTACCATCTTCACCTGTTGTAGTTTCTTGCCAGATATATTCTGATCCGTCTACGCATTTTTCAACTAGCTGTACAGTTACTCCTTTTATTCCTATTTCTCCGTCTTGCCTTATACCGTCACCTATAACTGCTTCGCCTGATGTCTCAGTTCTTTCGTCCTCCCATACAGTACCGTTTGCTTTTCTTATTGCTTCCTCGTCTATTAGTACTCTAAGTGATGGTGCTCTATCTGTATCGTCTTCGAAGTTCTTCTCATATTTTGTTCCTGGCACTACGTCTTCATTTTCTAGGTTACCTGGGTTAGAATCTCTATCTAATAATCCGGCAATATCTCCAGAACCTTTACTTATACCATTTGGAAGCGATGTACCATCTGCATAGTATGAAATAAATCCGTTAATTTCTGCAATATTCTCTTTTGGACTGCTTTCGTCATCTAGTATTATTCTATTTCCTTCTTTATTTACTTCAAATGTTAGGTAAATATATGCTGTTTCACCTGTTGCTAATTTCTTATCTTCTAATCCATTTACATATAGATTTTGATATCCACTTATGCTCTTTTCATCACCATATCGGCTTGAGCCTTCGGTTGCATTTGCATCTTGTGCATTGTCAATAAATTGGGTTGCTGATGTGCTTTCTGCATCTATAATTTCTTGGTCTTGATCCATCATTTCGTAATATTTATCTTTATCTATTCCTGTACGTGAGTTACTTGATGTTTGATAAATTACCCATGATAGATTTGGCTTATATGTGTAGTCTACATCATAGTAGTCTACTACTTCTTGTATTTGTGCCATTATACTCATTGATTGGTTTCTAAGTGTTATTTTGTATGTTATATATACCTCTAAGTCTGTACCAGGGTGTCCCATTTGCGCCGAGTCATAACTATAATCTGTTTCGTATAGTTCTCTGTTATATCCACTATTATAGTATGCCTCGTAGTCTGACATTCTGACGTTTATATCCCAATATGTATTATTGTCATTTCCGTCTGCACTATTTGCTCCCTCTTCTTCCTCTGCTCTCTTTTCGTAAGTGTATATTACTGTTTTGTCATTTATTTTTAATGCTGCTTTATATATATCTTTTCTAAGAGCTAAGTCTAATTCTTGTCTTCTCCATAAACCTAAGTTTATGTATAACTGTCCTGGATAAATAGGTTTAAATTCTGTTCCTGCTATTGTAATTGAGCTTGTGTCATACTCTACTGCCCATGGATCTTCTGCCTTTCTATCTTCTTCACTTTCATTTATTACAAATTGCTCATATACTGGATATAAGTCAGGTTCTCCTGCTCCTTGTGATGCTGTATATGCTTGTATTGCACTGTCCTCAAGGAATTGTGCTATTCTTGTTCCTTCTTCGCTACCATCTATTGATGAGTAAATACTCTTCATTGCTTCATCATCAGGATATTCTTGATTACTTTCTATATATTCTCTTATTGCTTGTGATACTGCACCTTCAGTCCATTCATCTGTTTCAAGTCCGTTTTCGTCAAATTCGTATCCGTCAATCCATTGAGTTTTTGACTTAGAATAAGTTCCATTTTCTGTTAATTCATAACCCATTAAGTCTAATTGGTTATATGCTGCATTTTCTGAGCCAGCACCCATTGAATTACTTGATGGATAGTTACTTGGATATGCTGCAATTTCTTGGAATCTTTCGTCATATTCGTTTCTTCCAATTTCTATACCTTCCGTTCCTGCTGTTTCAGGCTCTGTTGCCTTTGAAGTTACCTCCCATTCTTCTGTATTGTATGCATCTATGTTCATATTGTAATCTGTTGGTAAGTAACGTTGTCCATTATATTCAAATACTACATAGTATTTCTTTAATGGGTCTAATCCTAAGAATAAGTATCTACCTTCTTCATCGGTATAGGTTGGGTTTATACAATAATATATGTTTCTTTCTTTGTCTTCATCTTCTACAGATAACTCTACTAAGTTTCCTTCTTCATCATATAGTGATACTTTTATATTTTTGTATCTTCTATCTCCTTCTGTTGTACTTACACCATCAGCCAAGTTTTCCTTACCAGATAGAGTTTCTTCCCATACATAACCTCCAAGTTTCATTGTAATGTCATATCCTTCTGGTGGTGTATCTGTTGTACCTGTATCAATACCAATTTCTAGAGATGTTGCATGTAATTGTCTTTCCATATATAGTACTATAAAGTGATCCTGTACCTCTATTGGTTTTAAACGAGAGTAGTCTTCGTTATATCCTGTATGTTGGTATATATCAAATGGTACTGCTCCTGGTGGGAAAGGAAGAGGTGTTCCTTGTGGAATAAGAACTGTACTATTTTCTATTATTGGAATTGATTTCCATTCCACCTCATATACATATCCTAAAGCTTCACAAATTTCTGCTCCTGCTGTCATCCACTTAAAATCTATGTGTAATACAAGTTTACTTACTCTTTCCGACTCTGTTGTTACACCTTCATTTGGGTTTTCTATTCTTAAATAAAATTCTTCTTCTCCAGCAGATACTCCTTTTGGATATACCTGTTCATCATAGCTCACATAAGATTTATCATCTTCTCTTGGTTCAAAAAAGTCTAAATCAAATTCTTCATCATTATATATGTATTTTTCTATTTCTATTTTTTCTTTTACTACTTCATCATCTGAATTAAGTCCTATAAAGTACATGTCAGAAATACCTCCAACAGTTACTTCATCATATACTCCACAGATATAGTCTATAGAGTAAGGTCCTATTGTTATTTTTTGTGAATCATAGTCAGCATATATTCTTACTTCTTCTGGGTCTGTTAAATCTTCAGGCATAACACTTAATTCTTCTTGTCCTTCTTCTTTTGCTTCTTCCATTTTATCATGGAAATCTTCATATCTTAAAGCTTCTTGGTATAAATCTTTACCTTCTTGACTTATGTCTGTAGATTTACCTTTTTGTTTACCATAGTCTGTACACCAAACTGCATTTTGTTTTTTAGCATCCCATTCACTAAAAGTTGGGTATGTTATTATGTATGCTAAGTCTGGATGATATTGTTCTCCATTTTTATCTGTTAAATCATAATGGTAACCATCACCTTGGCAATGTAAAAAAGGATATGTTCTTTCTCCATTTTTTTCTTGCCAATTTTCAATATGAAGTGGGAATTCACCAATTGCATCACCACTTATCACAGATCCGATTGCATCACTTATTATGTCCCAAAAATCTTCTAAAAGTCCCTCTGGGTCTTGGATAAAATCTAGAAGTCCACTTATTCCGCCTACAACTATATCAGGGTCTAAAGTACCTACACCCATTCCTTGTTGTGCATCTCCTTGATGAATCCATTCTTTAAAATTTTTTCCTCCATTTGTTTTTACCCAATAGTATCCATATTCTATTGCATCTTTATATGATAAATCTCCTGATAAAGCCTCAAATTTTGCTCCATGTTCAGAACAGTATGCTAGCATAACTACTGTTGACTTAGCCATACCAGCTTCTTCATCTGCCTCTGTAGTATATTCTTTTATTTCATATCCTTCTACTACACTTCCATCTTGTTGTGTAAATGTATTGCCTGGATGGTTTGCTGTATAATCTTTTGTGCTCTCTGTTAATAGTGCTATTTTAAAAGTTCCATCTTCATTTTTTTCAATTTGTAGTATTTCTCCAGTTTCTGTATCAACTATTGTACTATTTCCTGCGTTTCCAGAGCCTCCTGTGCTTCCAGATCCACCCGAACCTCCAGAGCCTCCTGTGCTTCCAGAACCTCCTGAACCACTAGAACCTCCTGTACTTCCAAATTCTATGTCGATGCTTCCTATATCACCTAAATCAATTGTAATATCAAATGAATCGTCTGGTAATATTTCTGATACAGCATCACTTACTTTGTCTATTACTTTATCTTTTATATTTGTAAGGCCATCATTTGCTAAGTCAGTTACTATATTTGTTAAACTATCTTTTATTTGCTCTGGTGTTATGTTTGTTACTGTATCAACCATATTCTTAATATCGTCTATTGTTGTGTTTGATATTTTATCAATTACAATGTCTACTACTGTATCTGATATTGAGTCTGGTAATATTTCTGATACTATATCCGATGCCATATTTGTTAATATATCTTCCACAACATTCTTAGATAAATCTTTAAATACATTTGTTAATTTATCTGTAGATAAGTCTGTTAATACATCTGATATTTTGTCTCCTATATCACCAGATAATATATCTGGTAATTCTCCTGATAAAACATCGGATACAATGTTTGGTAGTTCTTTTTCTAGAGCATCTGTTAAATATTCTGTTATTTTGTTGCCTGGTAAATCTTCTGTTATATTTCCTAATTGCTCTTGTAGAAAATCTGTAACTTTGTCTTCTACAATATTTGTTAATTGTCCTTTTAATGCTTCTGTTAAATCTTCTCCAGAAATTTGGAAGCCTTTATCTAAGAATTCTGCTATTTCTTCTGGATCTATTTCTATTACTGTACTATTTCCACTTGGATCTGTGTATGTAATATCATAAGATACATCTCCTACTTTAGTAAGTTCTTTTATTATCTCAGTTACAGTTGTACCATCTTCTTTTTCCTCTGTAATAGTTTCGGTTACTACTACAGTTCCATCTGGAAGTGTGGTTGTTGTTTTCTCGCTTGAACTTTGTACACTCTCTGTCTCTTCTGATTCTCCTGCCGCTTTAAAATCCGAACTACCACTTGTACTTGTTACCTCTTCTGTCAAAGCATCAATATTTTGTTCTCCAATAATAAGTTCATTTACTTTTTGATAATCACTTGCTAATATTGGACTGCAAAGAACTGACAAAGTTATTAACATAATCGAAATAATTATTGTACTAATAATTCTTTTATGCTTCTTGCTTTTTAATGACTTCATTTTTTCTTTCCTCCTTTCTTTATTTTTTCTTATCTAGTATATATTTTTTTATTCCATATATGCCAAATCCTAACATTGTAATTACTACTAATGCTATTGCTGTATACATTATTACAGCACCTGTTACTAATCCTAGTATAACTTCTGCTTTTCCCATGTCGTCTTCTTCGCCATCATTATTGGCAATTGTTGAGTCTATATCTTCTAGTCCCATTTCGTTATAGCTTTCGTATATTTCTGCATTGTTAGTTAATATTCCTAAAGTACTTTCTGTTATATTTACACTTACTATTAATGTTAATTCTTTTGTTTCTCCTGGGTTTATTATTTGGTTTGACAAGCTAGAGTTATATATGTTTCCATTGTCTGATAGATACCAGTCCGGGTTTAATTCTGTGCTAAAGTTTACATCATCTGGTAAGTAATCTACTATTCTGCTAGCATACCCAGGTACTGACCCCTCATTTGTAATTACTATTTTGTATTCTATTACTGCACTACTTTGTCCTACATTCCTATCTAGTACTTCTACTTTTCCTAAAGTTGTATTGCTTTCGTACTCGTCAACTCTTGTTCCTATTGTAGGTGTTGTAAGAGTAATTTGGTCTACATATTTATCTAGTCTTAAATCAAATTTAGTTGCCGTGTATATACCAATATCTATATCTCTTACATTTTCTCCATTTACTGTTAATACGTCTGTCATACCTGCTAGTCTTCTCTCTCCATCTATTGTTATATTAACATCTATTGCATCTGAATTAAATCTTGTGTTTACATCATCTTTTTGGTACTCTGTTAAGCTATAGTTTGATGAGTCATATACAAATACTACAACATATTCTCCATTTGGTAAGTTACTAAATGTATATGTTCCATTATCAGATGTTGTTGTTCTTTTTTGTTCTCCTGAGTCTGGATCTGTAATTATTGCACTCGTGTCTTTATTTAATAGTATTACTTCCATACCCGATACTTTTTGCTCAGAGCTGTCTCTTTCTCCATCACCATCTGCATCTATCCATGCTGTACCTGTTATTCTATATCTGTTTGGCTTATCATCAGTTCCTCCGCCACTGCTTCCGTTTCCACCTTGGTTATGGTTTGCATTTGGGTCGTATTCTATTATTGCTGTTACTTCGTTTGAAGTTACTTGGTCAAAGCCAAATGCCTCTACTGTTGCAGATGTTTTTACTTCTTTATCGTTCTCATCTGGTAATAAATCTGCTCTAACTTTAACTTCTACTTCTGCTGTTGCTCCGGCTGCTATTTCTGGAATATCTACTGTAAAAGTTCCATTAGAAGAATTTGTTGTTTTTCCTGTATCTTCTCCTATTGTATATATAGCTTCTACAAGTGTTAAACCTTCAGGAAGTGTCATTTTCATTTTGTTTGTCATTGAAGCTGTTTCGCTATTATTTGTAATTCTAAAATGATAACTATATTCTGTACCTTCTTTAATGTATATATCTGATAATTCGTCTTGCACTATACTTAAATCTATTTTTTCTGTACTGTATCTTCTTACATTTGAATAATGTGTTTCCATTCCGTCTGCTGTTGCAGTTATTATAGAAGTTAAGTCTCCTTTGAAGTCTATTACTTCAAATTTTATAGATGCTTGTGTGCTAGTTTTTAAGTCACTTCCAAAATTTCCAAGTGTTCCTATATTCATAGAAATATTTTGTCCATTTATAGTAACACCATCTGTAGTTGCCTCTCCATTTGAGTTTGTATAAGAAGCTTCTTTAATTTCTATTCCATCTGGGAAACTTAAATTTAATGTTATATTTGATAAATCTTTACTTCTAGAAATATTTTCTACAGATATTGCATATTCTACAATTCTTCCTTTACGTAATACTTCGTCTGCATCTGCATTTGGTATATTTAATATTTCTAAATCTCCTTCTGTTACTGTAAATGTATATGGAGTTGCTTGAATTTCTCCTGTTATATTATCTGCTATTAATGAAGCATTATTTTCTTTTGTTATAGTATATCCTTCCATAGCTATTATTTGATTTACTCTTAATTCATATCTTACAGTTGCTGTTTCACCAGCCTTTATAGTTCCTACATCTATTATTTTTTCAGAATTATCACTATCAACATAAGCTCTCTCTCCTATTGGCAATTCTGTATGTACTGTTCCTGTTGGGGCAATTGCTTTTAATTTTGCATTTTCTATGTCTGTATCTCCTGTATTTTTAATTGTAGCTATCATTTCTACAATTTGTCCACCTCTTACTGCATCTGTTGCTGTTGAAAGTGTTATTTCTGCTTCTGGTCCATCTCCTGTAGAGAAACCTATTACTGATGAAGCTTTGCTCTCTACCATAGAGCCTATATTAGAATTGTTTGTATAGTATACTTTATACATTGTATATGCATCATTATCTGGTGTTAAGTTTTCTGGCATTACCATATCATAACTTATATCTATTTTTGTACCAGATTCCATTTTGTAATCTGCGTTAAATACTATTAAGTAAGATTTTGAAGTTGTTCTTGCTGTTGTTGACCAACCATTATTACTGTCTTGTAAATCATTTGTTGCATTAGCATTATCTGAATAGTATACTGTATAATTTGAGTTATCTACTCCTTCTACTTGTATTTGCGTTTGTAATGGCATTGAGAAGGTCGAACCTAAATCGTTATTTGTATCAATTTGTGTGTTTCCTTGTGCTGGAATTCTTCCTAATATAGAAATGTTGCTTATATCATTTTCGTAGTTATTTATTACTGTTCCTTCTACTGTAGTTGTTCTTTCATCTGAGTATGTGTCTATTGGTAATGTTATTGGTTCTTCTGATATAGATAGTACATCATCTTCTCCATCTTTGTAGTTGCTTACTCCATTTGCTGTAACTACTCCACTTGGTGCAACATAATTAATGTCTGCCGATACAGTTCCTTCTGTATTTGTAGCTACCTCATTTTCGTTTGTGTATTCTAATGTAATTTTATCACTTCCACTTGGTGTTAATGTGTCTGTTGTTAAGTCTGTGTTTAATACTATTATTGCTCCTTTATATTCCGCATCTATTGCATATTCTGTTTGGGTTCCCTTTAATTCTATTGTAATAACTACTTGTCCATTTTCTCCTGTTAGTGTTGCATTTTCTAATTCTAGTCCATTACCTAGTAATATATTTGTACCTTTTAAATTAACTCTTTTTATGTATGAAGGCAATGTAAATCTTAATGTTGGATTTTCAAATAATCCATTATATACACTAGAGGTATTAAGTATTGCTCTAATTTCTACATTTTCATTTGTTAAAACTGTAGTTAAGTTTGGTTTATTTATCTCTAGTTCTACTTTTGTTTCTGGTTCTTTAAGCTCTGTTTCTATCGTTCCGTTGTATGTTGTTGTATTTGTTTTTCCTTCAACTTCTGCTCTAAGTTCTACAAAGCTTTGCATTTGAGTTCTTGAGTAATCTATTTGTCCTTTTAGAGCTTTTACTATTTTTATTTCGATTTTTCCTTCAGAAACAGGTGCTGTTGTAGTTATAACTAATCTATTGTTGTTGCTTTCACTTATGTCTAAGCTGTAAGTTCCATTTTCTAAATTAGATTCTTTATTTATTTTCCCAAGTTCTGTTCCGTCTGACGATTTTACTGTAATTTCTCCATCTTCTCCTAGTATTTTATTAAATACCTCTTGGCTTATTTCTATTCTTTTATTGTATGCATAATTTGTTTCTTCTATTGTTGTATATGCTTGTGCTTCTTCCTCTGTTAGGAATTTATCATATTCTTGTGCAAATTCTATTAATGTAGTTAATTTTGTACTATATATTGTTGCGGTATAGTTTGTGTAGTATTCTGTTTCTACTTTATCTTCTGCTTCATAGTTTGCGTATACATATCCTTTACTTATATCTTTAGTAGCAGAAATATTAAAGTCTTCTATTTCTCCTACTGGCTCTGTATATGCTATTTCTGTAATTGCATTTGTTGTTACTGTGCTTTCTTCATTATTATATAATGTTAAGTTTGCAACTGTTGTTGTAGCACAATTTAATCCGTTTTGCATTACATAATCGTATATATCTTTTCCTTCAAATATATATGTAACTAAGTATTCGTCTGTAACATTCTTTTTCCAAGAAATACTATCTTGTAAGTTTGCTGTGTTTATAGTTACTTTTCCTTCTTCTATATTATATGAGTAGTTACTATTTGTAAATTCTAAACCATCTGTTTTTCCATTAGTAGCTTCTGTTTTGTTTGCTACAACGGTTACTACTGTAGGCTTAGCACTATTTATTTCTGGTGCTGTTATTTCTATTGTTGTATTTTTTATAGGTAAACTACTATCTTTTACATTTGAATTTACTTTTGTTTGTACCATTACTCCGTAGCAATCGTCTATGCTTTGCTCTGGTTCTGCACTAGTCTCTGTGTTGGTTTCTGCATTTTCTCCTGTTCCTATGTCAACACCTATTTCTGGAGTAGTGTTTTCGTTAGCATTAGTTTCTGTGCTTTCATTAGAATTTATATTTACACTTTCACTTGCATTTCCTTCTATATTATATGGAATGTATTTTATGGCTTCTACATTTAGTTCTGCTTCTGCTGTTCCTCTCCAAGAAAGTTTATTTACTATTTCTTTTTCAACAGATTGCTCTTCTCCTTCTCCATCCATGTATGTTCCAGAAAGTTTAGTTGTCGACTCTTTTGCGAAGTAGTCTAACGTTACGTTGTCTCCTTCTAAGATTTCTATTGGAATTTCTATAATAACGTTTGAACCGTTATTTATTTTATTTAGAACAATTTTGTTATTTGCTATGTCAATGCTTTTAATATATTCGTTTTCTAGCCCTTCTTTTATTCTAAAGTTTGCATTTTGAAATTCAACCATTGTTCCTTCTGCTACATATCCAGCATTATTAACTGTAACCCTTAAATATATTCTGGCATCTTCTGCGCCTATATCAAAGGTTTGGTTATGAATTTCTCCATAAAAATACGAGTTAAATTCAACATTTTTTTGATTAGTTCTAGTTGTTTGTTTATTTAACTCTTCATCACTTAATGCTTGAGCAATAGTGAACTCACCTATTATTAATAGGTTAGCGCTCATTAATATTACAACCATAATTAGTGCAATAATTTTTTCAAATAGTTTACTCATAATAACCTCCATTTATTATCTTAACATATAATATATTATACGACATTTTTGTTGTTTTTTCAATACTTTTCGGTCTTTTCCTCAAATTTCATAAACTTTTTATGTACATCTTGGTTTACTTTCTACATTTTCATTGCTTTGTATAGAAAATGTGTTCCAAAATATACCTTTTTAGACAATATAACATATTATAACCCTATTTTAGCATTTTTTATTAATATTTCAACCTTTACTCTATTTATTATATATTCTCTTTTCAAAAAAGCTTTACGGAGACTCAAAATTAAGAGAAATATTAAATTTATATTACATTTTTGTTACAGTTTTACAAAGTTTTTTTACAAGCACACTTTTAATTTTTTCAACATATTATATTATAGCTTTTTAAACATATATTAATATAGGGGTGATTATTTATGAGTGATAATAACAATTCTAATAGTGGCAATATGAATATAGCTCAGCTTATGTCTATGCTAGCAAAAATGGATAAGAAAGATTTAGAACAGGGAATTAGTAAAGTTAGCCAAATGCTAAAGAATAATGATACAAATTCTATTATAAATGAGATTAAAAAGAATAAGTAATATGACATATTGCAGAATAATTTTTTATGTTGGAGGGATTTAAATGAACAATAACGATATGAATAATATAATGGAGCAGTTTAATAAAATGTTGCAGAATAATGAGTTTCCAGATGAACTTAAGAATGCTTTAAATAGTTTTACAAATTCCTCTAATAGCAATAATTCTAATAAAGATTTTGGTAGTCCTAATAATTCTGGCAATAATACTAAGAATTCTAATAATAGTTTTAATGATTCTAATTCTGCCATTCCAGATATAGACATAAACACAATTTTAAAGATGAAACAAATAATGGATTCTATGAAAACAAATAAAAATGACCCGAGAGCAAACCTTTTAATTTCTTTAAAGCCTTATTTAAAAGAAAGTAGGCAGAAGAAAGTAGATCAGTATATAGGTCTATTTGGTTTAGGAAAAGCCTTTGAAATGTTTAATTCCCTAGGTGGTGAGAATAAAAATGACATATAATTTTCCTTTTTATCCACATTTTCCTACTAAATCGTATAGGAGTTATCCACAAAGTGTTAACAGTTCTAATATTTCTACGGATTATGGTCATTATTATAGAAAATCTACTATAAATAATAAGAATAAAAATGGTAATTTTATTGGAAATACGGCTAGAATTCAGACTAACAATAGCAATTTTAATCGAATTAGTCAGAATACTCCTCCTACTGCCTCTAGAGAAAATAAAGATAAAAATAATAAAGTTGATGAAGAAAATTTTTTTGAAATCTTAGGTATTAAGCTTTACTCAGACGATATTTTGCTGTTATGTCTTATTTTCTTTTTATATAAGGAAGGTGTGCAAGATGAGTATTTGTTTATTGCTTTGATTATGTTACTATTATCTTAAAACATCCCATTTAAATTAAGTGGGATGTTTTTTTATTTTTAGATATTTCTTTTTTCAAACATTTTATTCTAATATAAGTTCGTCCTTATCGTTTATATATGCAGACGTTTTTATTTGCTTAATTTCGCTATCGTCTTTTTCTATTTCTTTAATTTTATCTGCTATTCTAATTTGTACTGCATCTATTTCAGAAGCCTCTATTATTGCATCTTTATTTCCTTTTGCTCCTGCATGTGCTAGTCCCCTTAATATTCCAAGCACTACTATGTTTTCACTAGCTATAACTTCGGCTCCAGCATTTACATCACCTATTATTACTAAACTTCCTTCAAACTCGAGCCTTTGTCCAGATCTTAATGAGCCTTTATGAAATTTAGTTTCTGAAGTAGCTACTTCTTTATAAAAAGTCTTTTTTATTCCGTGTAAGCCTAAAACCTTAGGACTATCAAACTCAATTTGTACATCTATAAATTTCTTTATTATAGCTTGTATTTCATCCATTTCTTTGTTTTTTAATACTTTTCCAGTAATTAATATTGGTGTAGTATCTTCTTTATACAAATTTTTTAATTCAATTATTTTCTTCTTTAAGTCGGATATAATTTCTCTTTGTTCAGCATTTTCGTCTATTCTAATAACTACCTGATGTTTCTTTATACTTATATTAATACAATTGCTCATAATTTGTTTTACCCTTTCTTAGCTAATAAAGCTAGTAAAAAAATTAATATATTTTGACTTTCTTGCATCATTAGTTTATCTTACACTTTCTGTACTTGATTGTGCATTCTTATCTTCTGTTACTTTTTCTGAGTTCATGCCAAAGTATTCTTCCATTATTTCTTTTGCAACTATAGCTGTATTACCTCCAGATCCTGCTTTTTCTACTAATACTACTACTGCAATTTCTGGTTCATCATAAGGTGCAAATCCAACAAACCATCCATGTGCTTCTCCGTCAATTCCAGTTTGTGCAGAACCAGTTTTTCCTGCTATGGCTATATCGAAATCTGCAAATGTTGAGTATGCAGTTCCTCCTGCTTCGCTTGTAACACCTTTCATTCCTTCTCTAATTGCATCTAAGTTCTCTTCAGTTATATTTAAATCTTCTGTAAGCTCATTTTCTGTGCCTACTGTATCTTTTACGAAGTTTTCTATTTCTTCTCTTGATACTTCTGTACCGTCAGGATTTATTATTGATTTTATAATACTTACATCTACATTTTTGCCACCATTTGCAACCATGCTTATATATCTTGCCATTTGAATAGGAGTATATGAGTTAAAACTTTGACCTATTGCTGCAGATAATGTATCTGCTGGGTACCATGTTGTATATCCTATACTATTTGCATACTCTCTACTTGCTACTATTCCACTACTTTCTCCCATTAACTCAACACCTGTTCTTTTCCCTAAACCATAACGTCCTGCATATTTTGCTATTATATCTATTCCCATTCTATAACCTAAATCATAGAAGAAATAGTTACATGAGTATTTTATAGCCTGTGTTAAGTTTAAGTAGCCATGTCCTACACCATAACTTCTATAATACCAACAAGCTTGTCCATCTCCATAAGGGTATACTCCTGTATCATTTATTCTAGTTTTCGTTGTTATTTCTCCTGTATCTAAAGCAGCTGATGCCACAACCATTTTAAAAGTAGAACCTGGAGCGTAAATGCTTCTTATTGCTCTGTTATAGTATTTCCCCGTTTCATCATTTGGATCGTATTCTTCCGAGTACCTTTCTGGATTATAGTCTGGATAACTTGCCATTGCTAGAATTTCTCCAGTATTAACATTCATAACTACCACAGCACCAGCATCTGCATCATTTCCTTCTCCGTATTTTCCATCTGCAATATCTTTTATATTCTGCTCTAATGCATCTTCTGCTACTTTTTGCAAGTTTGCATCTATTGTAAGTATTACATCAGAGCCTGCCACAGCCTCTTCTGATATATACTCACTAGTTATTGCTCCATCTACTGTCATATCCACTTGCTTTACACCATCTGTGCCTTTTAGGTATTCTTCAAATACTTTTTGTATTCCGTCTTTGCCTATTATGTCATCATTTCTATATGTATCTTTTCTTGTGCTATATTCCTCTCCACTTATTGCTCCTACATACCCTAAAATGTGTGAAGCTAAATTTCCAGATGTATATGAAACTATTGGTTCTGTAATAACATTTATACCTGCTAATTTTGCATTTTGTTCTCTTATTTGTACTGCTGATGTATTGCTTATATTTTTTGCAATTGTAACTGACCTCGTACTACTATAACCTATACTAGAAATTTCATACCTTACCGTCATAATTTTTCTTGCAATAGCAACATCTTCTTCTGTAATTTCATATTTTTCTTTTAAAGCATAAAATACTTGTTCTGCTGTTAAATTTTCGTCCAATTCATTCTCTGCTTTCCACTGTTTTTGAGTTTCTTCATCTGTTGATGTAAATTCAAACGGATCTACTGTAATCGGCAAATTGTCTATATAGCTATCTTCATTATCTTCTAATATTTCTATAAATAGCTTAATTGCCGAGTTTAACTCTTCGTTGCTTACTTTTGTGCTATATATTTCTACACTATACCCTGTTTCTGTTCTAACTAGTTCTACACCTGTTCTATCTTTTATAGAGCCTCTGGCTGCTTTAACTACAGATTCTCTGGTAAGCCTTGAGTTTGATGTTTCTCTATATTCTGCTCCATGTATAATTTGCAAATTAAACAGTTGTATTAACAATATTATCCCAGCTATGTATACTATTGTTGTAAGTATGTTGTACCTTACTCTATCATTTCTATTTTTTTCTTTATTCAATGACTCACCTCCATTAGTTTTAGTAGTTGTTCTAAACATAGTATATTTTTAATTTATATTATTAAAAATACCTCGTAAGTATATTTTTGGTTTTGAAAATTTCCTCTAGAGCATGTCCTAATCGCTGAATTAGAGGATATATTACTATTGTAATTAGTAAATTGTATATTATTTCTATAAGTAATATTTTTATAAATGCTAATATTTCTACATTAACACCTAAAACTATTATATTAAATATGTAACAACCTATTTCGTATGCGCCTGTAGATGTAGCTATCATGAGCATTATTGTGATTCTACTTTCTTTTGAAAAGTTTTTGTCTAAATACTCTCCAAATAGTCCAATTATGCCAAGCATAATTCCCGATATTCCTATTTGGCGCCCTATTACTACATCTAGAAAAAAGCCAAATATTACTCCAAATATTAAACCTAATTTTTTACCAGCAAATAAACCGATACATAATATAAATATAACGAATAAGTTGGGTTTTACATTTGCTATAGTAAACCACGAGAAAAGGTTTGACTGAATAAAATATATTATTAAAAAGCTTAATATTATTAATACTATTGATAATACTTTTTTCAAATTTCTTGGTCTTCCTTTCTATGTTTACTTTTTATTTTCCTTTACTTCTTAGCCCAAATGTTTTTTCTTCTACCTTTTATTGTTCTACACTATTGGTTATAACCAACACCGTATTTAATTTATTAAAATCAACTGCTGTTTGTACTATTGCATATCTATCTGTTATGTTGCTTGTGTTTACTACTTCTGTTATTGTTCCTATATGTATTCCTTTTGGGTATATTCCACCTATTCCAGAGGTTTCCACACTATCTCCTTGCAAAACAACTGCATCTGTAGGTATAAATGTAGCTCGTAAGGTAGATTTGTCTTCTAAAGTTCCTTGAACCACTATTGTGTCGTCTGTTGTACTTATAGTACTTGTAACAGCACTAGCTGTGTCCACTATTGTTTGCACTTTTGCAGTATTATTTGTTACTGATATTACGTGACCTACTAATCCACTATCTGCTATAACTGTCATTTCTTCTTTTATACCATCATCAGAACCTACATTTATAATTATAGTGCTACTATAATTACTAATGTCCCTATTTATTACATCTGCTGGAATAGTGTTATAATCTGCATACTTATCTTTTAAATTTACATATTCTTTTAAAGTTTCGTTTTCGGCTTTTATTATTTCTAACTCTCTTAGAGATTGTTCTAATTCACTATTTTTTTTCTTTAGTTCTTCGTTTTCGGCTTTTAAGGTGTCCATATCAGCAAAAAAGCTATTATTTCCAGATATTTTATTTTTTAGATAGGTAAATCCATTTTGAATTGGCATGACAAATATATTGCATATATCTTGAATATACGAAACTTGATTAATATTGCTATTAGTAAATACTACTAATAAAATAATAATTATTATTGTTATAATAATACCTGCTATACCCTTTTTCTTGTTTTTATACATCTTAGCTAATCATTCCTTTTTTATTTCCTTTTTCGTGCATTTATTAAAATTGTTTTTAATCTTTCTAAGTCTTCTAGTGTTTTGCCTGTTCCCTTAACTACACAGTCCAATGGTGTTTCTGCAACATATACAGGCATTTCGGTTCTTTCTGCTACTAATTTATCTAAATTTTTTATTAAGGCTCCTCCTCCACAAAGTACTAAACCTTTTTCCATAATGTCAGATGAAAGCTCTGGTGGAGTTCTTTCTAATGTTTGTTTTATTACTTCTATAATTTTCTCAATGGATTCTCTCATTGCTTCTTCTACTTGGCTTGAGGTAATTTGTACAGTTTGTGGTAAGCCAGAGCTTAAGTCTCTACCTCTTACTTCAATAGTAAGTTCTGTTAATAATGGTTTAGCACATCCAATTTCCTTTTTTATTTGTTCTGCAGTTGTATCTCCTATTGCCAGATTCATTTCTTTTCTTACAAAGTTTACTATATCTTCATCTAATTCATCTCCAGCAATCCTTATAGAATTGCTTACAACAATTCCCCCTAACGAAATTACCGCAACTTCAGTTGTACCTCCACCTATATCTACCACAATGTTTCCAGTTGGCTCTGCAACCTCTAGTCCTATTCCTATTGCTGCTGCCATTGGCTCTTCTATTAAATAAACCTCTCTTGCTCCTGCCTGTAAAATAGCTTCTTCAACTGCTCTTTCTTCTACTTCTGTAATTCCTGATGGTACACCTACCACTACTCTTGGTTTATTGACATTATATCTTTTACATATTTTATATATTATATTTTTTAGCATTAACTGAGTTGCAGTAAAATCTGCTATAACGCCATCTTTCATTGGTCTAATAGCTTTTATTCCATCTGGCGTTCTGCCAAGCATTTCTTTTGCTTCATGCCCTGTTGCAAGTATTTTATGTGCTTTTTTATCTATAGCAACAACCGATGGCTCTTTTAACACTATCCCCTTTCCTTTTAGTGTAACCAAAGTATTAGCTGTACCTAAGTCTATTCCGATATCTTTTGATCTTCCAAATAAATTCATTTAAACCCCTCCATGATGGCAATTATATTTTTTTCTCATCCTCTAGCATTATTTGAAAAATGCTTCTGTACCCATACTCTCCAATTACAATGTGGTCTAAAAACTCTATTCCTATAATTTTAGACGCTTTTAATAGTCTTTCTGTAAATTCTATATCTTTTTTGCTTGGTGTTGGATTTCCACTTGGATGATTATGTACTAAAATAATCTTTGGTGCTCCTAATTTGATAACTTCTTGTAGCACATCTTTTGGCGAAATAATTGTAGAATTTGTTCCTCCAAAGCAGATGTCTACAATTTTAATTATTATATTTTTAGAATTAAGGATTATAGCTTTTACAATCTCTCGTTTTTCATACTTCATTTCATTAGTTAGTATTTTGGCTACATCTTTTGGTGAATTAATTTGTATTTGACTAGCATCAAAAGGTTTTGACATTCTTTTTGTGAGCTCACAGATAGCCTTTAATTGTATAGCTTTTACCTTGCCAACCCCTTTTATACTCATAAATTCTTTTATTGACACATTTTGTAAAAAGCTTAAGTTGTTTTCTCCGTTTTTATCTAGTGCTAATATTCTTTGTGCTATATTTACACTACTTTCTTCTTTTGTTCCACTTTTTATTATAATAGCTATTAATTCCGCATTTGATAAAGCTTTTTCTCCATACATTTCTAGTTTTTCATATGGTCTTTCTGATATAGGAAGCTCTTTAACTTTCATTTTTTTCAGTCCTTTCCTTTATGCCCCCTATATATAAATTTATATATTTAGATTTTTTTATAAATAAATATCGCAAGCACCATTCCTATAATACTTGATATGTTAATTTCAAACATAAGTCCAAATGTTAGTTGTATAACTTGTAAATCTAGTGTTATTGGCTCCGATAGTCCAAAGGTTTCTCCATAAGATAGCCACCATAAAAAATCAACACGTCCTGCAAGATTTCCAAGTAATCCTCCTACTACTATTCCAGATAAAATGAACACTATTAGTATCCATATATTTTTTTCTCTTGTTGCCATATTTATTATATCCTCCTCTTTTGCATATATTCACATATTTATACACAGAGTATTATATCTTGTATATGGATTTTTTTCAAGATTTCTAGGAAAGTTTTTCTATTTATTTTTTTATTTTATTATGTTACAATAAATTTATTAAAATATCTTTTATTTTATTTATTTTTGTGTTATATTTGTAGTTACATTTTTACAATATATAAAATATAATAATGTAGTAGTTTTATTTCTGTGTTTCAAAACATATAGATGCGTAGCTCAAGAAATACTATTTTTAAATTTATGGAGGATTTTTAGTTAATGAAATTTGAAAAACTTAGTGATAACAAAATAAGAATAACCTTATCAATTCGTGATTTGGAGGAAAAAGATATAGATTTTCACGATTTTATGTCTAATTCTATTGAGTCTCAAGACCTATTTTTAGATATGCTTGAAGAAGCAGAGGAAAAAGTAGGCTTTAAAACTAGAGATTGCAAGGTTAAAATAGAAGCTTTAGCTATGACAGAAAACGATTTTGTTTTGACTATTACAAGAATTGTGCCAGAGGGAAATAAAAAGACTTTATATGCTACTCCAAAAAAAAGGCCTAAAATAAAGAGAAAAGTAAATAATGTAAATGAGACTTGCCTTGTTTATAAATTTAACACGTTTGATGATTATTGTAATTTTATTGAATATATGACTAGAAACCCACTTATAGATTCTGCAAAGTTAGCAGGAAATATATGCTTATATACATATAATAATGGATATTATTTAGTATTATCTGACATAAATACAGAATACAAAAACATAACTGGCTTCTTTACAGCAATTACTGAATTTGCAGTATATGTGCCAGAACCAGATTTATATGTTCATAGAATATATGAGTCTGGAGCATTGTTTATAAAAAATAATGCTTTTAAAAAGAGTTTTAATTACTTTTCAAAAAAATAGATGTCGTGGACAAAAGGGACACTCCTTTTTGTCCACACTTTTTTAATGATTTGTAATAAATACGAGAAAAAGAAATTATGTGGACAAAAAGGAGTGTCCCTTTTGTCCACATTCTCTAATATGTATAATATTGTGGGTTTAATGTAACCCCATTTTTTCTTACTTCGAAGTGCAAATGATTTCCTGTTGAGTTTCCTGTTGAACCAACTCTAGCTATTGCTTCTCCTTGGCTAACTGTTTGCCCTGCTGAAACTAGTAATGAGCTACAATGAGCATATACTGTTGTTACTCCGTTTCCGTGTGAAATTATTACATAATTTCCGAAACCGTCTCCGGCATTTCCAGAATATGTTACTGTACCAGAAGCTGCTGCCTTTATTGTTGTGCCATAAGGTGCTGCTATGTCAAGTCCTGAATGAGAGTGGTCTCTTACACTGTCGTTACTTCCAAATCTTGAAGTTATAATTCCCGATACAGGATTTATAAGGCTTATACCTAAACTAACGTTTCCTGATGAAGAACCAGTACTATAGTTTGATGCTGGTGCATATGAGTAAGAATATGATTGAACTACTACTTTTTTTTCATAAAGTTCAGATACACAAGTTTCTACACTTGCAAATTCTTTTAGCTCTTTACCATATTTTTCTACTATGCCTAAATCGTCTTGGTTAGCACTATCTTTTTCTTCAAGTTGCTCTATTACCTCTTCTGCATCCTTAAATGATGATAAATAAAATTTTTCTTTTTTCCCTTCTGTTATTGCATAATACTTGTAATATGGTGTTCCATTTTCTGTGACTTTTGCATATATTTCATCATCATTTGTTTCTACATCTTTTTTTAGTAAGCATAGTTTATATGTAGGCATTGCATCAATTTGAATAAATGCTATGTTGTTTTCTTCATCCTCTTGTGTGTATGCATTTATTTTTTCTTGTAACTCGCTTTTATTTGAAGTATAGCCAACAACTTCTCCATTCAAACTTACCTCATAGGTTGGATTATAAAATAATACTACAAGTCCAATTAAAACAACAGCTGCTAAAAACATTAAAATTAATAGTTTGATAGATTTTCTAGTAGTTATTGCAATTTTCCTTAAAATATTAATAATAAACATTCCTTTCTTTAATAAAAAGTCCTATTTCCGTAAGACTTTTTACATTAGATTTTTGACAGTGTTATTGTATATTAAAAAAGAATTTTAAACAATTTTTAAATATGTTTAAAATTCTTTTTTATTTTAATTATCTTTAACTTTCCTTTTAATTGCTCTTTTTTTCTTTATTTTTCTGTTAATGTTTCGTTTAGTGCATTAGATTCTAAAACTTTTTTGCTTATTAGCCTTTATATGCCTTATTTTATTGCATCTCGCTCTTTACTGTTTGTATTTCCGTAACTGTTGCAGGTTGTGCTGGTTTATAGTAACCTTTTGCTTGAGCTGTTTTAAAAAGCTCGTATTGAAAGCTTTCATCACTATTTCTTATTTGTTGTAATGCTTGTCTTAACTGCATATTCTCTGTTTCCGATATTGCTGTTTGGTATGATCCAAGATTTGCTTTTACTCCTGACAAAATATCATTTACCATTGTTTTTTCGTCCATTATATATACCTCCATTTTATTTTTTTAACATAGATTAATGTTTCTTGCAATTTAACCTTATTAAACTAAAATTTATAAATTTTAGTTATTTAAGAACGACATTAATTTTTGTTTTGTGTTTAGGCTGTCTTGTGCAGCCTTTGTAAACATTTGCTTTATTTGTGGGTCTACAGCTTGAGATGCATAAGTATTTAGTTTTTGATAAGATGTTTCATGCGCTCCTATAAAGTGTCTTAAGTTTTGTAATTCTACTTGACTTAAATTTGGCATTTAAATTCCTTCCTTTCATTATTTATTTCTATTTTATTATGTGTGTTTTTTCTAAATTTATACAAAAAATTTGCAAAAGGGGACGGGCTTAAATTGTAAAAAATTTTAATTATGTTACCTTTTTTACAATTTAAGCCCGTCCCCTTTTGCAAATTTTAAAAATATTTAAATTTGTGTAACTGCTGATTTGATTTCATTATTAGAAAAGATAGTTTCTTCTATAATCTTTATAGCCTTAATTGTATCGTTAAAACTTACATTCTTTGAATATTCATGTTTTTGAGAATAATCTAGCCATAACCTATTTAAAAACGGATTATTCTCTAATATTCTAATGGTTTCTTTTATATTTCTTAACTCAGTTATACTATTCCCATTATTGAAGATAATAGCAAACCGCCTTTTATAATAAAATTCTCTCTATATTCTGATTTTGATAATCTTTCTAATACTCTTTCAAACATATAATTTTGCAATACTTGTTGAATCGAAATAGCATTCTCACTAGCTACATTTCTAGCTTTATCTTTTAATGATTTTGCATTTTTTATCATATAATCCACTCCATTACTGTTTCTAATTGCTTGGTACATTTTAGTTCTTTTGCATATTCCCATATTTTATTTAAATCTACTTGATTATGTACAATCATATTCCTAATAAATTTATTTGTTTGTTCTTTATCTACACCTGTATTTCTATCTTTTAGAATATCACATATAGTTCTTTCCATGTTATAAACTTTTACTTTGAAGCCAGATGGAGAATTTACTATAGCTACTCCGAGATTAAGTAAATTTTTCTTTACATAATGTACCTTCATGTTGTTAGGGAATCTCTGTACATTATATCCACTATATACTGTTACATCAATTTTGTCTGGTGTTCTTTCACTTGCTCTAAAAAGATACATGGCAGTATTATATGAGAATATGGCATTTTTATTTTTAAGTTGAAATATATAAAATTCATCTTCTAACATATCTCTTGAAATGTATATACCTTTTTTTACTCTTTCAATAGTACCACTTTCTATAAATTGTTTTATATGAACTCTTGAAATACCTATTTCTTCAATTTGCTTAGTTGTAATTATTCCATTATTTTGTTTTAGAAGTTCTTTTATTTTTTCTTCCATATTATCACCTCTTTACAATTGTACTTATATTGTAACATATTTAAGTACAATTGTAAATATCGTTAATTTAGCAAATCTTCATACAAACCAATTCTCATATAAAAAAATTCAATTATTTACCAATATACTCTCTAATTTCTCCAAGTAAAGGTATTGGGCTAAGCAGTGAATTGCTGGTTAGTGTTCCCACTGTGCTTTCTGCCTCATAATATGTTATGTCTATTACATACACATTAGTAAACATAGCTGATTTTAAGTCCATATAATATCTTCCATTTTCTTGAATTACAGTTGATGAGGCTAATAGCTCTTGTAATGTGTATTCTTGTGATTGATTATCTAAAACAATGGTAATATTCTCATTAGTATCCAAGTTTTCAAATTCTATTCTATATACATCCATATTTATATTTGAGGTTTCTACTGTAGTTGTTTCATACACTTTATTAATCTCTTCAATTATTCCAGCAAAAATTTCATCTAATTCCTCTGCAGTCATTTCTCCAATATATGCACCATCAGCATAATTGTACTCTGTATATGGGTTTCGCACTTCTTTTCCATTTATTATGTATTCAATTCCGGTTAAATAGTTATACAAGGTTGTTGCCTCTGCTTGCCCTGATTCAATACAAGCATTTACATTTTCCTCGCTAGGATTTAATAATGTTTGCGCAGTAATACTTGTTAAGTCGAATCCAATTGTATACATTAAAGCCTCTGCATCTTTGTAATGTTCGGTCACTTTATTTTTATAATAATTTGCAGTCAATATTGTTAAATAATTGTTTATTGCAAAGTCTTGATATATTTCAGTACAGTTGTCACTTGTTACATTATCATACTCTGTAGTTGAATACCATGGTACACCATCAGATAATAGTATAGTTATAGGTTGACGATTTTCAGTATCTTCTTGTTGTAATAACATATCTGCACCTTTTGCTAGCCCTATCTGCATGCTTTCGTCTCCCGTAACCTCAGTGGTGTTTTGTGCCATTCCAGTTACATTTGCATTTATGAAATACAAGTCATGTCCGTCAGCATCTTCATGCGTTGTATATTGTATATATTGTCCTATTCCATTAGAAGTTGTTCTTGCTGTATATACATTTAGTGGTAATAGTACTGTAGCATCGGTAGTAAATAATACTATTCCTACTTTATTATTTCTATCTTTCATAATCTCTGTCATAGCTTTATTAACTGCATTTACCATTGATATTACTTTTGGTATACCTTCAATACTATCTTTTCTCATACTTCCTGAAATATCTAGCACAAATACTACGTCAAGTCCTACTTCTCTTTG
>CALXWT010000007.1 GCA_944392445.1 uncultured Clostridia bacterium
TTAAAAAACGGTATTATTAAAATAATTGGTACTAAAATAATTCTAAATAAAGTAAGCTTATTTGCTAAATTCATATTTTCCATCCTCTCAAGTTTGTTTCTTTTTTAATTATATGCATTATTATAATAAAGTAGAAATTGGAGACTGTCTCCCTTTCTAAATCTTCATACATTATATATAAATAAAGCAAAAAAATAAATAGAAAATTGTAAAAAATTTAAATTTTCTATTTTTTTAATTATTATCTACGGTTTATATAGAAAGCAAATAAAAAACTATAAGATTTATCTACTATTTTGTACAATATCTACTATATCTGCTATATATTCTCCTATTACTGGTATGTTCCATGTTACAATTTTTTGCAATACAATAATAATTATTGCTGTAATAATTGTTACACCAATACCAATACCAATTCCTTTAACAATTCCTGTCCAAATATTTCTAAAAAACAATTCCTTTTTGTTTCCTAGGAGTTCTACTAAGTCTAAGACTTTGCTTTTGGTCAAAGCATAATTTAGATTATCTAGCTTTTTATTTAATTCTTCATAAATCTTTTTATCCATAACACCAATCCATTTTTTATTGTTCGAAAAAGTCTAATTATATAAGATGCTCCTCTTGTTTTATTATTCTACTTTTTTTGGTTTTTATGTATAAAAATTAAAAGAATAGCTTTTTTGCTATCCTTTTATTATTGTATTCCATATTTCTTTTTGAATTTATCTGCTCTACCACCAGTTGTTTCTCTTTTTAAGTTACCTGTCCAGAATGGATGGCATTTTGAGCAAACATCAACTTTTATATCTGGTTTTGTTGAATGTGTTTTCATAACATTACCACAAGCACATGTAATTGTAGCTTCTGTATAATTTGGATGTATTTCTTCTTTCATTTTGTATTCACCTCTTCTTTATTATTTTAAAAAACGCTATTTTATATAATAACATATATTTATGTTTTTTTCAAGCCCTATTTTTTTGTTTTTATAAACCATTTTCTATTTGCTTTTCTTGTATGTATTCTGCTGAACTTTGTAGTTCTTGGTCTAATGATGCTTTATGAACTAACTTATTTACTACATTAAATAAACAAGCAATAATTAAAATAGCAAATAGTACTTTTTTCCATATTTTAGCTATCATATTTTTCTCCTCACATATATGCTTTTATAAAATGCACACGCATATTCTGTATTTTACAAATATAATTATACTTATTTTTTCTAAAATTGTCAATACATTTATTAGCACAAGTTTGATTGACATAATTAAGTTTACGTGATATAATTTTAAACATCGAACATTCACTTTGTTATGATAGTCTAGTATTCTAGCTATCTATAGCAACCATATTCAATGAATAAGGAGGATATTATGCCTGGGATTTTGTATCATCTTAGTTTTGCTGAGGAGGTATATCGGCATTTGCCGTCTAGCTTAGACTTGGACAAGATAAGCTTTATGGCGGGAAATTTGATTCCCGATTTGGCAGTCGACAAGAAAAAGTCTCATTATCGCAAGGATGCTTCTGTTAAGGGATTCTTTGTTCCTGATATGGAAGCCGTGAAAGAGGAGCTTTATGTTCCTACTAATCCTATTAAGTTTGGTATGTACTGCCATCTTTATTTGGATAACTTTTTCATTGAGGAATTCCTTATTCCTGAGTTCATCTGGGATAATAAGAATATGAAAGTTATCAACCCCAGAAATCACTTGGAATGGGACGTTCCTACTTTCTTTTCGCAGGACGGTATGTATGGGTCGTATACTGAAATCAATCAGTTGCTCATTAGAGATGGGCTTGTATCTATGCAGACCGTTGCAGAAATTCCGGAAGTTCTTCCGAACACCGGAATGGAGGTCTTCGATAACAGACGCAAGAAGACTTGGAAAAAGGAATTGGAAGAATATATCGCTGAAAAGAAGTCCTATACGGGAAATATTTTTAATTATGAACGTTTGTGGGCTAGTATTGAGCGTATTGTTTTCCAGTTCATAAATGAGTCTTTTAGCAAGTAATTTTCTCTAAATTTTTCATATTATTGACTTATGGTAAGAGCCCCTGAGACATTGTCTCAGGGGCTCTAAGTGTATTACTTATTCAGTTGCTCTTACTCTTTATTAGGAGTAATTTTTTTGCAGAATAACTTTGCAACCATATTTGTTGTTTTGTTATTCTTCAGTGGGGTGGTCCTCGGTATCAGTACTTGCATCAGTACTTTTCTGTTTTTCCCCATCATCCACATTTTCAGGTGTCTGTGCCTCTTCCGAGCTTTCGTCCGAAGTATCGGTTCCCTCGGGGAGTTCCACATTCTGCCCATGGTCTGCAAAGAACTTCTTCATTGCAGGAATAACAAGAACAAGCAACGGCAGGAACGGCGTAATAACGGGAAGAATCTGGTTCACCAAATTGTCAGCCTGTGCCTGCCCTTCCTGATTTGCTTTGGTCTGATGGCCATAAGCAATAAAAACGGCAATGGCAATGCCGGCAAGAACAGCTACCTTCTTCAGGTTCTCAGCACTGAAGAAATCTTCGCTCAAATGGAACTTTTCGGAAATCACATCCTGAGCAATGTAAAATGCTCCAGTAACCTGATTCTTGATGTCCTCAATGTCAAACTTATCATTGCTCAGAAGGTTGACAGCACAAATTGCAAGAGCCGCAGGCAACATCTTCATAATACTTGCCTGCAAGGGCTTGATAGTTGCCACCAACTTATCCATAATGGACTGGACATCTGCCGGTTCCCCATTTTCTGCGATTTTCTTCGAAGCCTGGTTCTTGTAGAACATAATAGTGCCAAATGCAGCACCACCGATGACAAGGATTTTCTTGAGATTTTTCTTATCTTTCAGAACCTCCAAGTCAATGCCGAGAGACTTCTTTGCAGTGCTAGCAATATTGCTAACGCTAAGGTCGCTTTCGCCCTTCATTGCATAGCCTGCAAAGGCCACAATTGCAAAGGGCACCAAGTACTGAATGTACTTCTCTGCTTTGGAAGTATACTCCAAAATCTTGGCATTGGCATTGTCAATGCCCTCACTGAAGAACTGCTGGCCAACCATAGTAAGTACCCACAGAAGAATCTTCTGGTTATTGGTATTCTCACCAGTGAAACCGAGCAAATCTCCCAAAGAGAAAAGCTTGACATAGCAGGGAACTCCCAACGGATTCATATTGGGAACAATGCCAACCTTGGTAAGGTTAACAATATTGGTTGCCTTAACAATGTTGTCATTAACAGAATCCACACAGTAGGGCTCTCCAACGTACCAAATGGTATCGCCCTCTTTCACAGAGGTAACAGCGAACTTGATAATCGGCAATTTGAGAGTTGCCAAATCATCATAGGTAGTAACCTGCTTCTTCTGCCGGTCATACACCCTGTACTGACCATCCACGCACTTGATAGCAGTACCAATGATGGTACTACTAATGCGCTCATCGTGCAAGATGCCGATGTCAATACCCAACTTTTTCGAAATCGATTTGAAATCGATGGGCAACGCATTGGACGCAGTAGTAGTGGTCAAAGCAGTAGTAGAAGTAGTACCAGTGGTCGGATTGTTTTTGTTCTCAGTCATCTTGTCTTCCTCCTTAGTAGTAGTATCAGTGGTCAAACTGGTGTTATTCTCAGGCATTGTTTCTTTCTCCTTAGCAGTAGTTGCAGTAGCCGAATTGGTGTTATTCAGTGGCTTCGTATCCTCCTGTTTAGATGTTGTGGTATTTGTGTCTTCAGACTTTTTCGAGTTGATGACACTATACTCTCCATCTGCTATAATCTCTTCAAAGTCTTCCTCTGAAAAGATAAAGCCAAAACGTTGATTGATTCTCCCTATTTCTTCCAAATCAACTACAGTATATAGAGAATTATTACTTCTATCTGCGACGAACAACCTTGTATTTAGTCTAAGTGTATCCATAATCCAGTTCGAACTACTACCACAATAATAAAATCCAGCTTCAGGCTGATTAAAATGTACAGTCAAACAAATCTCTTCGTTACCTAAGGATACAATATTATTAAGATAGAGCAATCCTAATTTTAGTTTGCCTAATTGATAATCATGTACTCCTCCACAAATCGGACAAATAACTTTTTCAGGTGCATATTTCAAGAAACTTGCCATTTTATGCCTCCTCATTAGTCTGCTTATTTGCGTTTCTTACTCTTGCTCTTTAATGAAGTACGATACGAAATCCCATACTTACTCCTTTCCTATTAAATTTTCAATGTGCGAATAAATAATACTCCTTTCTTTCGTGTATTTTACACTGTTGTGTTTGCTAAGTAAATTATCACTTGAGCTATCCAACATAATGTGCTTAATATTATATTATAAAGCGCATAAAAAGTCAACATAATATTATGTTTACTTTTCATTTAAGTTCTATCTCTCATTTATATGTTACTATATACCATTTATATACATCATAAATAAGTATATAGCATTACTAGATGCCTGCCTCGATTTCTCGAAGCAGGCATCTATCAAGCCTTATTGTAGAAGACAACAAGGTTCTGGGGTACCCGACTGCAATCTTTGATTGCTATGTCGGGTCAGGTTCTTATTTTTGCTCGTCGTAAAGCTTTTTCATAATGGGATAGCTATTAAGGTTGAGCTGACCAGTAATAGGATTGCCAAAATACATTTTCGGCTCCAACGCCATACAAGCCTTAATCAGCCTCTTGCAAGCTTCCCGTCCACAGAGTTTTACGTTGCCGTTCTCATCGAAAACGACTTCAAATGCTTCCTTAAATCTTAAGTTTGCCATAATACGTAACCTCCTTTATTGGTTATGCACTTATCTTATCACAATTGCATTTGTTTTTCAATAGTTTTTGCAAAAGGGGATGCAAAAGGGGACGGGCTTAAATTGTAAAAAATAGATAATTCTTTTGTTATAGTACAATAATATATTTTTTCTTTTAGTCGGAGTGCTTAAGGTGGGGACCAACAAGTTTACAAACTGTTAAACGAAACGTAAGTAGAGTTTGTACAGTTTGTACGATGTTGGGGGCCGGAGACTAAAATAAAAAATATATTATTGTACTATAAATGCTAAAATAATTTTTTTACAATTTAAGCCCGTCCCCTTTTGCAAATTTATTACATATGCAATCTTCTGTCTAATTCTTCTACAATATTTCTTCCACACAATATTAGCGACATTACAAATGTAAAAAGTGTTATTGAGCTTGAAATTATTGTAAGCACTGGCACTGTTATTACGTTGTCAAATACAAAGTAAATTACAAGTGGTATCATACTAAATGCAAATATTATTAGTTGGTAAATTGCATATTTGTAATACCTATTTACACTGCAAATTGTAAGCACTAGCATAGTTACATTTGCTATTATTATAATTATTGGAATAGCTATGTTTATTGCCCAACCTTTGTAGTCAAAGATTAAGTCTATAACAATGGTTAATATGGAAATTATTATAAATTGCAAAGTAACGCTCGAGCCTATATTTACATTTCTATGTATAGAATACATAGCTGTAATCCACGCATAAATTATACCTGCAATTACTATTAAGCACCATAAATACCTTGTAGAAGTGCAAAGGTTTACGATAACACACACTGTTATTGTTATTACTGAAAGTATAATCATTATTATGCTAGCTAAACTTGCTTTTTTTACATTTCTTACTTTAGGATATAAAGTCATGCACACCATTCCCTTCTACAGATATTTCTATGCCCTCTTCTTTTAGCTTCTTACAAAATTCTTGCTCTATTTCTGTGCTTTCGAGTGTTGATGTAAATGTAAATACTAAGTTGTTTTCAAAAGAACAACTTGAGCATTTTATTTTTTCTACCGATTCGGGGGCAATTAGCATTAAAAATTTGTCTATATATTTTTGATACTTTCCTATAATACCTATTCTACCTATATTAGAAAATGTGGTGGTGGTGTATTTTCTTATTTCTATATAGCTTAGTTTTACAATTACTAGTTTTAGGAATAATGGTATTGATTTTATAAATGCATTATTTCCTAGTTTTACATTTGCAGACATTGTTTTGCTTATTTCTTCTTTGGTTAGCATTGTTTCAAAGTTTTGCTTTACAAATTTTAGTATTGCCTCAAAAGTTTGTAGCATTTTTGTGTTCATATCTGCTTGAACCGTTATATAACTAAAGAAGTTGCTTACTGTTTCTGATTTAAAATATTTTCGTAAATCTACTGGTATACATACTTTAATTGGCTTTTGCCCATTGTATTTTTGATAATTTGTATTGTATATTGCATAAATAATTACAGCAGTTAAGTATTGGGTTACAGTTACTCCTTTTTCTTTTGCCTTTGCTTTTAAGTCTTCTATATTTATATTTACGTGTATAACACCAATCGCAGCAAATGGCAATTTTCTACCTTTTAAGATGTATGCTCTCTTGCCACCTTTTCCTTTTTTGGACTTTTTATCATAATTTTTTAAATAATCATCCTCTGTGTTGTTTGATAGTTTTCTATCTAATCTTAGTTTTGTGCTAAAGTCTTCTGGATGTGCTAGTTCTAAATATGTATACACTATTTCCTTTAAAAATACTACTCCACTATTTCCATCAGTAAGAGAGTGAAATATGTCCACATTTATTTTATTTTCATAATATGTAATTTTAAACAAATAGTCGTTATTAGTAATTGGGTCTATGTATTTGCAAGGATAATTTTTTTCCTTTTCTATTAAAATTTTTTTGTTGTTTTCTTCAAAGTAGTACCAAAAAGCTCCTCTTTTTAGTTTTACTTTAAAGGATGGAATCTTTTCTAAGGTAAGTTCAGCAGCTTTTTGTAAAGTCATCGGATTTATTTTTTCTTTTAGCACGGCAGATAGTCTAAACACACTGCTATACTTTTTGCTTGACGCAATCGGAAATATTTTTGCTGAATTGTCCAATCTTCTCCAATTTTTTGATTTTTGCACTAATTTTTAGCTCCTTTCTTAGGCTAATGGCTATGTTCTGAAAAATCTGTTACAATCCACAGTTTCTTTTAGTTGTAGTAATGTATTTTTTGGGGTGCTTAAGGTGTGGAACGACAAATTTTATTATTTTCCCTGATTTTCAATAATATCCACTACCTTTTTGTAGCCATCTTTGGCATGTATGTTTTTCTTTTTATGCTTCATTAAAACAAAATTATGTACTGCTCCTTCGTACTCTAGCCACATTATTTTTTCTTTATTCTTTAAAGCGAACTCTTTTGCATCTGGATTTAGCATATCTCGTGTTCCAGATAGAAAGTATATGTTTGCTAGCTTATCTGTTGGGCCAAGTACAGGGTTTACAAGGTAGCTTTTCATTCCATTTTTGCCTGCATATCTTTTACCAGATATTTTTAGCAACGGTTTTTTTAGTACCGGATCATCTATTGTGTCTATTAATGGATTTTCCATTCTTACATCGAGCCAAGGCGATATTAAAATAGTTTTATCTGGTAGTCTATTGTTTAACTCTCCATTTTGTTCGTATAGTGCAATCGACATACCTCCTCCTGCCGAATCTCCCATTAGTATTAACTCTTTGTCGCCTATTTTCTTTATTATTTCTTCGTATAGAGGTTGCATCATATTAAATGCTTCTATATATGTGTGTTCTGGTGTTAATGGGTAATCTGGTACTATTATTGTGGCTTTCGTATCATTTATTATGTCTTTAAAAAAGTGCCAATGGTATTTTTCCAACTCTCCCACATACGAGCCACCGTGAATGTATAATATTACTTTTTTGCTTTCTTGCTGTCCAGCTGTTTCGTATAAGTCATCGTGGTTTAGTGGTTTTATTATAAAGACATCTCTTCCCATAAATTTTTCTTGCGAAAAATCGTAATATCTAAATACGTCTTTAGGAAGTTTTGATGTTGCTACTCTTAATTCATAATATATTCTAATAAGTAAGATTATTAACAATACTAAAATTATTATTATCATTTTGCTACCTCTCTTTTGGTTATTTTATTGTCAATTTTATAATAGCATACATTAGAAAGTATTTCAATTCAAATAAAAAACTTCATATAATATTTCTACTATACAAAGTTTTTTCATAATATTATTTATTTTAATCATTTTTTAATATTGTCGTAATATTTTGGTAACAAATACGAAATTGATGCTGTTCTATCTATAGTAACTTTTTCATATATACTATATCTTTTCTACGTATATTTTGTCATTTACTGCTATTACTGTATATTTATTTAAATTTGGTATTTCTTTTATTTCTTCAAATTCTGCATACTCTTCTATTTGCTTTTTTGCTTCTTTTTGCTTTTCTTGTAATAAATTTGCTTCGTCTTTCTTTAAATACTTAAATTCTATCATTACTGCTTTGTAATCTTTACTTTTATCCTTTGGTATTAGCAATATATCTGGATACTTTCTTTGTACTTCCATTTCTGATTTTAATCTAAATACTTTTAAGTTCATTGCTATGCAGTAAAATATTAGTTTTACATATTTTTCGTCAAATTTAACATAGTCCCTATTTGATAAGTTTTCTAAGTATCTATGTGCTAATTTCACAAGTTTATCTATCTTTCCTTCTAAAGCTATTTCTGTTGCGATTTCTGAATAATTTTCTTCTATTACCCAGCCTACGTTTTGTCTTAGTACTTGTAAAAAATAGTCTGAATATATTTCTTTCATTACTTTATTTGGTATGTTTAGTTTTGGATATCCTACCACCTCATCTTCTATAGTTAAATAGCCTAGGTAAAATAACATCGATACTAAGTCTTTTTCTGTAAATTCTATAGCTGGATTAAACTTTGCAGTTATCTCTCCTACTATTCCTTCCCCTGATACTGTTTTTTCTATTATTTTTTCTCTTTCCTCGCCTCTGCATAAGTCCAACATTCTTCCTAATTTACTATAATCGCTTGCTATGTTTACATCTATTAACTGATTTGGTATTTTTCTTTGCTCTATATAATTATTTAGAAAATATAAACACATATTAGAGTTATATATTTTTTCTCTTCCATCTAATGCAAACTTATACCCATCACAATTTTCCTTCATTATTGGCAATATTTCTTCTTGTTCCTGTTTTGATAATTCTAATTCTTGCATCATTGTTATTAACTCATCTTTAGTAAAACCCATCATTTCATTGAATTTTGCATTTTGTGTTTTGTCTGAGCCTATATTAAATCCCGATGTTAAACTATCTAGAGTTATTGGTGCTACTCCTGTTATAAATATTCTATCTATAACACTTTCTGTACCTTCTTTTAATATTTCATACCACTTTCTTATTTTTCCGTTTTTTGATACCAAGTTTTTAAATTGATTCGTATTAAATCCCAATAATTCGTTTGCAAAGTGGTCGTATTCATCAATTATTACATATATTTTTTCATTTGGTTTTTGTATTCCAAATGCTTTTATTAAATTGTCTAAAATTCCTTCTGCTTCATCTTCTGTATTAACAAAAAAGTTCATACCATATTTTTCCACAAAAGTTTTAACTGATGACGCAATTTTCCCTTTGAATCCTTTCATTGTTGTCTCTTCATTTGATGTATCTATGCCTGAAAAATTAAATTTTAGTATGTAATATTTATTCTTTAATTTCGTTGGATTTTTTCCTATATATGTATTTTTGTATAGCTTATCGAACTTGTCAGCTTTTTTTAAGTCATAATAGTTCTCTAAAGTACTTGTGAATAGTGTTTTTCCAAATTTTCTTGGACGCAAGAACATTATGTATGGTTCAGGCAAATTCTCTAATTCTTCTATATATTTTGTTTTATCTATATAATAATAGTCATTTTCTACTAGTCTTTCATAATCACTTATTCCATAAGGCAATTTTCTCATAAACATCACATTCCCTTCAAATGATTTTAACTACTTTTTTATTATACCATATCTTTTTATTTTTTTATATTTATTTTGAATGTTTTATTATAAAATTTCTCATTTTTTTCCTTAATATATTTTTTAATTTAGCTAAAAATATAATATTAGTATAATCAATTTTTTAGATTTATAGATATTTTTAAGAGCATATTTTTGCTCAAATGGAGGACTTTATGAAAAATAAAAAATGGATAATAGGAATTGTAATATTGCTTGCTATTCTTGGTGTTATTGTATACTTTATGTTTTTTAGAAATACAAATAATACCCCAGAAAGCAACTACAATCCAAGTAGAATTTCATATAACACAACTCTTACAGATAATGAAAACAATAATACATCTACTAATGATTCAACTAATTCAACTAACTCAAATGAAACTAAAAAAGTTAAAACAGAAACCAAAATAAGTAGTTTTTCTACACCAATAGTGGACGGCAATGAAAATAGAATAACAAATATAAAAATAACTTGCTCGCGAATTAGTGATACAGTAGTTAGATCAAAAGAAGAATTTTCTTTTTGTAAAGTAGTTGGTCAACCATCTAGTGCAGATGGTTACAAAGAAGCTCATGCTTTTGTAGATGGAGAACTTGTAAATGCAATTGGTGGTGGTAACTGCCAAGTAAGTACTACAATATATAATGCTGCTAAGGAAATTGATGGTGTTGAAATTACAGAAAGACACGAACACGAAAAAGAAGTAGGATATATAGAAATGGGAAAAGATGCAACAGTTGCGTATGATTACTTAGATTTAAAATTTGAAAATAATAATGATTTTGACTTAAAACTAGATGCTTATGTAAAAGATGACAAGGTTTGTGTAGACATTTACAGGATTGCATAAATCAGCAAAAGGGGACGGGCTTAAATTGCAAATTTTCTATAAAATTCAAAATAAGTTGGTATTTCTTTTGTCTTCGGACCTTTGGCAACGTACAAACTGTAAATGTTCATTCCATTCACATAACAGTTTGTAAACTTGTCGTTCCCCACCTTAAGCACTTCGACAAAAGAAAGAAATACCAACTTATTTTGAAATAGAAGTAATTATTTTTTGCAAAACAAGCCCGTCCCCTTTTGTAATTTTTTTATCTCGACACTAAGTATATTATACTTCCTGTGTCGTCTTCTTGTTGTAATAGTATTTCATAATTGCTAAATCCGGTATACTCTAGAATTTGATTTAATGTGTCTTCTACATTCATCCATTTCTTTATTGTTAAAATAAATTGGTCTTGGCTTTGTAGTTCTTCGTCTGTCCTTAAGAAGTCTAGTTTATCATAGTTCATATTTATTATTAAAGATTTATTATATATTAAAAATTCTGGCATACTTGTCATGTGTGTAAATGCGTTATCTACTGCGTACACAAAATCTAAATCTTTGTACTGTTCTGCTATTTCTACATATTTGCTATAACCTTTGTATAAGTATTTTTGCTCATTTGTAATAAAGCCACTTATTGTAACTATTAAAACTGCTACTGTAGTTATGCTGTATGCAACTTTTTTGTTTCTAAATATTGCCCATACTGCCAATACAAATATTATTGCAAGTTCTGGTAATATTGGCATAATGTATCTCATTGCATATTTTGCTTCTATATCTGGCGCCATTTTTGCAACTAGTAGTAAATATATTAAGCTAGGCATTATTATAACCAAATATGCATATAAATTCTTTATTTTTTTCTTGTTTTTCTTTGCAATAATAAACCTTGCTATTACACCAATTACTCCAAGTGCTAATATTGCATATATTAATATGTTGTTTATGCTATATGCTTCACATATTCTTTCTATGTAGAATACTATGGCTTGCAATATCGACCTTTCGTTGCCTATTAAGTTAACTCCTCTGTACGAGAAGAATATATGGTATATTGCTGCTGGGAATAGTATTATTCCTACCAATGCTGATACTATATGTATGACAATATACTTTCTAAGCATTTTGTATTCTTTTTTCTGTATGAACCTTATGAGCATTAACACAAATATTCCAAGTAACAAAATGCAGAAATAATATTGCGTTAAAAATCCAAGTAGTATAGTCCAAAATAACTGCCATTTTTCTTTTTTGGTTATTTCTAAATTGTTCTTTAGAATTTTTAAGTTGATGTATAAATATGCTATTCCAAAGAAAGTAATCATCATATACATTCTTAGGAATATTACAGTTGCTCCTGCTCCCATACTTAAACCATATAATACTAGTGCGATTAGTCCTAGCCATTTTTTATCAAATAAGATAAATATTTTTCTTATTACAAAGAATGTTAGTATATAGAACATTAGATTTATAGCGAAGATTATATATTTAGAGAATATTCCATAAGCAATGCTAGATGCTAAATGTACTAACATATAGAATAGTGGTGGGTGCACGTCTCTGGATTGATTATAATATACCGAGAAATAATTAAGCACATCTCCCTTTCCTATTGCTACGTATTCTTTTGCGTCCTCTCTTGTTTTCCATACAGGCTTATCTGCACTATGTATTTCACCTGCTAATTCTCCAAATTCGTCTTGATGTGATAAATAATATCCAATATTTTTTATAGTTTCTCCTAAAGAATCTCCTATAACATTTTTTTCTATGGTTCTATTTAAGAAGTCTGATTTTCCTGCTGCTTGAAAAACATTGTCCCATTTATAATTTGATGAGCCGAATGAGAATATCTCATCCTCGTGAAATCCCTCTTTTTGACCTATCCAATAAAACATAAATATTATTGTGATTATTAGTATTATTATAGTTATAATATTGTAACCTTTTTTGCTATTTATTTTTTCTAACATATTTTTCTCCCCTCTTTTTGTTTATCACGTTATTAAGCAACTACTTAAATCAAATAGAGAATAACACAGATATAAATAAATATCAAGTTTTTATTACCTATTTTTATTGATTTTATATTCATTTGCATTACAGTCTACTGCCTTAAACTTACATTCTTTGTAATAAAAATTATTTTAAACAATATACTTATACTAAAATAAATTTGCTTTTAACAGGGGGTTATGCTTTTGAACAAAAAAATTATAAAAATAATAAGCTTTACTTTAATTTTTCTAACTATATTTACGTTCTCTGTAGTGCTTGCTACAGATGACTCTATATACGTATGGTCTACAGAAACCGAGCCATTAACTACTGAAACAAGTAGCACTGTAGAAGATGCAGAAGAAACTTCTAGTAATGAAAATAGCACTACAACCACTGAAACTAGTGCTGAGGAAAATACTGAAGACGAAGCAAATAACAATACTTTGAACTTAGAGTCTGGTGGAGCAGTTTTAATTGAGCAAACAACCGGGCAAGTGTTATATGACCATAATATGCACGAGAAGCTAAGGCCTGCAAGTGTTACAAAGGTTATGAGTATATTGCTAATAATGGAAGCTGTAGATTCTGGTCAAATTACCTTACAAGATAAAGTTCCTTGTTCTGAGAATGCTGCTGGTATGGGTGGCTCACAAATTTGGTTGGAAGTCGGAGAAGAGCTAACTGTAGACGAAATGCTAAAAGCTATTTGCGTAGTATCAGCTAACGATTGTACCGTTGCAATGGCAGAATATTTATGTGGTAGCGAAGAAGCATTTGTAACTAAGATGAACGAAAGAGCTAAGGAACTTGGTATGAACGATACTACTTTTAAGAACTGCCACGGTATAGATGAGGACGGTCATTTAACTTCGGCTTATGACATTGCTCTTATGTCACGAGAACTTTTAAATAATCATCCTACTATACTAAACTACACTACTATATGGATGGATACATTAAGACATGGCGAATCTGAATTAGTAAATACAAATAAATTGATTAGAAACTACAAAGGTGCTACTGGACTAAAAACTGGCTCAACTTCAGTTGCATTATATAATTTGTCTGCTAGTGCAACTAGAGATGGGATGTCTTTAATTGCTGTTATATTAAAAGCTCCAACTACAAAGATACGTTTTTCTGAAGCTCAAAAGTTACTAGATTATGGTTTTAACAATTACGAATTCAAGAGCTTAGCTGTTAGAGGCAATGTGCTAAAAGAAGCGGATGTAACTAAAGGTGTTACTTCTAAAGTTAATTTAATAGTCGAAAAAGATGTAGGGATTTTATTGAAAAAGGGCGAAGATAAAAATATTGAACAAACAATAAATATGGAAGAAAACATAACTGCACCTGTATATGAAGGGCAAAAGGTTGGGGAAATTGTATTTACACTTAATAACGAAGAAGTTGGCAGAACTAATATTATAGCTGAAAAAGCTGTAGAAAAGAAAACATTTTTTAGTATATCGGCATATTTGTATGCAAATTGGTTTAATGTGCTTAAGAAATTGTGATTAAACTAAGTTGTACCAATGGGAATAGTCCCCATTGGTACGATTATACTATATTGAAAAAATCCACTAATTTTCTCTATTTTTATTCAGTTACATTTCCTCCACCTATTATATTTGAATACTCACTTATTATACCTTGTAATTTTTCAGTTTCATCTTGTGTGGTTTGCTCTGTCAATTCTTTAGCATCTTGCGCTCTGTCCATTAGTCCATCTTCGCCAAAACCAAAGTTAAGTGTTACAGTTGCTAGTATTATTAATACTACTATTGTAATTATTAGCGCAATCAATGTAATACCTTTTTCATTTATCTTCTGTCCCTTTTTCATTTTTCCCTCCCGATTGTTATGATATATTTCTTTAAAAAACGTTATTCTCATTTATTTTCACTCTATGTTTATTGTATAATATTTGTTTTTTCTTTTCAATATTTTTTTATTTTTGTAACATATTCTTAATATTATTGTAATATGATTGTAATATTTCTTCTTGTTTTTATTACCTAACTAATCTGTCTAAATAGAAAGCATAAGATGATAGATAATTTCTTAGAATATCTATCATCTTAAAATAGTTTGTATAGTTTATTTTATTCTTCCTCGTTATAGCCTTCTTTATCGTCATCTGTTTCGTCATACTCATATTCGTAATCTGCTGGTGGCACAGGTTGCGTGTTATTTGCTATTTGCGTATGGCCCATTTTGCTCCTTCTAGGGCGTATTCTGCTTGCATTTTGTATTGTTTCTGTTAAGTTTTCTATTGTCTCTTTTGCTTCTTTATGTTCCCTATCCATTCTTTTTGCTTCTTCCTTCTTTTCCTCTTTTCTATTTTGCATTGTTTTGTTTAGGTAGCAATTTACTTTTTCCATTAAATCTGGCACGTAGTCCATTAGTTTGTCTATTGCAGATGAATGATTTACTGGTAAAAGTTTAACATTATTTGGACTAACCACTAAAAATGCTACTGGTGATATACTAACTCCTGCTCCAGAGCCTCCTCCAAATGGCAACCTATATTGTACTTGTTCCTCTTTTTCTTTTTTAGTGTATTCGTCTAAGGTTTCTCCCTTAAATTCACTTCCTCCTGCTGCAAAACCAAATCCTACTTTTGAAATTGGTATAATTACCATATTATTGCTGGTCTCTATTGGCTCACCTATAATTGTATTTACGTCTACCATATCTTGTATGCTATTCATTGCAGTAAGCATAAGACCTTCTATTGGATGTTCACTCATTTTATCAACTCTCCTTTAATTTTATTTACTGATAATATGTACCAATTTTACAAATTTATACATTACATTTAACAGTTTTTTCATTTACCTTACTTTTGGGTGTAACATTTTTTGAATGACTTGTCTTCTTATTTTTGTATATTCTATACACGGCATTTAAAAACTTTATTACTTTTATCTTTATTCCTATATTAAACTTTAAATCATACACATTTCCATTATTGTATATAGGTTTTACTACATATTTAATTTTATTATAGTTTTTCTTTTCTACTGCTAACGGCAAAAGTGCAGAAATTGCTGTACATATTAACGGCACAGCATAAGTTGTAAGTAAAACATCATCAATGCCCACTTTTACACTTAAATCTAAATATGATATTTTAGGTTTTACTTGCATTATTTCTTTAATATCATCTATTCTTATCTCTTTTTCTAATTTCTTTATATCAATTCTATCTAAATGCATTTTTAATGTTATCTTTTTAATTTTTTCACTATTTAATTTTAGTTGCAAAATTCTAAGTTTATCTAATACGTTAAGAGATACTTTTATTTTATATTTTGCATTAATCTTATTATTTTTGCATGTATTCTTGTTCGCATTTAAGTTCTTCTCAGAGTTATTTTGATTAGAATACATATTTGAAACTTCATAATTTTTTACTTCTATTTTTAGTGTAGACAGTATTACTAGAAAAAAGATTATTGTTATAACTATTAATATTGTACAAAAAAGTAAAACTAATACCATCATAACCTCCTTTGAAGTTATTTTAGTATTAGTTTTTCCATTTTTTTCTTTTTTAAACATATTAAGCATGTTTTTTATTATTTTTTTCTACAGTTATATCTCCAAAAAGTTCGTCTTGAGAAGTTAACACTTTGCTCCTTCTAGAAAGTTCTAATAGCCCTGTAAATGCAGTAACAATTTCTTTATTTGAACATTGTTGTTTTGGAAATAATTTATTAAATATAAATGTTTTACTATGTAATAGTGCTTTGAACATTGTTTTTACTTTATCTGCTACAGTATAGGTTTCGGTAATGGCTATTTTTTCAATGTTTTTTGCATTCTGATTTAGTCTAGTGCTACTTCTTTCTATTATTTCAGAGTACATTTTAGAAATTGTTTCTTTTTGATATTCTCTTTCTATTTTTTGCTTTGGAAGTTGTATTTCCTCTGGTAGTTTAAAAATATTTTTACCACCTTTTTGGTACATTTCCTTTAGTTTGCTGGTTATCTCTTTATATTTTTTGTATTCTATAATTCTCTGTAATATTTCTTCTTCAGTTAATTCTTTTTCATCATCTACTTGATTTGGTAATAAATTCTTGGATTTTATATACAGCAAAGTAGATGCCATAACTAGAAATTCGCTGGTAACTTCTAAATTCATTCTTTCCATTTGATTTATGTATTCTATGTATTGGTCCGTGATTTCTCCTAATTTTATATCAGATATATCCATTTTGTTTTTATCTATTAAATGGCATAGCAAATCTAGAGGACCTTCAAAGTTCTCTAGCTTTACATTGTATTTATTTGTTTCTAATGTTAGTAAATTTTGCATTTTATTATCTCCATTTAACTTATTTTATTTAGGATCTCCCTAAGAGCTATTACTTAAGCCATTATTATTAATAACAATATAATCACCATTAAATAATCATATAGTATAAATAATTATTTATTTTATTAACTCAAGCTATAGATTGACGAGTATACAGACTATATTTTAACAATTTAATGTCGAAATAGCTTCTTTAATGCTATCCATTTTATAGCCTTTTTTTAATAAAAATTGTATTACTCCCTGCTCTTCCATTCCGTTGCTTTTTTTATTTATAATGTTCTTAGCCGAATTTATTTCATACTCTTCTAGTTTATCTGTATTATTATAAAAGTAGTCGTCTATTAAGCCTTTATCTAGTCCTTTAGACATTAGTTTATATTTAAGTTCTTTCAAGGACAAATTTTTGAGGTTTATAAATTCTGCTATTGCTCTTTCTATATAACTATCGTCATTTATATATCCATTTTCTTTTAAGTCATCTATTACCTCGTCTAATAAATCATAGTCTTCTATATCGCTAAATTTTTTTCTTACCTCTTGCTCTGTTCTCTTTTTATACATTATGTATTTTAGAACTTTAGTTTTTAATTTGTTTTTTTTCTCTAATTCTTCTAAATCTAGCATTTAATGCTCCTTATCTATTATCTTTTTCAGCTTGTAAAAGAATTGTTGCTTTCCATTACGTAAACTTAATTATAAGATTTACTCTTCTGGTTCAGTTTCCTGCTCCTCATCCACTTCTTCTTCGCCTAAACTCTTCTCAAATGCTGCATTAAAGTTATCTCTTATTTTCTTTTCAACTTCATCTGTTACTTCTGGATTATCTTGTAAATATTTCTTTACATTTTCTCTACCTTGTCCAATTCTTTCACCTTTATAACTAAACCACGAACCTGATTTTTCTATTATATCTAGGTTTACAGCTATATCTAAAATATTTCCTTCTTTTGAAATACCTTTACCATAAATAATATCAAATTCAGCCTCTCTAAATGGTGGTGCAACTTTATTTTTTACAACTTTTACTCTTGCTCTATTTCCTATAACTTCTCCATCTTGCTTAATATTTTCTATTTTTCTTATATCTAATCTTACAGAAGCATAGTATTTAAGAGCTCTACCACCTGCTGTAGTTTCTGGATTTCCAAACATTACCCCAACTTTTTCTCTTAATTGGTTAATGAATACTACTACTGCTTTTGATTTATTTATAACACCTGCCAATTTTCTTAAAGCTTGTGACATAAGTCTTGCTTGTAAACCAACATGTGCATCTCCCATATCTCCATCGATTTCTGCCTTTGGAACTAAAGCTGCAACTGAGTCTACAACAATTATATCTATTGCACCACTTCTTACTAGTGCTTCTGTTATTTCTAATGCTTGCTCACCAGTATCTGGTTGAGAAACAATTAAATTATCTATATCTACTCCTAAGTGTTTTGAATATACAGGGTCTAATGCATGCTCTGCATCTATAAAAGCTGCCTCTCCACCTAACTTTTGTGCCTCTGCTATCATGTGTAATGCAAGTGTAGTTTTACCAGAAGACTCTGGTCCATATATTTCTACTATTCTTCCTCTAGGAATTCCACCTATTCCTAAAGCTATATCTAGACTTAGTGCACCTGTTGGAATTGCTTCTACCTCCATTGCGCCAAAGTCTCCTAATTTCATAACTGAGCCTTTACCAAATTGTTTTTCTATTTGTCCTAGTGCTGCCTCTAATGCTTTTATTTTTTCTGGATTTTGATTATTCATTTAAATTTCCTTGTATAATATAATAAAGTTTAAAAATTTTATATTATACTTACCTTTCTCCATTAATTATTTTTATTTAGTTTAGGTTTAATGGTACCTTTATTTTTACTACTGTTAAGAAAAAGTTTTTTAATTTAACATTTTTCTCACTCGCTTTTTAAAACAACTGTTTGTATTATATCGTATTTTTAAAATTTGTCAAGAACTTTTTTTAATTTTGTTATTATTTAGTTACTATATAATGGTTTTGAAAAGATTTATTTATGAAATCTAGATAGTATGTATGTTTAGAAAATTTTTGTTAGAGCGCGTAGCGACCAAACGAGCATTGAAAATGCGAGTGCGATTGGAGAAACCTAGCACATAATGTACATATTTCATCATACATATTATTTAGCTAATGGATAGTATTATAAATTTTATCATAGCCTCTTTGTGCTTAGATGGTTTCGACAACAAGCGACAAAAAAATTTAAGAACATACATACTAGCTAGAGCAAAAAGAAAACTTTAAATTTTTATTGCCTATACCAATTTTCAAAATTATGATATACACTATAATTATTTGGTGTAACCTCACCAGTTAGCCTTATGCTATATACTACTTGCTCCTTGTTTCTATATAAGCAAATATATGGCATCTCATCTTCGTATATTTCAATTATTCTGTTGTATTTTTCTGTTAACATTTCTTTGTCGGAAATGTTTTTTATGTCATTCAATATGCTAGTCATCTCTTCGTTTTCGTAATTAGCTATATTATCCTTGCCGAAGAAGTACGTTAAATCTGGGCTATACCCATTATTTACACCAGTAATAATCATATCATAGTTTTTGTTTTCTAAATACTTCTTATATGATGAATTGGACACTCTATATAAATATACATTTATTCCAAAATCTTCTAATTGCTCCTCTATCAGTTCTGCTACCTTCACTCTGGTCTCATTACTGTTATCTACGATTAAATTGATGTTTAAATACTGTGTTCTATAATTTTCTGTTTTTCTCCAAGAGCCATATCTATATTCCCAGCCAGCATCCTCTAAAATTTCTTTTGCTTTATCCTTTGAGTAGCTAGATTTACTTTCTTTAGAATCCAAATAGCTTCCATAATCTATTGGAAATGAAGATACATAATAGTTATTACTAAAAACTGATGAATTTATTTTATTTTTATCTATCGCATAATTTATAGCTTGTCTTACTTCTTTATTAGCAAGTACTCCTTCTTCGCAATTAATACTTATAAAATCTAGTTCTCTGCCTTTATATTCGCTAGTTACAAAACCAATGGTTCCTATATAGTCTTCCACATTTGTATTAGAAGTACACACTAAATCAATATTACCTATTTTTAGGCTATTATATGCATCTCCCATTGTGTCAAAATAAGTAATTATTATTTTATCGATTTTTCTTTCTACGTTGTCTGCATCTCTCCAATTTTCATTTTGTTCGAGTTCCATTCCTTCTGCTGTAGCAGAAGTTACTTTATACATACCAGTAGCTTTTGGTGCTAATCTAGATTCATAAAAATTTTCGTTCTTAAATTGATTGCTCGATACTATTGGAAATATTAGATTATATTCAAAAAACGGTTCTTCTTCGTTTAAATTAATTCTTATTGTGTTGCCATCTATTATTTCTACTGATTTTATGTTTGCTACATTATCAGAATACACTGATTTTCCTTCTTGTAGTTGTTCTATTGTGTATTTTACATCAGTTCCTGTTACACTATTTCCATCTTCCCATTTTAGGTTATCTTTTAATTTTACCAAATATGTAGTTTTATTTGTTTTTGACCATTCTTCTGCCAAACAATTTTCTATTTCATAATTCTCTGTAATTTTTAATAATGGATCATATAGAATTGTAGATAAACTAATAATATCTTTATTTTTAGTTATAAGTGGATTAATGTTATCAAAGTCTGAAATTCCTATATTTAGAACAGATTCAGTTTTTTGCATTGCCTGAGTTGTTGTATTTTCCACATTAAGATTACTAGTATCTTCTTGAAAATTTATTTTATAAATTGCAAATGCTATTATCCCCACTGCAAATAATAAGAACAAATATTTAATTATATTAGATTTCATAAATGTCCTCCATTTGTTGAAATTTATACTTTGTTTTTTACATCTATACTATATACCATAAGGGCATTTTTTTCAAGTTTTTTTGTACATTTCAGAACCAACTAGTTACATTTCACAGCTTGTTCTAATATGTCGGAGCAATACATGTTTTAATTTTATGTTGGAGTGCTTAAGGTGGGGACCGACAAGTTTACAAACTGTTATGCAAAGTATCTACAGTTTATAAGCAATTGGGGGCCGAAAACATAAAATTAAAACATGTATTACTCCAGCAAAAGGAGTGCTGTAAATAGTAACAATAATAACAATTTATATGAATTTTAAAAAAAGAGAACACAATTATATTACTGTGCCCCCTATACATTTATATAATTTTCTAATTACTTTCTAGATTCTACAATTAGCTTTATACCTGTTCTATCTTCTCCTTCCACCTCTACTTCTGCAAATGCAGGTATACATACTAAGTCCACTCCTGCCGGTGCTACAAATCCTCTTGCTATTGCTACAGCCTTTACAGCTTGATTAAGTGCTCCTGCCCCTATTGCTTGCATTTCTGCCTTGTTAGATTCCTTTACCAAACCTGCGATAGCTCCTGCTACTGAATTTGGATTTGATTTTGATGAGATTTTTAAAATTTCCATTTTTGCCTCCTATATTTTTTTATTTGTTTTAATCAACAATTATATTTATATTACAATTTCTGGAAATTGTCTATACTTTTCTGGAAAAAAGTGGAAAAACTCATCGTGCAGTTTCGCTATTTTTCGACATTTATTTGTAATTTATTCTATATACCTCTATTGTTTTACAAGTATCGTCATCAATTTCAAATACGCAACCATTAAGTATTGCAGGTCCATCTGCTAATTTGTATCTTTCTGGAAGTGATGTAAGAAATCTTTTTATTGATGCTGAAACATCCATTCCTATTACAGATTTTTTAGGTCCTGTCATTCCCAAATCTGTTATGTATCCTGTACCTTTTTCAGTTATCTCCTCATCTGCTGTTTGTACGTGTGTATGGGTTCCAAAAATAATATTTACTCTTCCATCTAAATAGTTTTTCATTGCTATTTTCTCTGCTGTTGCTTCTGCATGAAAATCAAGTATAATTATATCTGCTTCGTTGCTTAATTTATTAACTAGTTCATCTGCAACTGTAAATGGATTTTCTGATAATATGCTCATATCGGTTCTACCTATTAAATTCATAACAGCTATTTTTTTGCCTTTACACTCATAAATATTATATCCTTTACCCGGTACACCTTTAGAGTAATTTGCTGGTCTCATAATTTTTGGATTATCTATAAATGCAAAAATGTCTTTTTTGCCCCAAGTATGGTTACCCATAGTTATTGCGTCTATTTTCATTTTTTGTAATACATTAAAGTCTTTGTCTGTAAGTCCCATTCCTCCTGATGTATTTTCTGCATTTACTATGGTAAAGTCTATATTTTCTTTTTCTATTATTGTAGGCAATAAATCTTTTAGTTTGTTTAATCCGTTTTCTCCTACTATATCGCCTACTGCTAGTATTTTCATCTAACTACCATTCCTTTCTTTTGATTAGAATTATATTTTTATAGTTTATGTTCTTAACTGCTATTTAAACCAGTTTAACCCCAATAAAGATTTTTACTTAATAGTTTTTTGCTATCTTTCTGGTCCATCTTTTTCACTAGAATTTTCAGCCGAAACATCTTGGCCATTCTCTATATCTAGTAACTTAGCTTGCTTTTCTTTCTCTTTTTTTATTCCAGCTAAAATAGATTGTTTTATTAATGCTTGTAGGTGTTCTGGCTCTGGATAATCTTTCTCATCTAGCGCTGCTAAAACGAATTTATCCCTAATACTATACCTTACTATATCTCCTTTTGGTGTTACCAACCTAGTTAAATGATCTAATAATATTCCAATATCCATTGGAAAGCCATGTTCTCTTGAATAATTCTCTGCAAATGCTAAGGTTGTTCTTGTATTACCATCTCTAAAAGGATGTACTCTCCAAATTTTTGCTAATTCTCCTGTGAATTTTGCAGTTATTTCGTCTATATTCTTTCCTGACCAATTTACATCATTTAGCTCTGCTAGTACAACGTTTAGGTCTCTTTCTATGTTTTTTTGTGCAGAATATTCTAAACTTATGCCTGGAATAACCACTTCTGTTTTGTATACAGGTACTGTTCTAAATTCTCCTGCCCAATCAAATATATCTTCAAATATGTGTTTATGAATACTCTTTAAATATTCAGCATTATACTGTTGTTTAAAAGTTTCCCCAATATCTATTAACTTAACAAAACCTATATCTTTCTCGGCCTTATTTAAGTCTTTATAATCTGTTATTCCTAGTCTATTTGTTAATACTCCGTTTTCTTGTATATATGGATCTTTCATTTAATCACCTTTTCTATACTTATTTATAACCTTTTCTTGTAACTCTTTTAATTCAATTTTTCCCTCGATGTATTGTTTTGCTAGTGCTAGAGTTTCATCGGTTGGTACGTCTGTACCAGATATTGATATACCTAATGCTTTTTTTACTAGTTCTTTTCGTTCTTCTACTGTTGTTTTATTGATAGAATAATCCATATTAACCTCCATCTTTTAAAATACATTTACTATTATAACATATATAGAATAGTTTTGTAAAATGGACCCTTTTACAACTTACTTGCTAACTCCTCAAGTTCTGCTAAGTTTTCTGTTTTCATTCTTGATTTTATAGTTACCACAGGCTCAACGACTTCAATATCTTTCATTTCTTGTAATAAATCTTTCATACATTTTCCTGCTGATGGTGCCCAAGAGCCATTCTCTATTATTGCAACTTTTCTTTTTTGATAGTTTCTTTCTTTTAAACGTCTTAAAAACTGCTCCATTGGAGGAAATAGTCCTGCATTGTAGCTAGATGATGCAACTACTAATTTTGAAAATTTAAAGGCATTTGCTACTGCTTCAGCCCAATCATCTTTTGTAAGGTCTGCTAATACTATATTATTTGTTCCATTTGCTTCTAATATTGTCTTTAATTTTTTAGCTACTTCTAATGTGTTTCCATATATTGAACTACAAGCTATAAATACTCCGTCCTCTTCTGGCTCATAGCTACTCCATACATTATATTTATTTATATAATATTCTAAATTTTCTTTTAATATTGGTCCGTGAAGTGGGCATATCATCTTTATATCAAGTTTTGAAGCTTTTGCAAGAAGTGCTTGTACTTGCATTCCATATTTTCCAACTATTCCAAAATAATATCTTCTAGCTTCATCATCCCATTTTTCTTCTACATCTAAGGCGCCAAATTTTCCAAAGCCATCTGCTGTAAATAATATCTTTTCAGTTTGCTCATATGTTACCATAACTTCTGGCCAATGTACCATTGGTGCCATAAAAAGTTGAAGTTTATGTTTACCAAGGTCTAAAATGTCTCCCTCTTTTACTATAACTTTCTTGTCCGATATATCCACATCAAAAAAGTTTGATAATATATTAAAAGTAAAAGTATTTCCCACTATTTTCATATTTGGATACTTTTCTATTAAAGTACCAATATTGTATGCGTGGTCTGGCTCCATGTGTGATACAATTAGATATTCAGGCTCTTTATTTCCTAGTACTTTTTCTAAATTGTCAAGCCATTTTTCTGTTACGCCTTCATCAATAGTGTCTAGTATAACTGTTTTTTCGTCTTTTATAATATATGAGTTATAGCTCATACCATTTTTTAAAACATACTGTCCTTCAAATAATTTTAAGTTTTTATCACTTGCGCCAATATTTATAATATCTTTTACAACTTCCATTTTTTACCCTCTTTCCGTTTATTTTTACATACAATATATTATCATACAAATTTTGAAAAATAAACCTGTTTTTGTGTTTTTATTCGTTATACACATCTTTTCTTATAAATCTATTTATAGTTAAGGAAAGCAATAACAATGTATACACTAGATAAACAACTAGTGAAAATAATGGTGTTTGTCCACTTAAATTTGAACTTGCTCCAAATAAATACTTACTAAAATCCCAATTATTTGTAATAAAATATTTTGCTATAAAAGTAAGTCCCTCATATTTAGACCATTCTGCAATCGCAGTACTACATATAATAAATGTTATTAAAATTAAAATCATGGTCATTATTATGTTGCTGTTTATAGTAGCTATAAAAATACAGAATATTATAACAAATATATACATTGGCAATTTTGCTAATCCATCTAGGAGTAAATATTGGAATAAATTCATTGTAAATACTTGATTATTATTAAAATTGTAGCCGATGTAGCTTACAGAGTAACTATTAAAGCCAAAAAGAATTCCACCTACAATATACTGTATTAGTACAATAAATACCATTGTAACTATAACGGTAATTATACAGGCTAAAATTTTGGAAATTAAAATTTCTACTCTTTTATGTGGCTTTATTAATAAATTTTTAATTGTTCCTTTATTTCTTTCTTCTGTTATAATATTTGAAGAAATATAAATTACAACAATAATAATAAGTATGTTAAAATTTTCAAAAGTTCTTAAAAATAGAGTTCTAGCATTTAGTGTGTTCCCTAAAATTAAATTTGAGTCACTTGAAATATCGAATTCTATTTTATTTTCTATTGCATATTTATAAAGTGATACATTTTTTATTTCTCGTTGTATATCTTCTTTATAATATGTTGGATTAGAATTATGGTATTCTAAAAGATATTGAGACTGCCTTAAATTTTCAATATACTCATTTAAAATATCGTTTTTAAATTCTATGTTATACTGTAATCTATATTGATAGAGTTGTACTTCAATATCTATGCTTTTGCTTTCATCACTTGTGGTATCAAATTGACTTTTTATTTCCTCTAAATTTTTTATTTTCAAACTAACAAATTGTTTCCAATCGCCTTCTTCTAGTGCTTTTATGTACTCTTCATATTTTTCTTTTGCTCTACTATATTCTTGTTCATTTACTTCGGTTTCATAATTATATTCATAATCGTTAATTGTATCTATTGTAAACTCCACATCTTTGTAAAATTCTGTTGGAAAATCGCCTATGCCATAAGTTGTTTTCCTTTCTTCATTTAAAGCATATCTCTGCCACGAGTTTTTTTCATATTTATTATATAAATTATAGAAATCTATAGCACTTTTTTCCGAGGCATAACCTTCTGTACCTATTTCTTCGCTATTTAAATCTAACACTGGTTCTAATTCAAATTCCTTTAAATAGGCTCTTTGGTTCATTCTTTCATTATTTTCGTTCAAGGTAATGTAATTAAACGCAATAATAGCCACTACTAAAATAATAAATAATATATAAGTACTTCTTCTCTTAAAAATTTTTATAAGTTCATTTTGTATTAGTTTAATCAATTTTATTTTCACCTACTTTTTCTATAAAGGCCTCTTCTGATGTGTAATTGTACTCTGTAGCAGAATAGATACTATAATTGTTCTCAATTAGCTTTTGCATTGCTTTTGATAGTTCTTCATTTGAAACATATAACTTAATCGTATCTTTATTTATTATCTCAAATTTATATCCTAAGTCTATATTTTGTATATTGTCTAGTTTATCTAGTTTTAAAATATATGCTGGCTCTTTAGATATTGCTTTAAAATTTTCAATAGTATCATTTGCAATTATTTTTCCGTTTTTTATAGTAATGATTTTATTGCATACTTTATCAATTTCACTTAAGTTATGACTAGATATTAAAATTGCAATTCCTTTTTGAGATAGTTCTTGAATAAGTTTTCTAATTTGAATAATTCCTTCCACATCTAATCCATTTGTAGGCTCATCCAAAATTAATAGGTTTGGCTCATTTATTATTGCCTCTGCTATACCAAGCCTTTGCCTCATTCCTAGAGAATAGGTGGATACCCTATCTTTTATTCTATTTTCTAATCCGACAATTTTAACAACTTCGCCTATTCTATTTTTTCCTATATTTTTATAATTGTTTCCTGCTATCTTTAAATTATCATAACCAGACAAATACATATACGAGGTTGGTGTTTCCACAATAGCTCCCACTTTATTTATGGCTTTTTTAAAATTTTTTTCTAAATCATATCCATTTATTATGACTTTGCCCTCTGTAGGTTTTATAAGTCCTAATATCAATTTAATAGTTGTGGTTTTTCCTGCTCCATTAGGGCCAGTTAAGCCTACGACATCACCTGTTTCTATAGAAAATGATATATTTTCTACTATTGTTTTGTCTTTTATTTGCTTTTTTAAATTTATACATTCTAATACTTTTTCTTTACTCATTTACAATATCCTTTCTTTTAAAAATAATAGTAATAGCTGAAGTTAACACTGTAATTATTATGATTGATATAAAAATTGCCATAGCTAAATTGCCAGTTATTTTGCCATATAAATACTTACTTAAATCCCAGTAATAAATATTTTTAACACTATTTATAAATATTTCTAACTTTGATATTACATATGAACCAAGTGAAATTAGTATTGTTATTGGTATATTATTTGTTACTAAGCCTAATAATATAATAATTAAATCAAATACTAAAAACATAGGGATTTTTGAGCAGAATATAATTAAGATGTAAGTAAATAAATTCATAGTAACAATATTTTCTGTTGCAAAATTATATCTAATTGCCTCTAAACTGTAGCTATCAAATCCATATACAATACCACCTAATAAATATTGTAATAATACAATAATAATTTCAAGTATAAGTGATATAATTATGGATGCAATTAGTTTTGAAAGTATTATAGTCACTCGCTTGTGTGGCTTTACTAATGCATTTTTTATTGTTCCATTTTGAAATTCTTCTAAAAAAATACTGCTTGCTATGTAAATTATAATAAAAACAATTATAATTTCAAAGTTAGAAAAAAATCTCATAAGCAAGATTCTTGCGTCTTCTGGTAAGTTGGAATTATTATTTTCAGAATTTAATAATATGTTATAGTTTATCTTATTTTCAATAGCATACTTTTCTAAATTAATTCTTTCTATAATAGTAGAATAATTTTCTTTTTCTGAAAGGTTTTCGTAATATTCTAAGTACAACATATCACTATCGTATGCGTTTTCATAAAGCTTGCTTATATCTTCTTTTGGATTTATAGATTTTAAATATAGATTGTATACAAGTAAAACGAGCATTGATAAAAATAGTAGAATATATATGTTTTTTCGTTTAAATATTTTTATAAATTCATTTTTTATTAAAGTTACCATTTTATCCCCTCTTATGTTTTATTATAATATATAATTTTTTACCCCAATGCCACATCTAGTATCATCATTAGTACAAAACCTATTGCAAACCCAATTGTTCCAATGTTAGAATGTTCTCCCTCTTGCGCTTCTGGTATTAGCTCTTCCACTACAACATAAATCATTGCACCTGCTGCAAATGCTAAAATATATGGAAGAATTGGCACAACTGTACTAGTTATAAGTATTGTAATAATTGCACCTATTGGCTCTACAATTCCAGATAGCATACCATATAAAAATGCTTTTGACTTAGATACTCCTTCTCCTCTAAGTGGCATTGAAATAATAGCTCCCTCTGGAAAATTTTGTATTGCAATTCCTATTGATAACGCAATTGCTCCTGCAAATGTAATTCCTGTATTTTGTGACATCATTCCAGCGAGTACCACTCCTGCTGCCATTCCCTCTGGTATGTTGTGAAGTGTTACTGCTAAAACCATCATTGTAGAATTTTTTAATTTTGCTTTTATCCCTTCTGGTTTATCTGTTTTTAAGTGTAAATGTGGAATTATGTGGTCCAATGCAAGCAAAAACACAATTCCTAAACTAAAACCAATTCCTGCTGGTAACCACCTTATTTCGCCTTGTTCTTCTGCCATATCCATAGATGGTATAATAAGCGACCACATTGATGCTGCAATCATTACCCCTGCTGCAAAACCTAATAAAAGTTTTTCTAATTTTCGATTTACTTGCTTTTTCATAAAAAATACCATTGTCGAGCCTAATGTTGTTCCTAGAAATGGTATTAAAAGCCCTATTGCCACATTTTTCATCTTTACCATCTCCTATAATTTTATTTACTTTTCTAAATTAGAGAGTTAATGATTTTTGATTTTGATTTACGTCTTAATGTGGGGACCGACAAGTTTACAAACTGTTAAGCGAAGCTTTTACAGTTTGTACGATGTTGGGGGACGGAAATAAAAATCAAAAATCATTAACTCTCTAATTATTGCAATCAATAAATTCAAATTTTATTTTCCAGTTCTCCTAACTCGCTATTTAACTTGTCCCATTCCTCCATTTTGCTTTCTATTTCACTATTTAGGTTCTGTATAGTTTCTTGTAATTCTTTAAGTTTAATATAATCTGTACTATTTTCCTCTTTTAACATTTCCTCTTCGATGTGTTTTACTTCATTTTCTTTTTGTTCTATTTCTCGCTCTAGTTTACTAATTTTGTTCTTCGTTTTGTTAATTTCTTTTCCTAAAAAATATGAATTTTGTGCCTTGCTTAAATTAGACATTTTGTTTGTTTTGCCACCGTTTTCTTGTATATCATTAGACATATTTTCTGTCACGTCAGTTTTTTTATTTCTTTCAGATATATCTTTGGCTACTTCAGCTTTTTTATTATAACTAATTTTTGCAAATTCTATCCCTGTACTTTGTTTTTCTTTTGTCCTTTTGAAGATTCCATCTGTCTCATCCTCATTACTATTTTCTTCTTTTGCCCTCATATATTCTTCATAATTTCCATCAAAATATGTTACCTTATTTTTCTCGAATATTAGTAATGAGTCTGCTATTTTATTAACAAAATACCTGTCGTGTGATACAAAAATTAGTGTTCCTTTATATTCTTTAAGCATTTCTTCCAAGCTCTCCTTACCTACGATGTCCATATGGTTAGTTGGTTCATCTAGTAGGAGTAAATTAGCACCTTTCTTTAGGATTTTACATATTTGTAGTCGCCCCTTTTCTCCTCCTGAAAGTACATTTATTTTTTTAAATACATCCTCTCCAGAAAAAAGGAATGTGCCTAAAATTGTTCTTATTTGTGTAGTTGTAAGATTTGGAAAAGCATTGTACATTTCATCAAATACTGTGTTTTCCGGATTTGAAAACTCCATTTGCTGGTCAAAATATCCCTTTTCTACGTGATAGCCATATTCAAACTCGCCCCCAAGCTTTGGTATGTCCCCATTTAATGTCTTTAGGAGTGTAGACTTACCTATACCATTTTCTCCTATTATCCCAAGTTTTTGACCTTTATACAATTCAAATGATATAGTTTGAATTGGTTTATCATACCCAATTTCAAGATTTTTTACTGACATTACCATTTTACCACTTTCAATTTTTAAATTAAAATTTGCGTGAAATGTTTTTAAGTCGTATTTATTTGGCTCTTCTATAATTGTCATTTGTTCTATCTTTTTAAGTTTAGATAGCGCCATTTTGGCTTTTGTTGGCTTATACCTAAACCTATCTGCTATTGATTTTAATCTTTTTATTTCAGCTTGTTGGTATTCATAGTCTTTTAATTGTTTTTCATAATTTATTCTTTTTTGTTTTTCGAACTCGGTGTAGTTTCCAATGTATTCTGTCAATTTTCCATATTCGATTTCATATACTTGATTTACTATCCTATCTAAAAACATTCTATCGTGTGATACAATAACCACTGATTTAGGATAATTCCTCAAATAGGTTTCTAGCCACTCTATTGCAGTTATATCTAAATGATTGGTTGGTTCATCTAATAATAGAATGTCTGGCTTGCTTAGAAGTAGCTTTAAGAAAGCAATTTTAGTTTTTTGTCCACCTGAAAACTCATTTATTTTTTTATTTTTGTCTTCTTCAGTAAAGCCAAATTTTTTAATTGCTATTTCATATTCCTTTTTGTAGGTGTAGCCGTCTAGCATTTCAAAGTGTTCTAATGAATTAGTATATTCTTTTATTATATTGTCATCAGAATTGGTTTGTAAAACATTTGCAAGATTAGATATTTTTTCTTCTAATTTAATTATGTTTTCGTATACCTTTAAAATTTCTTCTAGCATTGTTAAATTAGAATTTTCAAAATTTATTTGCTTTAAGTATCCAATAGTTGGGTTTCCTTGTTTATATATATTAAACTTATCTTCTCCCACACCTTCCTCTAGCATAGAATTATCCAATATACTATTAAGAAGTGTAGTCTTGCCTGCGCCATTTCTTCCAACAATTGCGATTTTATCTTTATCCTTTATTTCAAAATTAATTTCCTCTAAAATTGTCTCTGCTCCAAAGCTAATAGCTCCATTTGTAATTTTATAGTTCATTTTTAGTCCCTTCTAGTTTTTATATTCGGTGTAGAGTGTATAATAAAAAATTTTATTATACACTCTACACTAAGTAATTAAACTTATACTAACATTAGAAATTTATAATTTGCTCCCAAGGCAACCCACCTTTTCCAAAATGTCCATAATTTGTGGTTTTAGTATAGATTGGCTCTTTTAAATTCAAATATTCTATAATGCCATTTGGTGTTAAATCAAATTTTTCTTTTATTAAATTTACCAATTCTTCATCTGATTTTTTCCCTGTTCCAAATGTATTTATGTATATTGATAAAGGCTCTTTCATACCTATTGCGTACGATACTTGAATTTCGCATTTGTCTGCATATCCATTTGCAACTATATTTTTAGCAATGTGACGAAGCATATATGCTGCACTTCTATCTACTTTGCTTGCATCTTTTCCTGAAAATGCACCTCCACCGTGTCTTGCATAACCTCCATAAGTATCTACTATAATTTTTCTGCCTGTTAAACCTGTATCTCCCAAAGGTCCACCTATAACAAATCTACCTGTAGGATTTACATAGATTTTTGTATTTTCGTCCATCATAGTTTTTGGTACAATGTAATTTATAACATTTTCTTTTATATCCTCTTTTATTTGTTCTTGGCTTATTCCGTCATTGTGTTGTGTAGATATTAAAATTGTTTCTATTCTTTTAGGCTTGTCATTCTCATATTCTACTGTTACTTGTACTTTTCCATCAGGTCTTAAGTAAGGTATAATTTTTTCCTTTCTAACTTCGGCTAGTCTTTTAGCTAGTTTATGTGCTGTGTATATTGCAAATGGCATATAGTTTTTAGTTTCGTTTGATGCATATCCAAACATAATGCCTTGGTCTCCTGCTCCTCCTGTATCCACTCCTATAGCTATATCTGGACTTTGTTTTGTAATATTAACATCTATTTTGCAGGTTCTATAGTCCATATCTAACTTTTCGTTGTCATATCCAATTTCTTTTATAACTTTTCTTACTAGCTTCTCTACATTTAGCTCTGAATTAGAAGTTATTTGTCCTGCTATTGTTATTGTATTACCAGCTGCAAATGTTTCTACAGCTACTCTTGACTCTTTATCTTGCTTTAAGCATTCATCTAAAATACTATCTGAAATTAAATCACATAATTTATCTGGATGTCCTTCCGTTACACTTTCTGATGTAAAATATTGTTTCATTTGAATTCATTCCTTTCTTTCCTCATAGGTCCACATAATTGAATTTTTAAGAAATCTTTTTTCTTAGTGTGGTCATTCCTTTTGCTCACTTCGCATATTATACAACATCAACCGATTTTAGTAAATATAGAAAAAAGAAAAAGGTTAGAAATCTGTTAGTAGATAATGCTTACTTGATTTTCAGCAAAGCATTATCCAATAACAAATTACTAGCCCCTTTCGGAATAAAAGAGAATGTATTTTTATTATACAGTAGTTCTATAACTTTTTCTATCAATTTACATTACTTTAATCTTACATTTTTGTAAGATTATGGTTACATTGCATATTTAGCTACAGTATGTATAATGGTTTTGAAATAAAAGTATTCATAAGCTAAGTATAATGTATATTTCGAAAATTTTTGAAGTTTCGCGTAAGCGACCAAACGAGCTTTGTAAAAAGCGAGTGCGAATTGGAGCAACCTTCCTGCGTTAAAAAGAAAAATTTATTTTTCTTTTTAACATTTGTAGGTGTTGCGACACCAAGGGACAAAAAAATTTGAGAAATATACATTATACTTGGCTTTAAAGTTATATTTTTAATAAAAACATTATACTGTAACCACATTTTAGAATAGGTACGATGTTTACATCACCATATAACTATTCTTTGGAAAAATTATTCTAACTTCTGTACCCACATCTATTTCTGAATTAAGCTCTATTCCTAATCCCAATTTATCACATAGCTTTTTACATAAGTAAAGTCCAATTCCTGTAGATTTTTTCCCTATTAGCCTACCATTTTCTCCAGTAAAACCTTTATCAAACACTCGTGTTATTTCTCCTTTTTTTATACCTATTCCATTATCTTTTATGTATAAAATTGTTTTGTCTTTCTTTTCATCAGAGTATATTTCTATTTTTTTATCCTCTTCTTTTGCATATTTTATAGAGTTTTGTATTATTTGATTTAGAATAAAAGTAGCCCATTTACTATCTGTATATACCTCTTTATCGATGTTTTCGTTTAATTCTATAGTAACTTTATTGCTAAGCAAACTAGTTTTGTTTTTAAGAATTGCTGTATTTACTATTTCCTTTAAACTAGTCTTGGTTATTATATAATCTTTATTTGCGTCATTACTCCTTGCGTAATACAATGCTTGTTCTGTATAGTTTTCTATTTTGTCTAATTCCTCATTAATGCTTCTTGTAACTTTGGATTTATTATTCTCAATTATCAGTTTGCTGGTTGCTATTGGTATTTTTATTTCGTGAATCCATAGTTCTATATACTCTTTGTAGTCCTCTTGATTTCTTTTATATATATTTACATTTTCCAGCATCGATTTGCCTGTTTCTTGTATTACTTCTTTTAGGATTTTGCCTTCTGTAAAATCCGGTGTGTTTATAATTTCGGATATTAAGTACTTTTCGGTTAAATCCTCTAAATCTTCTTTTAGTTTGTTATAGAAATTTTTCTTTTTGTAGAATTCTATAGATAATGCAATAGTTACAACAATAATAATTATTAGTGCAATATATATCCTAATAATTGGCAAAATTTGATATGCTAATAATAAAATTTCTATACTTAATACTGCTAAAACAAGTAAAACGATTAGCCATATTTTATCTTTTATAAAGTCCTTAAATTTCATTTCAACAAATACCCTTGTCCCCTTCTAGTCTCTATTTTATCTTTTAGTCCTAACTCTTCTAGTTTTACTCTTAGCCTTTTTATATTAACATTTAACGTATTGTCATCAATAAACTCTTCACTTTCCCATAAGAAGTCCATAATTTCATCTCTGGATACCACTTCTTTTTTATGTGAGCTTAAAAAGCGTAAAATATTATATTCATTTTTGGTAAGTTCAATTTTCTTATCATCTTTTTCTATTGTTCTTTCTGATAGGTTTAAAACAAAACCGTTGCAGTCTATTTTATCCGAAATAGCTCCAGCATTTTGATTCCTTTTGAGCAGTCCTGTTATTTTGGCAAGTAATATTTGAATATTAAATGGTTTTGTTACATATTGGTCTGCGCCATAGTTTAAACTCATTAATTCGTCTATTTCATTATCTCTGCTAGTTATCATTATAATTGGTACATTTGAAACTTTGCGAACTTCTTTGCATACAAATTCGCCATCTGTATATGGCAAATTTATATCTAGTAAAACTAAATCAGCTTTTTCTTTCAAGATGTCCTCAATTATATTTTCAAAGTTTTCTAATGCTTTAGCATTAAAGCCATTTTTATTTAGAAAAGTTTCTAGCTCTGTTCTTAATTTTTCATCATCTTCAACTATTAGAATTTTTTGCATTATCTCATACCTTTCCTTAACTGTGGACAAAAGGCAGTAGTCCCCTTTGTCCACGCATTTATTTTATTTCAAATTCTGCTAAAAAATATTTATATACATTATTATCATATACTCTTTTAACTATTCTATATCTTCCAGTGTCTAATTCTCCATATAGTTTAGACCAATCTACATTTTCTTCAAGTGTATTATCTTCTCCTACTACCATTGCAATATCTGTAAATGCATAATCATCTGTTATTGGTCTTAATTCTTTCCAATTTCCATATTCTAATTTATCTATTCTATAGAAAGTTTCTTGCGTATAGTGTGGATTGTGTGTATCTGTAATTATAACAGTAGCACCTGTATTAGTTAATGTTTCTTCTTTTATTTCTAGTGATACGTCTTCTAATCTATATTTTTCTATTATGCCTTTCAAAAAGTCGCTTTGTTCTTTGGTAAGAACGGCTTCTCCTCTTCCTCCTACTGTAATATGACATACTTCATCATATATTTCGAGTCCATAGCTTTCTCCATTGTCCAAAACAATATTATATATGCCGATTCCGTCGCAGGTTTCTTTTGTAAATTCCAATCCATATATCATATCTTCAATTTGTTCTGCTTCCTCTGTTAGTTCTATGTGACTTACTGCATCTACATTTATAGTGTCCATATTTTCCATTGTAATAGCTGGTTCAAACATAACCTTTTTTGGTGCTTCTGCTAACTCGTTTTCTTTAGTTACTCCTTCTTGTACTTTTGATATATCTGAAATTTGTGCTGCAAAGTATGGATGTTCTTTGCCTCTTTCTACTAAAAATATTGTAAATGTGTCGTCTACCACAAATTGTCTTGGATATAAAAGCATTCCACTAGAAGCTGAAAGATTTGCTAGCATACCTGATTCACTTTTTACTTTTCCACCTTTTTCATCTAGTTCAAATTCAATGCTTTGTATTGCTTTTTCTATCTCATAGCTCGAGCCATCTGAAAATAGAAATTCTTGATTTTCTACTTCTGATATTTCTTCATTCACATTAAAGCTAATATATGGTATTTTTAAATTTTCCTCTATCATTAGCTCATCTGGTCCTGTATAAGCTTCTGCTCTTTCTAATATGTTCTCATACATTTTTTCAAAGCTTTTTGCTTTATTTCCTTTTGCAATAATTATCTCATCATTTTGTTTAGTATATAGCTTTACTGCGAAGCTATCATTTGAACTATGATATAACACATCTATTTGATTATTTAATATATCCCTAGTCTCTGCCTTATCGTCTCCGTCTATTCCAAAGAACTTTACATTGCTATAATTTTTAAAGTTACCATTATCAAATTTAGTAAATTCTGTTGGAAATTCAAACTCCTTTTTTAACATAGAATATAGAAAATAGTCTGATGGGTTTGCATTTTCAAAATCAAAACTATTTAAAATGTCACTTTCTTCGTTAAATTTTTCTTTTATAGCTTGTTCAATTTGTTCCTTTAATTCTGGGCTAGGCGTGCCATATACCTTGTAGTAACTTTCTTCTGATAAATCTTCTTGTGTAAATGTACCTTTATTTAAATTTGTTATAGTATCTGTCTGATTCTCAAATACTATATCTTGTTTTGCTAAATCATTTTTCAAATCATTCCATATTAAATTAAATGTTCCACACCATACCGAGTTTTCTGTTATTTCGTCTTCCAAAGAAAGCACTATATCCATCCCTGTAGTTTCTTTTCTTTTTGGAGTATAATCTCTTCCCCAAGTACTAAATAACACAGGTTCGTTGTTGTCCATTCTTTTTAAATCCACTAAATACAGTATCCCAAATACAAATATTAAAATAACTAATATTACTCCTGCTATCATCCCAACTTTTTTCTTCATTCGAATCACCCTTTTAACCTTTCAAAAACTAAATTTACGATTTTATGCGTGGACAAATGGGACTACTGCCTTTTGTCCACGCGCCATCTACTATTTAGACACCTTCTTTTTTGGTTTTTGTTGGTGTTTTATATATATAATAGAAAAAATTATTGTAAGTAATAAAAATATTGCTGAAATGCTTAATATCCATATATCTGTTTTGCTGATGTTATCATTTATTGTACTTTCTTCTATTGTATTCTGTTCAATAACATTTTGAGTTTCTGCACTATCCACTTCATTTTCTATTGTACTATCTATTATTATATTATCGACTGAACTACTACCTGCATTTTCAATGCTATCCGTGTTTTGATTAATATTTACTTCGTTTTCTACACTTTGGTCTATTTGTTCTTCGTTTTCTGTATTATCTGTGTTTTGAGTAGAACTAGTAGTATTTGAAGCACCTTGGTTTTCACTATTTTCTTCTCCTCCTAAAGTTCCTATTGTTGACATATCAGCACTATCTCTAATTTTTCTAAAGTTTTTGTTAGCCATAAATAAAGTAATGCCAATAATGAAAAGTGATAAATTTCCTAGTAATAGTCTTAAACTATGCAATGCAGTATAATACTTCCATTGTACAGTACCGGATTGGCATATCTAATAGCTTAGCTATGTCTTTAAACTTCATATCTCCTAATATCTTTAGATTGACTATTTCTTTTTCTTGTGGACTTAATTTTTTAATAATTCTATTATATGCATCTCTATCAATTATCTCTTGTATTTCATTATCGTCATAAGGAATATTTTCAATTTCTTCTAAATTAACCTCATTTTTTTGTTTTCGTATATAATTTAGTGCTTCATTTTTAGTAAGGGTATATAGCCAACTTGCCTCATTGCTGGTTGGCAGTTTTCCTGCCTCCAACCCATATATTTTTGTAAAAACTATTTGCACTATATCCTCGCTATTTTCTTTGTTTTTTAGTATTGAAAATGCAATAGCATATATTAGTTTATTATATTTTTCATATAGCTCATTAAAGCTTTTCTCTTTATTGTTTCTTAAATTAGTAAATATTTGATGTAATTCGTTTTTATTTATTTTTTTCACTTATTTTGCTCCCCTATTGTTATTTTTTTTGGTTAATTATTTTAGATATATTTTGCACTGAACGGCAACTTTATTTATCCTTTTGTGGATTCTCAATAGTTTTTTTGAAATTTACCACAAAATATATTATAACTATAATTACATAAACATAATTAAAATAATAAATGTCCATATTTGTTATATAATTTACCATAAACACTATGTACTTTAATATCATTGCTGTGGTAGAAGCGTATGTTGCTAAGCAAAACATTTTAGAGTATTTTACTTTATTTTTTGTAAGCAATTTATACAAATATCCTAACACCGATAAAACTAATATGGTATTAAAAGTTAGTGTTAATGAGTTATCAATAAAATCCTCTAAAAAATCATACGCAAAGTCATAAACTTCTTCAAATGATGCTGTTAGAAGATTTCTAGCTGCTATAACCGAAATAATTACTGTAAATACAAGTTCGAAAATGGCTAAATACAAGATAGCGTAGCCAGATTTTTCTTCTACCATTTCCTTGTACTTTTTACCTGTTATGGAATAATATATTTTTTTAAAAAAGTTAATTCTTTTCATATCTTCCTCTTTTCTCTTCACAATGCACAAATCTGGTTGGAATTGTATTATTTTTCAACTTTTCCTCTTTCTAACTCTAGTAATATTCTTTTTTTCTCAATTCCTCCGGCATAGCCAGTTAGGCTTCCATCTTTTCCAACCACTCTATGGCACGGTATTATAATAGAAATAGGGTTATGGCCAACTGCGTTCCCTACTGCTTGAGCCGACATTTTTTCTTTGTTCATTTCTTTTGCTATTCTTTTTGCAATTTCTCCATAAGTCGTTGTTTTTCCATAAGGTATTTCACATAGTATTTTCCATACTTTTTGTCTAAATTTTCCACCTATTGGTGCAAGTGGAATTGCTTTTATAGACGGATTTTCTTTTGCAAAATATCTATCTAACCATTTTTTCGTGTTTTCAAATACTTGTAAATTATCTTTCGGAGTTATTTCTTGTTTTATGCCATTTAGATAATATTTTTGGTTTTCTATATATAGTCCTACCAAGTTGTCTCCGTCACTTAATAGCATTAAGTTTCCTATTGGCGATTTATAATATGTTTTATATAGCATAGACATTCCCTCTTATGATTATTTATTACATAGATTTTTTTATTTGTCATTTTCTATATTATCACAAATTGAAAAAATACTCTACACTTTTGTGTAAAGTATTTTTTGAAATTTATTATTTTTTCGTTACTATTCACGGTTTTTTCTAAAATGTCGGAGCATAGTATGTTTTAAATTTATGTTTCCGGCCCCCAACATCGTACAAACTGTAAAACTTCACCTACGTTTCGTTTAACAGTTTGTAAACTTGTCGGTCCCCACCTTAAGCACTTCAATATAAAATTTAAACATACTATGCTCCGACAAAAAGCAAACACGAATTGTAACTATTTTTCACTTGAACCCGGCTTTAGTGCTTTCGTTTTTGCTTCTTTACTTAGCATTTTCTTAGCTAATGCACAAATTATTGGATTTGTAGCAGATACTGCCTCTAAATTTTTCTTTAGACCTAAAACCTTTAAGCAAGTGTCTGTATAATCTACAACCATATCCAAGCCAGAAATAAATGATGCCATTTCTGAATTTAAAAATACCATTGGATATGCCATCTCTTCTGGGGTTGCTAATCTGCCTGCAAGTCCTGCTTGAGCAATTAGCCCCTCTTCACTTCCTACCATGTCTTGGAATTCTTGCTTCATTCCTGTGTCTGTTGAGCCTGGTAAAACATTATTTATTCTAATTCCAAGTTTTGCAAATTCTACAGATTGCTCACATGCAAATTGTGAAGCACATCTTTTTGAATACATATATGCAAAAGTAGCTGGCGCAGATGCTGCTAACTTCTTAGTTAGTTCTTGAACTTCTTCCCAAGTTTTAGCGTGTACTACCTTATTTTGCTCTTTTTTGAATTTTTTCCACTCTAAACCTGCCGTTGATGTGCAGTATACTATTGCTCCACCTTTAGACATTCTAGTTTTTAAATAATTTAGTGTTATATACATATTTGCTGTATAGTTACAATCAAATGTTGTTCTATAATCTGTTTTTGCTCCTGAAAGTCCTGCTACACCAAAGAAGCAGTTAATATGTTCTGGAATTTGCTCAAATGCCAAGTCAATTTCTGACTTGTTTGCAAGATTGCATTTTATGAATTCTGTTATTCCGTCTACTTCACATGGATTTAGGTCTATTGCATATACTTTTGCTCCTAAATCTACAAGTGTTTCTACAGTTGCTTTGCCCATTCCGCTAGATGCTCCTGTTACAACACATACTTTATCTGTGTACCCAAAGTAATTTTTCATTTGTACCCTCTCCTTTTATAATTTTTCCATAATTATTATTTAACATCTATATTTTATCATATTTTTCGGCAAAATGAATATATTTTTAAATATTATTTACTAATATTTATTCTTTCATTTAATTCCCACAACGCAGTCTTATTACTGTCATATTTAAGTTTAGAAATAGCTTCATTATAATTCATCCATTGCATAGTTTTATGTTCATCAGATAAAATAATTTTTCTATTGTCTACATTTATTGCAAAAGAATATTCTGGTACTACAAAAACATTTTCACCCCAAGTATATTTTCCAGTAATATTAACAACAGGTATTGTAGAACTCGATTCTAACTTTATTAATTCATTTTCTTTTATATCTATTCCTGTCTCTTCCTTCAACTCTCTTATAGCAGTTTCATTTGGAGATTCATCATTTTCTCCTCCTCCTGAAATAAATTGCCAAATTTTTCTTTTTTCCTTAAAAAGACACCATATAGGATTTCTTTACCACATTCTTTATATAAAATTATTAATGTTTGAAATGGTGCTCTCATAATTTTTCTCCTTCTTAATCATTAATACATAAACAAGTTAAATACATTTTGTTTATTTTAATATTGTGAAAGATTTTATAGAACAAGGTAAAGAATAAGTCTTTACCTTGTTTTCATTAATAAATTATAATTTACTATATTCCTCATCTGTTACTGGCTCACACCATTCATTTGAAGTATTTTCTCCTGGTACTTCAACTGCAAGATGGCTGAACCAATTTCCTGCTTTGGCTCCGTGCCAATGCTTTACATTTGCTGGTATTGTTACAACATCTCCTGGTTTTAAGCTTTGTGCTGGTTTACCTTCTTCTTGATACCATCCTTCTCCCTCAACACAGATTAATATTTGTCCTCCACCTTTTGTACTATGGTGAATATGCCAATTATTTCTACAACCTGGCTCGAATGTAACATTTGCAATAGATACTACTGAAGAACCTGGTTTTGTTAATGGTTTTAAATATGATTTTCCTATAAAGTATTTAGCATAAGCTGTATTTTCTTCTCCTTGACCGAAAACTCCTCCATGTTCTGTCTTTTCATTTTCCATTTTACCTCATCCTTTCCTTATTTGAAATTTGGGTTTCACATTTTATATATCACTTAGAGTTAGCTTCAAGTCAATACATATTTTAAATTTTTTCAATTTTCTTCTAATGCTATGTTTTCAATGCTTATAATATTACTGTTAGTGTCAACAAGCAGTTTAAATATTTCTGGAGCATTAAACTTTCTATCAATAACTACTTTATTTTTAAAGCTTAAGCATTTATGCTTATCTTCTCTTATATATTCTAGTTTACACCATTTCATTAATAAAAACGTCATAGATGCACCATGAGTAAATATAACTATCTTCTTGCCTTTATTATTATTAACTGCATTTAAAAAGCCCTCTAACATTCTATCAGTTACTTCTTTTCTAGATTCTCCTTCTATGTTTTTTATATTTTCGTCATAATATTGTTTTATATACATTAGTTCATCTTCTTGTTGTATTCCTAATTTTCTTTCATTAAATCTATCATCAATATGTATTACTAAACTTTTTCTTTCAGCTAAATATTTGGCAGTTTGTATTGCTCTTGCATAATTACTAGAAAAAATTACATCTATGTCTTCAAATTCTTTTAGCTTGCTAAGTTTTTCTGCTTTCTTTTCTCCTTCAATGCTAAGAATAATTTTTTCTCTTCTTGTTTGATAGTATTCACTATTATTGGAATTATCTAATAATTTATTATCTATTTTTTCAGAATGTCTAATTAAATATACAGTTGTTAGTGTATCCATTTTTACCTCCACTATACCGATTTTGTAGTTTTGAGAAACAATTATCAAATAATTATTTTTACATTTAATACGGATGTCGGAATTTAATGGTTATTTATTCATAAATTTCATTCCACTATTCCAAGCCTGACCTACTTTTTCTCCTATTTTGTAATATCCATTTTGGAATTGGTCAAATACAAATGCATTTAATTTAGTTGGTTCAACTTTTCCTTTTTCATCTAATACTTTCTCATCTGCTAGAACGTTTACAATCTCTCCAATTACTCTAAATCCAAATTCATCATTTTGTATTTTAGCCACTTTGCATTCTAGTGTTATAGGGTATTCTTCTATTATAGGTGCATCAACTCTAGTGCTTTTTACTGCGTGCATATTTGTTCTTTCGAATTTATCTTCCATTTTATTGCCTGAAGCAGTTCCGAAGAAATCTGACTCTTCAAGATGTTCTACATCTGCTACACTAATTGTAAATGCTCCTCTTTTCTTAATATTTTCTGATGTTTTATGAGATTCTGTGATATTTAAAGCCACCTTATTATCATCACAAATTCCTCCCCAAGCCATATTCATTACATCTACTTTGTCATTATCTCCATAAGTAGCAATCATTAAAACTGGCATTGGAAATAAAAATGGGTGTACGCCTAAATCTTTTTTCATAATATCATATCTCCTTATATAAATAAATTTAGGTTTTTGAAAGGTTATACCTATAAACCATTCCACAGAAAGTTTATATCTATATTAGAAATTTGTCAACTTGATTTTTACTCCAATTAAGCTTATTAAATCCACTGCTTGAAGCTCATTTATTATTGCTCCTTTTATATCATCAAGTGAAATTACTATACCCTCTATGTTTGAATTTGATATGTCTATTCCCTTTAGACTTGTTTTAAAGAACTGTGCCTGCGTTAAATCTGCCTGCTCAAAAATAATGTTTTTTAACTTATTTTCTTGAAAACTACTATTTCTAAGCCCTGCATTGTTAAATATAACATTTTCAATACTTGCCATTGATAAATTGATATAGTTCATATTTGTTTCTGTAAAACTAACATTGTAAATCCTACTATCTATAAAATTGCACCCCGTTAATTTGCAATTATTGAATTCACATCTTATAAAACTGCAACCTTCAAATGAAGTATTTGAAAAGTTACAATTTTTAAATTCTACATCAATAAAGCTATTTTTTTCTAAGTTGCTACTTATTATATCTGTATAGCTTATTATTGATTTTTCTATAGTTATATCGTTTAATTCTATGTTTTCCGTTCTATATTCTTCTAATTCTATATTACTTATTTCATCACTTTTGCTTGTTTCTTCTAACAAATTGTTGATTTTATTTAATGTGTTAAAAAGGATTTTTTGTGGTTTTAATATTTTCATATTTTCTCCTATTTTGTTCATATATTCATCATCTTTTTTATTGATAAGTATTATATTACGTTTTTATATAAATTGCAATAGGATTGCGAAAATTTGTTCTGTTTTGGAAAAATATTTGTTACTGTTCAGTGTAGAAAATAAGAAATGAACAGTAACTTTATTTCGCTTTAAAATCTTTTTGCACCTGAACCTATTTCCACCATTTTGTTGTTAACAACAAAATGGTCAAAATCATTTATTCCAGTGTTTTGACAAGCTTCTCTTGTTTTTTCAATACTGTAATTTTTTCTCTTTTTTACATCTTAAATAGACATAATGGTATATTTCTAAATATAAAATTGCAAAATAATTTTATAAATATACAAACCTTTGTTTACTTATAGTTTATATTGTGTTATACTTTAAAGAGCGAGGTGATAATTTATGAATGCTGAAATTCACAATAATATTGAGGAAACTGAAAATATATTAAATAGTATCAATAATTCTGATGCTATTCAGTCTTCTGAATGGACTAAAGAAAAAGCTAATTTAAGATACAATGGAAAACTTCCTAAATTTCCAATATATAATAATTTTATTTACTGGTGTAATCTTGGAATAAATATCGGAAGTGAGCAAAATAAATTAAGACCTGTTTTAATATTAAAAACTTCTAAAAATTCTCCTATATGTACTATTCTTCCACTAACAACCAAAAGATTAGAAGATGACTTGTGGTTTCATATTGATTTAGAAGAAATCGACTCTACTGTTTTAGTTGAACAATTAAAAGTTGTTAGCAAAATAAGAATTATAGATCCATATAGAAAAAAAGGAAAATTAGTTACTATTTCACAAAATGACTGGGACAAGATTAATTCACAAGTTGAAAGTTTATATAGGTTAAGACCACTAAAAAACGAATAAAATTCTGAATTTTGCTTGACTTTCTGCCATGAAATAGTTTATAATTAAATTAATAAAACATTAGTGTCCGTTCTGAAAAGAACGTAATCATTATAATCCGATAGCTCAAAAGGCTATCGTTTTTTATGCATATAATTTTAAAATTTTTATATACTATTACTACATTAGTGTCCATAGCTTCTATGCTATGTTAGTCATTAATATAGGGAAAATCTGAAATATTGATTTTCTCCTTTTTAGATAAAAAAAATCAATCATTTTACTGATTGATTTTGTATTTATTTGCTCTATTGTATTATTGGTGCGGATGAAGGGACTCGAACCCCCACGCCGTTGGCACTGGTTCCTAAGACCAGCGCGTCTGCCAGTTCCGC
>CALXWT010000008.1 GCA_944392445.1 uncultured Clostridia bacterium
TCTAATTGGTCTTTTTACTTCTGTTTGGTTTGAAATGCTATCTTCAGTAAGTACGCATAAACCTAAACTTGTAATTAATGTGTCTATACCATGGTTTACTTCTGGGTCTACATGATATGGACGTCCAGCTAGCACAATTCCTTTTAAGTTATTTTTTTCTATATATTCTATGGTTTCTGCACCTTTTTTACGAATATCGTCTTTACATTTTTGGTATTCAGCTTCAGCCTTTTTAGCAGCTTCGATTAATTCTTTTTTTGTAAAGTTATATTCTTTAAATTCAGGTAATTCTAATATTGTTTTTGCCAAATTCTTAGCGTCAAATGGTAAGAATGGGTTTAAGAATTTTATATTCTTTTCTTTTATTTCTTCAACGTTATTTTTTAATACTTCTGAATATGAAATAACTATTGGGCAGTTATAGTGGTTATCTGCTTTTTCATATTCTTTTCTTGAATATGGCATACATGGATAGAATATTGTTTTTATTCCTTGATTTATTAGCCCTATAATATGTCCATGTGATAATTTAGCAGGGAAACATACTGACTCTGAAGGCATTGATTCCATACCTTTTTCATAAGTCTTTCTGTTACTCTTTTCAGATAGTATTACTCTAAATCCTAAGTTGGTTAAGAAAGTAAACCAGAAAGGATAATCTTCATACATATTAAGAACTCTTGGTATACCGATAGTTCCTCTTGGAGCATCTTTTTCTTCTAATGGAGTATATTCAAAGATTCTTTCATATTTATATTTTACTAAATTAGGTAATTCTGTTTTTTCTCCTACAATTCCAGCACCTTTCTCACAACGGTTACCTGAAATATGTCTTGCTCCATTACTAAATTTATTTATTGTAAGTAAGCAGTGGTTTTCGCATCCATTACAACGTACATGTGATGTTTCTATTTCTAATTTATCCAAATCTTCTAATTTAGTTAAAAGGCTTCTATATTCCATATCTAAATTTGCTTCATATTGTTCTTTAGCAAGTAATGCAACACCGTAAGCACCCATTAATCCTGCAATATCAGGTCTTACAACATTTCTTCCTACTATCAATTCAAATGCTCTTAAAACAGCATCATTATAGAAAGTACCACCTTGTACTACTATGTGAGCACCTAGTTTTTTTACATCTCTTACTTTCATAACTTTTTGAATAGCATTTTTAATTACTGAATATGAAAGTCCAGCAGAAATGTCTCCTACGGAATAGCCTTCTTTTTGAGCTTGTTTAATTTTTGAGTTCATAAATACAGTACATCTTGAACCTAAGTCAACTGGTCTTCTTGCTTCTAATGCAGCTTTTACAAATTCTTCTATTGATAGATTTAAGCTTTTTGCAAAGGTTTCAATAAAAGATCCACAACCAGAAGAACAAGCTTCATTAAGCATTATATTGTCTATTGCACCGTTTTTCATTTTTATATATTTCATGTCTTGGCCACCAATGTCAACAATGCTTGTGACATTGGGCATGAACTTTTTTGCAGCTGTATAGTGAGCAATTGTTTCAATTTCATTTAAATCTACGTTTAATGCAGTTTGAATTAGTTTTTCACCATATCCTGTAACGCCACTGTATCTAATTACAGCTTTTTCAGGTAATTCTGCATACAATTTTTTAAGCATTTTTATAACACTTTGAAGTGGATTTCCTTCATTACTTCCATAAAGAGAATACAAAAGTCTTCCCTCATTATCTATTAAGGTCAATTTTGTTGTTGTAGAACCTGCATCAATACCAACAAAACAGTCTCCTTCAAATATTTTTAAATCTGCTCTTTCTACTTTATCCTTATTATGTCTTGCTTTAAATTCTTCATATTCTGCTTCAATTGAGAATAAAGGGGCAAGTGGATTTGAAGTATCATCATGAGATATTCTTAAAACTCCAATTTTACTTCTTAATTTTTCTACTGTTATAGGCTTTGCTTCTTCAATTGAGTCTAATGCAGCACCTTTTGCAACAAGTAAATGTGCTTCCTCTGGAACAATTACTTCATCAGGGGTTAGTTGAAGTGTTTCTATAAATCTTTTTCTTAATTCAGATAAATAGTTAAGTGGACCTCCTAAGAATGCAACATTTCCTCTAATTGGTCTACCACAAGCTAAGCCTGATATTGTTTGATTTACAACTGCTTGGAAAATAGACACTGCAATATCCTCTTTTGCAGCACCCTCATTTAATAAAGGTTGTATGTCTGTTTTTGCAAAAACACCACAACGAGATGCAATAGGGTAGATAGTTTGATAATTCTTAGCAAGTTCGTTTAATCCAGTTGGATCCGTATTTAAAAGTGATGCCATCTGGTCTATAAAAGCACCTGTACCACCGGCACAAGAACCGTTCATACGTTGTTCTATTGATTTATCAAAATATATTATTTTAGCATCTTCTCCACCAAGTTCTATAACTACGTCTGTTTTTGGTATGTATTTTTCTACAGCTCTTTTACAAGACACAACTTCTTGAATGAAGGGTAAGTCCAAAAATTTAGCAGCAGACATAGCACCAGAACCTGTTAAAGCTATTGTAAATTCTGAATCTGGATACTTTTCTGCTAATCCTTCTAAAACATTACATACAGTGTTTTTTGTGTCTGAATAATGTCTTTGATAATCTCTATATATTGTATTTAATTTGTCGTCCATTACAACTATTTTTACAGTTGTAGAACCTACATCTAATCCTACATGTAACAAATTACTCATTTAAATTCATCCTTTCGATATGCATTATAAGTTGTCTACCTTAATATATGCATAATTCTAATAATACATTCTTTAGTATATACGGAAACAGGTCGTTTGTCAAATGGAAAATATGTGAAAAATGGGGCTTTTTGTTAGAAAAAGTGGGCTAAAGTGGAATAAAAAAATATTTGTAAAATTGTCGAAATTTGTCGACAAACAATGTATAGGTAAACATTGATTTAATATTAAAAATAATGGTATAATATTCATGCACCTCTTTCCATTATGAGGAGGTGAAAAATACAATGGAGGAGCTACTAAAATTATTGGAACTTTATTTGATTTACTTAATTGTAAAGAAAATGAAGGACTAATGAAAAGACTAGGTATACGCATTACCTAGTCTTTTTTATTTCCATAATGGAAGAACTACTATTGCTTAAGCTATGCCTATTATAGCTCATTTTTTATTATATGTCAATATTTTTAAAATATACAAATTATTCCCACGCCAAAATATGCCGTGGGAATAAAACGAATAATTTTATCTTTTTTTATGTTCGAGCAAAAAAATCTTTATATTTTCAATAAGAATTAAAAATGGTCCCACAAGAAAGTATGCCAAAGAACCTACGATGAAATCTCTAAAATTTTGAATCCGTTTTAAAACGTTTGAAAAATGATAAGAAATTGTCCGTTTCATAAGATTATCTCCTACAATTAAGTTTATAGGTGTCTGTATAGTAAATTGATTTGTTGTTATTATAGTACAAATTAATATAAAAGGGTAACTAGTATTTTAATAAAATTAGGACAAAATAGTTCTAAAAACATCTTGTCTTTCATAACAATGAAGAAAGAAAAAAGAGAGGAGAATGTATATGAACAAAAAAATAATTATTGCTATTATTGGTGTGATTTTGATAGGAGTTGGGGTGTGGTATTTTTTGTTTTATAACAAAAATACTGAAACAGAAGTGAATGAAATTATTCCAGAAGAAGAAATCTCAGAAGAGCAAATGAGGCAAACTATAGTATCTTTATATTTTTATAATGATACCACAAAAAGTTTAGTACCAGAAGGACGACTTATAGATGTGAAGGAGTTAGTAGATAAACCTTATAATAAGCTAATAGAGTTACTAATACAAGGCCCTAATAATTCAGAATTATCTAAAACTATTCCTGATGGCACAAAGGTTAATAAAATAGAATTAAAGGGAGATACATTATACATAGATTTATCAAAGGAATTTGTGGATAATCACGAAGGTGGTGAAGAAAAAGAGAAAGCAACTATTTATTCTATAGTAAATACAATGACAAATTTAACAGAAATTAATTCTATAAAAATTTTAATTGATGGAGAAGAAAATAAAGCATTTAATGATAATAAAATAAAATTCGACGATCCTTTTGTAGTAATAAAAGAAGAGGATGAACAAACAAAAGAAAATACTAATACAATTTAGCTACTTTAGTATTTTATATAAATTTACTGTATTGCATAATTTCTTCAAATTACAAAGAAAATGCTCTACTTCTAATAAGGAATTTATAGCATTTTCTTTTTTGCATTTAAAATCAAATTTTTCGTTTTTGGAATTTGTAATCCTATTATCCATTAACATCAACACCTTTTTTACTAAATAGAGAATTTTGCTAGGAATTTCCGAATTAACAAGCTTAAGTGCCATTGTAATGTGTATATTTGCGAAACGAAATGATACAAAGACATAGTCACTTTTCTTATTGATTTAATAGCAAATTTAATATATAATATGTAAAGTAGGAGAATTAAGTGATGAATTTAAAAGAAAATGAAAGAATTGATGATTTAGAATATAATAATTTAAAAATAATACAAAATGAAAAAGGGTTTTGTTTTGGAATAGATAGTATACTTATTTCAGACTTTGCACGAGAAATTAAGCAAGGTTCTGTAGGTGTTGATTTAGGTACTGGAACAGGGATAATAAGTATTTTATTAGCATCTAAAACAAAATTATCTAAAATAATAGGTATAGAAATTCAAAAAGATATGGCAGATATGGCAAAAAGAAGTGTGGAATTAAATTCATTACAAGATAAAATCGAAATAAAGAATTTAAATGTAAAAGAAATTGCAGAAAAAGCTTTATCAGAAAGGGAAAAGTTTGATTTTGTAGTAACTAATCCACCATATAAAAAATTAGATACTGGAAAAACTAACGAGAATGAATATAAATTTATTTCAAGGCATGAAGTTACTGCAAATTTAGAAGACTTTATAAAAGCTACAAAATATTTATTAAAAGATAAAGGAAGTATGTATATTGTACATAGACCAGATAGATTAGTGGATATAATAGAACTAATGAGAAAATACAAAATCGAACCTAAAAAAATGAGATTTGTGTATTCTACAATAGAAAGTGAACCAACATTAGTTTTAATTAAAGGAATAAAAAATGCAAAACAATTTTTAAAAGTAGAAAAACCACTTATTGTTTATAATTCTAAAGGGGAATATACGGAAGAAATTTATAAAATATATGATAAGAAATATACAATCAATTTAGAAAAAGGAGAAAAGTAAAATGGCAGGAAAACTTTATTTAGTAGCTACACCTGTTGGAAATCTAGAAGATATAACATTTAGAGCAATAAATATATTAAAAGAAGTAGATATTATAGCAGCAGAAGATACTAGGCATACATTAAAATTATTAAATCATTATGAGATTTCAAAACCATTAATTAGTTATCACAGACATAATGAAGAAGTAAAATCAGAAATTTTAATTAATAAATTATTAGAGGGCGATAATATTGCCTTAGTAACAGATGCAGGAACACCAGGAATTTCGGATCCAGGGGAAGAGGTGGTAAAAGAGGCTATAAAAAATAACATTGAAGTAATTCCTATCCCAGGAGCATGTGCATTAGTTAATGCATTAATAGCCTCTGGTTTAAACACAAAAGAATTTTTATTTTTGGGATTTTTGCCATTAAATAAAAAGAATAGAGATAATGCATTAAATAAAATAAAAAAGGCAAAGAGTACTGTAATTTTATATGAAGCACCACATAAATTAATTAAAACTCTTCAAGACTTATTAAAAAATGTTGGAGATATAAATTGCGTGCTAGCAAGAGAAATTACTAAAATACACGAGGAGTTTATAAGGGGAAATATATCTAATTTATTAGAGCAAATCCAAGAGCCAAAAGGAGAGCATGTAATTTTATTGGATTTAAATAATTTAGAAAATGAGAATGACTCTGAAGATGAAATAAGTAAAAAAACAGTTGAGGAACAATATAAAATATATAAAGCACAGGGGATGAACAAAAAAGAAATTATAAAGCAAATTGCAAAAAATAAAAATGTTCCAAAAAACGAAATATATAAATTATTTATATAAAAAATAAAAACTTTTTATTTTCTAAAAAGTTTTTATTTTTTTCGATATGCCTTAATTATTTACTTGATATTTGTTCAATGCATTTATCACAAATAAGTTTTCCTTTATGTTCTACTAAATTTTTAGTATTTCCACAAAATATGCAACTTTGTTCATATTTTTTAAGTACAATATTTGAACCATCTACATATATTTCAATAGGATCTTTTTCAGCAATTCCAAATTTGTTTCTTATTTCTATCGGAATAACGACTCTACCAAGCTCATCGACTCTTCTAACAATCCCTGTTGATTTCATAAACTCCTCCCCTAAAATACAAAATTCGACAAAAAAATCTACGTATATAATAACATAAATAAAACTAAAACGCAATAAAAAGGCTATATAAAGTTGGAAAATCGTTCGACAAAATACTACATAGTACAATATACCTAATAAATATTATTAATAAAGAATACAAGAGCATAACCTAATAAAAAATAGAATAAAATAAAATAGGTGAAGTACATGTTAAATATATTATGGCCAATTTTTATTATTTTATCAGTAATATATTCAATAATATCAGGAAATATTGAAGAAGTAAATACGGGAATTTTTAATTCATTATCAGAGGCAGTTGAACTTAGTATAACATTTTTGGGAACTATTTGTTTATGGAGTGGAATAATGGAAATAGCTAAAAAAACAAGCATAATTAGTAAATTAAATAAATTGTTAAAACCATTTATCAATTTCTTGTTTCCAGATTTAAAGAATAATGAAATGGCAAAGCAAGAAATATCTATGAATATGATAGCTAATATTTTAGGATTAGGAAATGCTGCTACACCACTTGGAATAAAAGCAATGCAAACTATGCAAAAGGCAAATAAGAGTAAAGAAACTTTATCTAATTCTATGATGATGTTTATAGTAATAAATACAGCTTCAATACAACTTATTCCAACTAATGTAATTGCAATAAGGACATCACTTAATTCTCAAAATCCAACATCTATTATAATTCCTGTATGGATAGCAACTATAATTGCAGGATTTGTGGGAATTTTTTTGACGAAAATTTTAATAAAAAAGGTGAGATAAATGGCAAATGTTATAAATTATATTTCAAATTTAGCAATACCAACAATAATTGTAACAATAATATTTTATGGACTTAAAGAAAAAGCAAAAGTATTTGATACATTTTTAGATGGTGCAAAAGAAGGAATGGAAATAGTCTTTAAGATGTTTCCAACTTTGTTAGGAATTTTCTTAGCAGTAGGCATGTTAAGAACTTCTGGCCTAATTGATGGAATTGTTAATTTAATAACACCATTTACAGATTTTTTAGAGATACCAAGCAATATATTACCTCTTACGGTGTTAAGACCTATTTCTGGAAGTGCATCAATGGCGGTAGCAGTAGATATAATGCAAAATTATGGAGTAGATACCTTAACGGGAATTATAACTTCTACAATAATGGGATCAACAGAGACAACTTTTTATACGATTGCAATTTATACTAGTGCTGTTGGAATAAAAAAAACTAGAGGAATTTTGATAGCGGCATTAGCTGCAGATGTGGCTGGAATGTTAGCATCCACAGTGATTTGTCGAATTTTGTCATAATGTTTTTGTTGACAAATTAAAAGAATGGTATTAAAATGTATACATAACATTTTTAAATAACTCAAAATTAAAAAGGAATAATCAATGTTTAAAAAATTTAATATTTTTAATTTCTTAATGTTTTTAATCATTTTTTTTCTAATCTTTTTTGTAACTAAAAAAATTCTAATAAAAATATTATCAAAAAGAATCATATTAAAAATAAAATATTATTTAAATTAAAAAATAAAATAAATTAGTTTTTAATCTTGTAGAGGAAATTCTTTTTAATTATTTGCCCCCGAAAATAAAAATATAATAAAAAATAATTAAAGAATATTAAGTTAAGATTTTTTCATAAAACTTTTTTATCAAATCCATTTATGATAAATTCTTGTTTTAAATTTCACTTCCTTTCTAAAACTTAAAATTTCCTCTACAATTTATTATATATATATTACCTATGATAAGTTTCATTGTTTTGAATTTTAAAAGCTCTAAATAATTGTTCCAAAAGAAAAACACGTATTAATTGATGAGGAAAAGTCATTTTAGAAAAACATATTAATTCATTTGAGTTTTGAATAACTTCCTTTGATAAACCAAGTGAGCCACCTATAATAAAAGTAATATTACTATTTAATAATGCTATGTTTTCTAATTTTGCAGAAAACTCTTCTGATGAATATTGTTTTCCGGTTAAATCTAATGAAATTACATAACTATTTTTTATGTGTGCTAATATTTTATTTCCTTCAATTTCTTTTATATTTTCAGAAATTTTAGTGTTTAAATTACTGGGAATCTGTTCATCATCTATTTCAAAAAAAGATAATTTACAATACTTAGAAAGCCTTTTAGAATATTCTAAAATAGCCTCTTTTAAATAGTTCTCTTTGATTTTTCCAACACAAATTATGTTTATATGTACCATTTAATTTTATCTCTCCATTATATTATTTTAGCCTATGCTAGATAATATATTATCTAATATAAGTAAAAAAATCTACAAAATATTAACTACAGGACTCGGATTACTTCTATTAGCTACATTAACCTTAATTTTACTACAATCTCTGTTATCATCAATCAATTCGTTTACAACAGTTTTATATGCAAGTTCAGGAAAATTGTTTTCTTTACTTAGATGACCAAGAGTAACTTCTTTTAAGCCACTATTCATTAAAAAAGAAATTGCTTTTGCAGCATCTAAATTAGCTAAATGGCCATTAGGACCAGCAATTCTTTGCTTTAATAGATATGGGTATGGTGAACATTTTAAAATTTCTGGATCGTAATTTGCTTCTAATAAAACAAAAGAACTATCTTCTAATTTATGTACAATATTAGAAGTCATATGACCAATATCTGTTGCCACACTAATTTTTTTATCATTATGTATAATATTAAAACCACAAGGACTTACAGCATCATGAGGAATTTTAAAAGGATGTATTTTTAAATCTCCTATTTCAAAATTTTCTTCTATTGTAAATTTTTTAATATTCTTTTCATCAATTTTATCAGTCTGTTTGAAAATAGCATCCCATGTTTTTGTATTTGCAAAAACAGGAACATTATATTTTTTTGAAAAAGTACCTAATCCTTTTGTATGATCAACATGTTCATGTGTTACAATTATTGCATCTATCGTATCAGGTTCTATTTCTAAAGAAGAAAGTGCAGTAGAAATCTTTTTACAACTTTCTCCTGCATCAATCAATATTTTAGTATTGGAAGTCTGTACAAGTAAGCAGTTACCAGAACTTCCACTATATAAACTACAAAAATTAAACATAATATTTCAAATCCTTACTCATTTACCCTTTGTATATTTGCACCTAATTTTCTAAATTTTTCCTCTATTTTTTCATAACCTCTATCTATATGGTTAATGTTATATAATTCAGTAGTACCTTTAGCAACAATTCCAGCAATTAGAAGTGCAGCACCTGCTCTTAAATCTGTTGCATAAACTGGAGCACCAGATAGTTCTTTTACACCTTCGAAAATTGCAGTTTTTCCCTGTGCAGTTATGTGTGCTCCCATTTTATTTAGCTCATTTGTATATTGAAATCTAGAATCCCATATACTTTCATTTATAATGCTTGTACCATCAGCAATAGATAAAACAACTCCTATTTGAGGTTGCATATCTGTTGGAAAACCAGGATATGGTAGAGTTTTTATATTGGCTTTTCCAGGTCTTTTATTTGACCAAACCCTTATGGTATCACCTAAATCTTCAACATTTCCACCAATTTCTAGTATTTTAGCTGTTATACAATCCAAATGCTCAGAAATACAATTTTTAATTAAAATATCGCCTTTAGTAGCAATGGCTGCAAGCATGAAAGTACCAGCTTCAATCTGATCTGGAACTACAGAATAGCTACCACTATGCATTAATTCTTTTACACCGTTAATTTTAATAACATCAGTACCAGCTCCACGTATATCTGCACCCATTGTATTTAAGAAGTTGGCAACATCAACTATATGAGGTTCTTTAGCAGCATTATCAATAGTTGTAGTTCCTTCAGCTAAGACACTTGCAAGCATTACATTTATTGTAGCACCAACAGATACAACATCCATATAAATAGAATTTCCCACTAATTTTTTAGCCTTAGCAGATATTTTACCTTGTCCTACATCAACTTTTGCACCAAGTAACTCGAAACCTTTTATATGTTGATCGATAGGTCTTGCTCCTAAGTTGCATCCACCAGGAAGGCCAACTTCTATTTGTCCACGTCTACCAAGCATAGCACCAATTAAATAGTATGATGCTCTAAATTTACTAGTTTTATCAATTGGAGCTTCTTTTCCATCTATTTCCCTTGTATCTATTGTTATTTCGTTTGGTGTATTCCAAGTGATTTTTGCACCTAAGTCTTGTAAAATATCGCAAGTTATTTTTACATCACTTATATTAGGTAGGTTGTTGATTGTATATATTCCATCCAATAATAATGTTGCAGGAAGAATTGCAACTGCTGCGTTTTTAGCACCACTTATTGATACTTCGCCATGTAATCTTGTTCCACCATTTATTACTAACTTTTCCAACTCTATTTACCCCCATATTGTTAATATTATAATCATTTATATTTGTAACTTAAAAGTTATTTAATTTTTTAGATAAAAATAGAGTCTAATTTATTAAAAATTTAAACTCTACCTATAATTTATAACACATTTTAAAATAAAATACAATACTTATTACAAACTAGACTAGAGACTAGTCAGAAGCTTTTGCAAAACTTATTCCTTTAAAAAACTCAATTAAACTAAATTTAAATTTAATATCAGGACTTTCTGTATCACTAATCAAGTTATATTCTTCTTCATTTAAATTTTCTTTTATCGTTTCCTTAGACTCATCAGGAACTATACCAGAGGTTACATCTACAAAACATAGTGGAGGAAACATTACACACCACCAGTTTTGACCAACTGCTTCTCCTATTTCTACTCTTAGAGCATCATAATTTCCTGCTGGAAAAGAAATATCTCCATAAGTTTTAGTAGGAAATTTAAAATTACCAATACTAATATTTACATCATAATCATAACCGTTTTCGTTTATAACTTTTTTTGCAATATCATAAAGTTCATCCTGTTTATCATTTGCAAGAGAAATAACTTCTTCTTTAGAAGAACAATTTACGGCGAGCTTATTTATATATTCTAAAATACTATCACGAACTTTGTATTTTAATTCTTGATCTTCATTACTGTCACTATTTGCTACTACATGTAATCTAAAAACACTTTCCGAAATATCTTCAGAAACTGCATTTACATAGGAAATTGCTGATATAAAAACAAAAATCGAGAATAAGAGTGATACAATAAAAAATCGTTTTATAAAACCAAAATCAATAAATTTAAAAAAATTTTTCATAAAAACCTCCGATAGAAAATTTTTGCTTGTACTAAAATTATTAGCTATTTTAAAAAATTTATACTGTTTTTCCAAAAATTTTAAATAATTTTAGTAAAATTTATAAATTTAGAAAAAAACAAAAATAAATATAGAAAAATAAAAGAAAAAAAAGAATAAACAATGAACAAAGAAAATAAATAAAAAAATAAGTAAAATAATATGTAAAACCGTTGTCGAAATAAAGAGTACGATTTAGCTTGACTTACGGAAATACAAATGGTAAAATTTACCATATTGAAGATTAAAGGAGGCTTTTAATTATGGAGTTAGTAAAACCAACAATAGAAAAAATTTGTAGTTTTTATGTAAGTGATTGGCACCTAGTTACAATGTTACTTCCATATATAAATAAAGAAATAAATGAAAAAGCCAATATTATAACTGTTTTAGAAAAAGACATAGAAGAAAATATAGTAACTTTAATAGATAGATTGAATTTAAAAAATCGAGAAAAAATACTTAAGATAAATTGGAAAAAGTCAAATGGTATAAAATATTCAGAACTAAAAAATAAAATAAAAGAGGAAGTTAAAGAAAACAAGCTAAATATAATATTTATAACAGGAAATAAAAGTTATATGGATATTACTAATAAAAATATAGAAAAATTTTTAAAAGAAAATAGCCAAAAATATAAAGAAATTAATATAAAAATAATAAATTGCTTTGAAGTTGGAGACTTTAATACAAATATAATTGATATCTTGTCAGAGCATACAAAGATTCTAAATACATCGGGAGAAAAAGCAATAAATGATGTATTTGAAGGGTATGAAGAAAAGATAAATTAAAATGACATAAGATACTTGATTTTTAAGTTAAAATGATATAGAATAACCGTATTCTATATCATTTTAGTATAATTTTATATAATCTTATACTATAATAAAAATAATATAGGACACATAAAAATATGATGTCGTAATAGGAGGAAAAAATGAGTGTAAAAAAAGCCGTTATACCAGTTGCTGGATTTGCAACAAGATTCTTACCAGCATGCAAGAGCGTACCAAAATGTATGCTTACAATAGTAGATAAACCAATTATACAATATTTAGTGGACGAAGCAGTTGCATCTGGAATAGAAGAAATACTACTAGTTGTAGGAAGAAAAAAAGAAGTAGTAGAAGATTATTTTTCAGAAGATAAAGAATTAGAAGATTTCTTAAAAGAAAGAGGAAAAGAAAGCTTTATTCCTCAAATTTCAAACTTATCAGGAAAGGCTAAAATTCATTTTATAGAAGAAGAGGGAGGCGCAAAAGGCCTAGGACACGCTATATACATGGCAAAAGACTTTGTAGGAAACGAGCCATTTGCTATAATGTATGGAGATGTAATAATGCAAGGTGAAAAACCATGCTTAAAGGAAATAATAGAGCAACATGAAAAATTAGGAGCATCTATAATAGGTGTAGAAAAAGTTGACTGGAAAGATGTGCCAAAATATGGAAATGTATCTGGAGAATTAATTTCAGATAGATTATATAAAGTTGAAAAAATGCAAGAAAAACCAAAAGTAGAGGAAACTAAGTCAAACTTAGCCATATCAGATAGACATGTTTTAATGCCAGATTTATTTGATTTCCTAGAGAAAACAAAACCTGGAAAAGGTGGAGAAATACAAGTAACAGATGCATATAACAGCATGGTTAGTACAAAAGAAGGTGTATATGCTTACGATTATAAAGCAACAAGATTTGACTCTGGAGATAAATTAGGATTTGTAAAAGCATCTGTAGATGAAACTTTAAGAAGACCAGAATTAAGAGAAAGTATGATTGAATTCTTAAAATCATTAAATATATAGTTAGTTAATTTTTAAGGTAGGGAAAATATTTTCTCTACCTTTTTTATGCTTACTTTGTTACTGGACAATATTTTTCGTAAAATAATATGATACAAACCCTAGGTAATATATATATTTATCAAATTTTTTTGTTCCTTGGTGTCGCAAACATATAACCAGAATTAAAAATAAATTTTTAATTCTGCTCGTTTGCTCCAAATCGCACTCGCTTCAAAGAAGCTCGTTTGGTCGCTTACGCGTCACTACAAAAATTCTCTAAATATACATATTACCTAGGGTTAAAACTTAATTTTCTACAAAAAACATTATTAGTAACAATATAGGCATTAAAACTAAAAAATATATAGTAATTTAAGAAAATATGTGATATACTTGCCATACTAACAAATAGAAATAAAAATACGAGGGAGGTTATGTTTAATGAAGGATTATGAAATTAAATATAATGAATGGTTAAATAATCCAATATTTGACAAAGAAACAAAAGAAGAATTAGAATCAATTAAAGGAAATGAGGCTGAAATAGAGGACAGATTTTATAAAGACTTAGAGTTTGGTACAGCAGGTTTAAGAGGCATTATTGGCATTGGAACCAATAGAATGAATAAATATACTGTAACAAAGGCAACTCAAGGCTTAGCAAATTACATTATTAAAAAGGGAGGACAAGATAGAGGTGTAGCTATTGCTTATGATTGTAGAATTATGTCTGAAGAATTTAGTATGGAAACAGCTCTTTGTTTAAATGCAAATGGAATAAAAACATATAGATTTGATTCATTAAGACCAACACCTGAGCTATCTTATGCAGTAAGAGAACTTGGTTGTATTGCAGGTATTGTAATAACTGCAAGCCACAATCCACCAGAATATAATGGATATAAAGTATATTGGGACGATGGTGCACAAATAGTTGAGCCAATAGACAAAGAAATTATAAATGAAGTAAATAACATCACAGACTTTGGAACTATTAAAAAAATGGATTATGATGAAGCAGTAAAAAAAGGCTTGTTCAATACAATAGGAGAAGAAATTGATGATAAATATATTGCAGAACTAAAAAAACTAGTTGTACATAGCGATATAATAAAAGAAATGCAAAAAGATATAAAAATAGTTTATACTCCTCTACATGGTACAGGTGGAAAACTTGTAAAAAGAATCTTAAAAGAAATAGGATTTGAAAATGTATATGTAGTAAAAGAGCAAGAAGAAGGAGATGGACATTTTCCAACAGTAAGCTATCCAAATCCAGAAGATCCAAAAGCATTTGTACTAGCATTAGACTTAGCTAAAAAAGTGGATGCAGACATAGTTTTAGCAAATGACCCAGATGCAGACAGATTTGGAATATATGTTAAAGACACTACTTCAAATGAATATATTCAATTTAATGGAAATATGTCAGGTAATCTAGTGGCAGAATATGTGCTATCACAGAAAAAAGCAAAAGGAGAATTACCAGAAAATGGAGCAATAATTAAAACAATAGTATCTTCAAATATGACAGATGCTATTGCAAAAGAGTATGGGGTAAAATTATTCTCAACATTAACAGGATTTAAAAATATTGCTAAAATAATAAAGAATTTTGAAGAAGAAAACTCATATAAATGTTTATTTGCTTATGAAGAAAGTTATGGTTGCATTATAGGAACGCACGCAAGAGATAAAGACGGAATAGTTGCAGTAATGACAACATGCGAAGCAGTTGCATACTACAAAAAGCAAGGGCTAACTTTATGGGACCAAATGAACAAAATGTATGAAAAATATGGATATTATAAAGAAAAGCAAATGTCTATAACATTAAAAGGTGCTGATGGTGCTGAGCAAATAAAGAAAATGATGGAAAATATGAGAAACAATCCAGCATCTGAAATAGCAGGATTAAAAGTAAAGTCATTTGGAGATTACCAAAAACAAGAAATAACCTCTATAGAAAATAATGAAAAACAATCAACAGGCTTACCAAAATCGAATGTACTATACTTTGATTTAGATAAAAATGCTTGGGTATGTGTGCGTCCATCAGGAACAGAACCAAAAATAAAATTCTATATGGGTGTATGTGGAAAGACAATGGCAGATGCAGATAAAGAATTAGCTGAATTAGAAAATGCTGTAAAAGAAATGGCAGAAGAAGCAAAGAAGTAACAAAATCCAGCAAAAGAGACAGGGATTGTTTGTAAGTTTTCTTTTATACGAGTACAAGTATTTTTAGTTTTGGTCTTCGGCCCTTTGGCTGCGTACAAACTGTATAAACTTCGCTAAAGCTACGTTTTACAGTTTGTATACTTGTCGGTCCCCACCTTAAGCACTCCGACCAAAACTAAAAATACTTGTACTCATAATAAAATGTAATTACAAATAAGCCTATCTCTTTTGCTAAATCATTTAACTTCTTTCCAACCATTAATCCCAGCGCGTTTTATGGCTCCAATTAAATTTGCTCTACCATTTGGAATTTCTATAGTTAATTTATAAAGTAAATCTTTCATATATTCTCTTTTAGAAACTCCGTCCATTGGGCAACTTTTAGGCATTACTTTAATATCATTTCTTTTAATAAATTTTCTAATTTCTTTTTCTGGTGCATAAATTAAAGGCCTTATTAGAGTTATTTTAGACCTATCCATATAACTTACGGGTGCGAAAGTATTTAAGTTTCCAGCATACAACATATTTAGAAAAAACGTTTCTAAAACATCATCTTCATTATGACCAAGAGCAAGCTTATTACAACCATATTCGATAGCCGTAGAATTTAATATACCTCTACGTAAGTTAGCACATAATGAACAAGGATTTTTTTCTTTTCTTATATCAAAAACAATTTCTTTTATACCACTTCTTGCTTCTACAAATTCTACACCAATTTCTTTACAGGTATTTTCTAAAAAAGCAGTGTCAAAGAATTCAAAACCAGGATTAACACTAATAGCAATTAAATCAAAGGACTTTGGGTAAAACCTCTGCAATGCTTTAAGGCCTTTTAAAAGTGTAATGGAGTCCTTGCCACCTGATAATGCTACTGCTATTCTATCTCCTTCTTCTATCATATTATAATGTTCTATTGCTTTCCTTAAATAACCTAATATTTTTTGCATAATCTTCTCCTATAATAAGTATAATGTAATAATTATAACATTTATGTCAAGTATCAATTTCAAAAAATACTTGATTAAATTAGAAAAATAATATAAAATATATAAGCATTGAAAAAATGTTTCAGTAGCTCAGTAGGATAGAGCGTTCCCCTCCTAAGGGAAAGGTCGGAGGTTCGATTCCTCTCTGGAACACCATTGAAAAAAGTCATACAATCGTTGTGAAAAGTCAATGCATTGTATGACTCTTTTTAGATATATAGAGAGCAATAGAAGAAATATTAGAAAAAACAAAAGTATGTAATAATGGATAAGCAATATATTTTTGTGGAGGCACACTAAATGCAAGAACAATTTATGAAAGAGGCTCTAAAGGAAGCAAAAAAAGCATATAATAAATTAGAAATTCCAGTAGGAGCTGTTATAGTAAAAGATGGGAAAATAATTGCAAGAGCTCATAACATAAAAGAAGAAAAGCAAGATACAACAAAACATGCAGAAATAATAGCAATACAAAAAGCAAGTAAAAAATTAGAAACTTGGCGTTTAAATGATTGTGAAATGTATGTAACACTAGAGCCATGTGCAATGTGTGCAGGAGCAATTATACAAGCAAGACTAAAAAAATTATATATAGGAACAATGGACCCAAAAACTGGAGCTTGTGGCTCAGTTTTAAACTTATTAAAAGACTTTAGATTTAATCATAATGTAGAATTAGAAACAGGAGTACTTAAAGATGACTGTGAGCAAATCTTAAAGAGCTTTTTTAAGGAACTTAGAGAAATAAAGAGTAAAAAGTAAAATACGAAGTGGTATCGAAGAGGTCATAACGAGGCTGACTCGAAATCAGTTAGCTAGCTAATTGCTGGCACGTGGGTTCGAATCCCACCCACTTCGCCAAAATATAAATATAGCATAAAGAATAGATGAATGGAGGACATAAAAATGGATAAAGAAAAGAAAAAGCAAATGATAAAGCTATGTATAGCTGTTAGCACATTTGTAATAATTCTTCTTTTAGTTGGTATAACAATGATAAAATACCAAGTAGAAGGCGATAAAAATATGCCATTTAACCTATCCAAAATAATTATGGTAAGTACAGCAGAGGGGCAAGAGACAGAGGGCGATAAAAAATGGAATTTTAGTATATACCAAAACAATGATGTATACATATATATAGACAAAAACGAAGACTATAAAGGCGAAGAAAGAACCATAAAAAGCGTAAGAATAGAAAATATAAATATTACAAAGGCACCAAGTGTAGGCGAAATAAAAACATATATGCCTAATAGTGTTGAGGGAAGACTTTTTGATTATAGTGATGAATATATAGTAAACGAGAAGCTAGAATATAAAGGAGCAGAAGAAAGTAATCCTCAAACATTAGAAATAGGTAGTAATGGTGGAAGCTTGTTACTAAGCTTTAGTAATATTGGCTTGGACACATATAGTTCAGATGAAGACGAAGAAATTACTCATGACGGTACATTACTAGAAAAAATTGATGTAACAAATGATGATATAACATTTAATGTATCTTTTGATATTGTTATTACTGTAGAAAATTGTAGCTATAGAGCTAATACTACACTACAATTACCTTGTGGAAACATATTAGAAGAAGGAACTTGTAGCATAGAAAAAACAGATATGAGTGATGTTATATTTAAAAGAGAATAATGAAATAAAAATACATTCTGTTTATGGTTAATTTAGCTAAAAAACTTATTAATAACTCTTGATAAATTGAATAAAACATTATATAATACAAATGGTATGAAAATTTTAACTATTGTATGGAGGGGACCAACAAGAAGCTGTGAACCTTGTCAGGTCCGGAAGGAAGCAGCAATAAGCAGTACTTCTTGTGTGGAAACTTCCATAGAGTAGTTAAAATTATCACACCATTTTTTAAAGACAGAGGGTGATATAGATTGTCGTATACAGCATTATATAGAAAATTTAGACCACAAAGGTTTGACGAAATTGTAGGACAAGAGCATATTACAAAAACACTTAAAAATCAAATAATTGCAGGAAGAGTTGGACATGCATATCTTTTTAATGGAGGAAGAGGAACAGGAAAAACTAGTGCAGCAAAGGTTTTGGCAAGAGCTGTTAATTGCTTAAACCCAAAAGACGGAGAGCCTTGCAATGAGTGTGAAATCTGTAAAGCAGCGCTTTCTGGCTCACTTACAGACATAGTTGAAATGGATGCTGCATCAAACAATAGTGTAGAAGATATTCGTTCAATAAGAGAAGAAGTAAATTTTTTACCAACTCTTGCAAAGTATAGAGTATATATAATAGATGAGGTTCACATGTTATCTACAGGTGCATTTAATGCTCTACTAAAAACATTAGAAGAGCCACCAGCACACGTGAAATTTATATTAGCAACAACAGAACCACAAAAATTACCAGCAACAATACTTTCAAGATGTCAGAGATTTGACTTTAAAAAAATATCAAACGCAGATATAATTAGAAGACTTGAATATGTTGCAAAGGAAAGCAATATAGAAATAACTGAGGAGGCACTAAATTTAATTGCCACACTTTCAGAAGGAGCAATGAGAGATGCTTTAAGTATTTTGGAAAGATGTTTGCAAGATGGAGAAACTAACATAGATGAAGATAAAATTAAAGATTTAGTAGGAATTCCAAAATTAACATACATACACGCAATTGTAAAAGCATTTTTGGAATATAACGTAGATGAAGCAATAAAGGCAGTAGATACAGTCTTAAATGAAGGAAAAGACCTAAATAATTTACTTTGGGAAATTATAAAATACGTAAAAGATATTTTAGTATATAAAGCAACAAATAAACTTGATATATATAGCAAAGACGAAATAGAGCAGATAAAAGCATTAGCAGAAGAAACTACAAAAGAAAGACTTTTATATATAATAACAGACTTATCAAAACTAGAAAATGATATGAAATGGTCTTCACAAAAAAGCATTTTATTTCAAGTAGAAATTATAAAATTATGTAGTGAACATTTAATAGAAACAGTTGTGGAAACTGTGGATAAAGGCAATGGAAAACAAGCAAAAACTGCAGATAAAAATGAAGCAACAGTAAATAAACAATATGCTAGTACAAACAGTGGAAACACACAAAATTTAAACAAAAAAGTTGATGCTCAAGCAAATTTCACTCAAGCAATTTCAGGATTTGGTGAGGCAAAAGGCTGGAAAAATGTACTAGACGGACTTAAACAAAATGGAAAAATTATGATGTATTCTAATTTGTTAAAATCTAAGGCAATAGAATTAAACGATATGACTATTGGAATAAGCTTTCCAGAAGGCATAAACGCCTTTGGAAAATCTATTTTAGAAAAACCAGAAAATATAATTGAACTTTCAAAAGCGGTATCAATGGAATATGGTAAGGATATGAAAGTTAAAATTATTGAAAATGTAGATTCTCTTCCAAAGAAACAAGAGCGAGGTGAGAGTGGGTTAGAGAAGATGGTAGAGGAACTTAATATCCCTCTAAACATAATAGAATAGTTTTAAAAATAATTGCATTTTGGCGTTGTTGAACTTCGCTAAGAAAATCCTCTGGCGTAGCAAAAAGCACGCCTCCGGTTTTCTTGCTTGTTCGCCAGCTACTGCATACTGAGCTTGTAACAGGCAAGCCTTAACAAGCTCAGCATAGCCAAAACTACAATTCTTTTTAAAACTAGAATAATAAATAAGCTAATAATTTAAATATAGGAGGAAAGAAAATGGCAAAAAGAGGTGGATTCCCTAATATGGGAGGATTTGGTGGTATGAATATCAACCAATTAATGAAAGAAGCAAAAAAAATGCAATCAGATATGGAAAAATCACAAGAAGAACTTGCTGCAAAAGAATTTGAAGCAACAGCAGGTGGAGGAGCAGTAGCAGTAAAAGTAAGTGGAGATAAAGTATTAAAAGAAATTACAATTAAAAAAGAAGTAGTAGACCCAGATGATGTAGAAATGCTACAAGATTTAATATTAACATCTGTAAATGAAGCCTTAAGAAAAGTTGATAGTGAACAAGCTGCATCACTTGGAAAATACAATATACCAGGACTAATGTAAAGGAAGAATAAAAATGTCGTATTATTCACCATCAATAGAAAAATTAATAGAAGCATTTGAAAGATTGCCAAGTATAGGAAGCAAGACTGCTGCAAGGCTTGCTTTTTATATTTTAAATGCAAGCAAAGAAGAAACAGACGAATTTATATCAGCAATTCAAAATGCAAAACAAAACTTAAAATACTGCTCTAAATGTTTTAACATATCGGATACAGATCCTTGCGAAATATGCTCAAACCCAACAAGAGATAATACTACAATTTGTGTAGTAGAAGACGTAAAAGATGTAGTAGCAATGGAAAGAACACATGAATTTAAGGGAGTTTATCATGTACTGCATGGAAGTATATCTCCAATGAACGGTGTAGGACCAGATGATATAAAAATAAAAGAACTACTTGCACGTTTAATGGGCGGAGAAGTTAAGGAACTTATTTTAGCAACTAACCCAAGAGTTGAGGGAGAAGCAACAGCAATGTATATTTCTAAATTAGTTAAGCCACTAGGAATAAAAGTAACTAGAATAGCACACGGTATTCCAGTTGGAGGAGACTTAGAATATACAGATGAAGTAACTCTATCTAAAGCATTAGAAGGAAGAAGAGAACTATAGTCTATCGAAAATCTATTTTTCCTCTACGACTTTATCTGTAGCAAGCAATGCTAAAATATCAGCAAGAGATGTAAAGAAAACAACTAATTTTGCAATATCAAGTGTAGAATAATTTTGAGAAAAATATAGAGCAAGACTATTGGCAAGTGCAGTTAATTCTGCACCAGATATATTGGACAAAGAGTTCATAAAAAGCCTCCTCTTAAATAATATATGTAAGAGGAGGCTTTTTTGATATATTTTTTTGAAAAAATATTTAATCCAAACTCATTATAATTCTGCAAATATCTTTAGTAGAATCTTTTTTTGCTAAAAGCTTAGTATTTTCTTTCATTCTTTCTAATTTATTTTTATCTTTAAATAACTCTTGAATTACCTTATCAGGATTATCTTTTTTTCTAATCCAAACACCAACATTATGACTTTCTAAAAATTCTGCATTTTCTTCTTCTTGACCAGGAATTGGATTTATAACTAGAAGAGGTAAGCCAGAAGCTAAACTTTCGCTAGTTGTAAGCCCACCAGGTTTAGTAACTACTAATGTAGAAATACTCATTATCTCTGGAACTTTTGTTGTGTAATCAAAAACTCTAACTCTATCATTAGAATTAGTTTCTTCAACTATAGTTTTAAATCCTAAATTCATCTTTTTGTTCCTACCAGAAACTGCAATTATTTGGTAAGTGGGCAAATTGTGGATAAGTGACCTTAAAATTTGCAAAGTCCTGTCTTTACCAAGACCAAATTCTCCACCGCCAAAAAATAAAATAACAGGTTTAGTTTTATCTAAATTGAATTCTTTATATATTTCAGATTTACTAAACTCTTGCGAAAACTTTTCTGATAAAGGAATTCCAGTAGTATGTATTTTTTCCTTATCTACACCATATTCTATCAAATATTTTTCCATTTTTGTATTAGATACACAAAAAGCATCTGTATATTCATGTCCGATTAACCACTGATCATGTGGTGCAAAATCTGTAAGAATTGTAACTAATTTGCAATCAATCTTTCCTTTTCTTCGCAAATAACTTACCATTTGGCTACTAAATGGATGAGTAGATACAACAATATCTGGATTTATTTCTTTAATTAAATTCTTTATTTTTACTGCCATCATTTTGTTAGCCCTGGAACTTATATGTGCAAGTATTCCTTTCTGAGACTTGTCATAAATTCTACCCCATAAATTTGGAGCATTTTTTGCCATTTGGTTATATGCACCTGTAGTTGCTCTATCTAAAATTTTATTAACGTATTTTATACAATCAACAATTTCAGTTTCTACATTATAATTATCATCTAAATACTTTTTTATAGCTTTAGCAGCAGAAAAATGGCCACCACCATAAGCTGCATAAAATATCAATATTTTTTTCATAAAATCCCCTATAAATCAAAAATTCAAAGATATTTTATCACAAAAAATATAAAAAGTCTAAAGATTAAGAATATTTTAACAAATTTTACACAAAATATGAGAAATACAATTCAAATGTATATAAAGAAAGAGTGTATAATAAAAATTTTATTTGCATTCCTCGGCTCAATACAAAGCTAAAGAAATTCTAAACTTATTTTATGGCACCCTTCCATCATAGATGAACTCTTTCCATAAACTAAGCCTAAGAATTTCTAAAGCTTTTCCAATCACATTTCGGAATTTAATAAAATTTTTATTATACGCTCTTTCTTTTAAGATTTAAATAATCTATAAAGTAAAGAAAGGATTGATTTTTGTGGGTGCGATTAAAAACAAAGTGTTAGATTGGAAAAATAGATTAAAAGATAGGCATATGCTTAGTATTGTGGTGGTACTTTTTACAATAATAGTAGTCATGGCAATATATATTTATAAAAAACAAACAGAGTATAGACAAGCTTCAGAGAATGCATACAATATGGCGTTTTATGAAGTTGTAGATTATGTCCAAAATGTAGAGGTGTTTTTAGCAAAATCGTTAATTACTAATTCACCAGAAAGTAGTGCCGAGAGTCTAACTAATGTATGGAGAGAGGCAAACTTGGCTATGGGATACTTATCTCAACTTCCAATTAGTTCACACGAATTAGAAAATACGTCAAAGTTTTTAAACCAAGTAAGTGAATATAGTTACTCTTTATATAGAAAGAATTTAAAAGATGAAGAATTAACAGATGACGATATGAAAAATCTTAAAGAATTGCACGAGTATAGTGTAGAATTAGAAAATGTATTAAATCAGTTGTCGGCAGATATAAATGATGGAAGAATTAGTTGGGGAGAATTGTCAGAAGAAGGAACTGTAGCATTTGCACAACAAGTAAGCAATATCTCTCAAGACAGTTTTGGAAATCTAGAGGAAACTTTTCATGAATATTCTGGTCTAATATATGATGGAGCATTTTCAGAACACATAACTAAAGCAGAAAAAGTTGGACTTACAGGAGAAAATATAGATGAAGAAACTGCAAAAAATAAAGCAAAAGAATTATTTAGTGTAAATGTAAAAGAAATAGAATCATACGGAAAAAGTGAAGGAGATATTACTTCATATAATTTTGGACTAACCTTTGATGATGACTCTACAGCAACTGTTTCGATTTCAGAAAAGGGTGGACATGTAATATATATGGATAAAAATAGAGATGTTTTATCCGAAGTATTGTCTCAGGAAGAGGCAGATAGCAAAGCAAAAGAATACTTAGAAAAACTTGGATTTGAAAATATGAGAGAAACGTATTATTTAAAACAAAGTGGGATAGTAACAATAAATTATGCTTACGTACAGGATGATGTAATAATGTATCCTGATTTAATAAAAGTAAAAGTAGCATTAGACGATGGAGAAATACTAGGAATAGAAACAACAGGATACCTAAATTCGCATAAAGAAAGAGAATTAAAAGAGCCAAAGGTAACAGTAGAAGACGCAAAGGAAAGTTTAAATAAGGACCTAAATATAGAAAGTGAAGAATTAGCAATGATACCTACAGAATGGAAAACAGAAGCACTTTGCTGGGAATTTGAAGGAAATGTAGAGGGATTAGATTTTATAGTATATGTAAATGCAGAAACAGGCAAAGAAGAGGATATATTGATAATTACAAATACTCCAAATGGAACGCTTACGCATTAGGGAATATTAAAAAGATAATATAAAAAATAAAGGCATTATAATAGAGTAATGTCTTTATTTTTGTTAGTTTGATTTCTAGGATAAGGTACAGGTGTATCTGTTCTGAAAAGTAGATAATATACACTAGTATTATAAAAATCTGCTATTTTAGATAAAAGCTCTAACAAAAAATTCTTGTCAAAACACATAATATAGCATATAATAGCCATATAAAAATATAATATAATAGCACAATTTATAATTAAAAAAGAAAAGAGGAAAAATATGAAGCAAATATATATAAAAGACATAATTAAAATATGCAAAGCAGAGCTTCTATGTGGAACAGAAGCAGAGGCTTTAACAGATGTTACTAGAGACACACGAGAGATAAGACAAGGTGATACGTACATAGGATTTAAGGGAGAACACTATGATGGAAATATGCTGTATTTAGATGCACTAAAAAAGGGTGCAAAAATTTGTATATTGCAAAAGTTGAGTGTAATTAATGAGATAAATGTAGAAGAAATAAAAGAAAAATACAAAAATGCATCAATAATATTAGTAGAAGACACAACAAAAACATTGCAAGAAATTGCTAGCCTTAAAAGAAATATGTACGATATACCAGTTATAGGAGTAACAGGAAGTGTTGGGAAAACAAGTACAAAGGACATAATTGCAAGTGTAATGGCAAAAAAATTTAATGTACTAAAAACCTTAGGCAATTATAATAACCAAATCGGACTTCCACTTACGGTTTTAAGGCTTAAAGACGAAAACGCAATGGTAGTAGAAATGGGAATGAATATGCCAAACGAAATAAGTACATTATCTAAAATTGCAAAACCAACAATTGCCGTTATAACAAATGTAGGTACAGCACACATTGGAAATTTGGGCTCAAGAGAAAACATATTAAAAGCAAAACTAGAAATATTAGATGGACTTCAAAAAGATGGAGTATTAGTAATAAACAATGATAATGATATGCTACATAATTGGTATATTTCAAACACAAATAGAAATTTTAAGGTAATTACATTTGGTATAGAAAATAAAAGTGATATTATGCCATACCAAGTGGAATTAAGCGAAAATGGAAGCACATATAAAATAGATGTGGACGGAAAAACATATAAAGTAACTATCTCGGTTGGTGGAAATCATTTCGTGTTAAATAGTTTGTGTGCAATAGCAGTTGGTAGAATTTTAAATATAGAGATGGAAGATATACTAGATGGAATTGCAAATTTTGAGCTTACCAAAAGAAGAATGCAAGTAGAAAAAAGTCATAATAATGTAACTATAATAAATGACTGCTATAATGCAAATTATGATTCAATGAAAGCAGCATTAGAATACTTAGGAAAAATAAATGCAAAAAAGAAAATTGCAGTTTTAGGAGATATGCTAGAGTTAGGAATTTATTCAACTGAACTACACGAAAAAGTTGGGGAGGAAGTAGTAAAAAACAATATTGATATATTAATTACTGTAGGAGAAGAAGCAAAACATATTGTAAGTAAAGCATTGGAAAAAGGGCTAGATAAGAATAACATTCATATATGCAATAATAATGATGATGCAGTAGATGTTATTAAAAAACTATCTGCACCAGAAGATGCTATATTAATTAAAGCCTCAAATGCAATGAATTTTCAAGAAATATTTAGTAAGATAATGTCTGCACCTTAAGCACTTCAACATAAATTTAAAATATACATTGCTACTAATAAAAGAGACTGTGAATTGTAACAAAAGTATATAAATAGTAAAAAAATAAATTGAAAGGACTGGTAGCAAATGGCAAAATTAAAATTAGGTGTAATTTTTGGTGGAATGTCTACCGAACATGATGTATCTATTACATCAGGAACCTCTGTTATAAAAAATCTAGATAAAGATAAATATGAAGTTTATCCAATATACATAGATAAAGAAGGAAAATGGTACGAATATTCAAAAAACGTTGACAAAATAGACATCTTGCAAGTAGGAGAAGAAATACAAGAAAAAATCTTAATTTTAAATCCAATAGAATATTTGCAAGAATGTGACGTAATATTTCCAGTATTACACGGACTTTACGGAGAAGATGGTACCATTCAAGGAATGCTCGAATTATTAAAAATACCATACATTGGTTGTAAAGTATTAGGGTCTAGTATTTGTATGGATAAGGCCTACGCAAAGATTGTATTCGAACAAGCAGGAATAAATCAAGCAAAATACATATATGTAAAAAAAGAAAAAGACGGCTTTGTATATGTGGATAATAAATTTAATGAAAAACAATGTAGTTTAGAAGAAATTTCAGAAATTACAGAAAAAGAGCTTGCATATCCTGTATTTGTAAAGCCCTCGAATTCGGGTTCATCGGTTGGAATAAACAAAGCACATAATAAAGAAGAACTAATCGAAGCCATAAAATATGCAGGAGAATTTGATAAAAAAATACTTATAGAGCAAAACATAAACGGCAGAGAAGTAGAATGTGCAGTACTCGGAAACGAAGATGTTAAAGTCTCATGCGTTGGAGAAATTCTTCCAGCAGAAGATTTTTACACTTTTGATGCAAAGTACAAAAATGCTGAGTCTAGAGTAGTAATTCCAGCAGAAATACCAGAAAGCATATCTGACGAAATTAGAAAAACTGCAGTAAAAGCATATAAAACGGCAGATTGCAAAGGCCTATCTAGAGTAGATTTCTTTATAGAGAATAATACAAATAGAGTAATAATAAACGAAATAAATACATTACCAGGATTTACTCAAATAAGTATGTATCCAAAGTTATGGGAAAGCATGGGATTAAGTTATGCAAAGCTTTTAGATAAATTAGTAGAGCTAGCTTTAGAATAGTTATATACTAAAATTATTTGAAATATTTAAATTTATTATACTTATAAAGATGTAATATAAAAAAGTAGGGTGAATAAAATGGAAAAATTAGAGAATATAGAAGTAGAAGAATTATTAAAAAAAATAGATAGTGATTTAAAAAGTACATTATCAGAAAAAAGATATAAGCATTCGCTAGGAGTAATGAAAAAAGCAGAAGAATTAGCTTTAATTTATGGAGTAGATGTAAATAAAGCAAAGCTCACTGGACTCGCACATGATATTGGAAAAGAATTTTCTGATGAAGAAATGCTTAAATATGCAAAAGAAAATAATATAGAAGTAGATAATGTAGAAGAGGTAAATGTTGGATTATTGCATGCAAAAATAGGAGCAGATATATGCAAAAAGAAATATAATTTTACTTTAGAAATGCAAAACGCAATAAAATACCATACAGTAGGAAACGAAAATATGGATTTATTAGCAAAAATAATTTTCGTTGCAGATAAAACAGAAGAAGGAAGAAATTATAAGAAAGATGAAAAAAATGAGCAATTGCAAAAAGTTAGAGAATTATCAAAAATAGACATAAATAAAGCATTACTGTATGAAATAGATTCTTCTTTAATATACACAATACAAAAGCATAAACTAGTACATACGGATAGCATATTAACAAGAAATAAATTATTAAAAGATGGCGCAAAAATTTAGTCGCCATCTTTTAACAAAAATTGCCCTATATATATTTATTTCCTAGAAAAAGTATGATATAATGAGGATGCTTTTTAAGGGGGAAGGGGCTATGATTTTTAAAGACTATTATAAAATACTAGGCTTAAGCGACAGTAAAGTTACACCAGAAGAAATAAAAACAGCTTATAGAGAGCAAGCTAAAAAATATCACCCAGACATAAATTCTGAAAATAATTTCTCAGAAGAGAGATTTAAAGACATAAATGAAGCATATAAAGTGCTATCAAACCAAACATCAAGAAAAAAATATGATAGAATGTGGAACTCAAATATTGGTAGGAAAAAGAAAAAAGCTCAGGAGAGCAAACGAGAAGAAGGTTCCATAGGTAGTAATTTTTTTAATATGTTTTTTGGAGAGCAATTAGAAAAACAAGAAAAAAAGGAAAAGAAAAAAGAGAAAGTGCCTATTAAGGGAGAAAATGTAGAAACAGAAATAGAAGTCTCAGTAGAAGAAGCATATTATGGGCAGGAAAAGAAAATTTCCTTAAGAACTCAAAATGGAAAAATGAAAACATTTACAATAAAAATTCCAGAAGGCATAAGGAATGGAGAAAAAATTAGGTTAATAGGTCAAGGTAAAAAGGGTGAAAACGGAGGAAAAAACGGAGATTTACTAATTAGGATAAATATAAAAGATAGTAACAAATTTGCACTAAGAGGTGTTGATTTATATACAGATTTAAAAATATCACCATGGGAAGCTGTACTGGGAACCAAGGTATCGGTAGAAACAATAGGAGAGACTATATATTTACATATTCCACAAGGAATTGAAAGTGGAGAAAAGGTTCGAATTCCAGGAAAGGGATACAAAGATGGAAAAGGTGGAAGAGGAGAACTTATAGCTGATGTAAAGATAATGATACCTAAAACCCCAACAAAAGAAGAAATTGGAATATATGAAAAACTAAATGAAATTTCAAAATTTAATCCAAGAAGTAATTTGGAATAAATATGTAGTAGTAGTTGATAGTTTGTTTAAACTACAAACGTTAACATAATTTAGCAAAAATGTTGACTTATGTAAAAAAATACTGTATAATATAAAATGTAGTGATTCTAACAAAAGACAAACTATGGCAACGAAGATTCATAGAAAGAGGGATAAATATGGAAATTGTACAAGGTAAACACTTTAGTATAACAGATCCACAAGGAGTAAGTACTGTAATATATAAAATAAATGAAACAGAAAAAGAATTTTTAAAAGAATCACCTAAATACACAATCGAAAGATTAGACTATACAGAGGAATTAAGAGGAGATGTTAAAAAAAAGACTTTTTTTGTTGACGAACCAAAAGAAGAAGAAGATTTAATTATACTATCTTTTGGAAAAGACAGAGTAGTTGTAAATATGGGAATTTTAGAAGATGATAAAGTTACAATCTCTAAAAGACCTGGCTTAATAAAGTTTGATACTCTTTATTCTGAAAAAGAAACAGAATTCAAAGATTTTAAATACACACCAAATTTAAAAAGACCAATAACAATTATAGACCCAGAAACAACAGAAGAAATAAAACCAGTTTTATACTTTGATAAAGATACAAATGAAGTTAGAGGAAAATGCAAATTAAAACCATATAAGTCATACTTTTCATTCGAAATTAGAGATGACAAGAAAGACATTTAGAAAGGGGAAAAAAGATGAGTAGTACAAGTGTACATTCAAACCAAAATAAACATATTGTGGGAGGACAAACTATACCAAGAGAACCAGACGAAAATTTAGAAATGCCACCACAAGCTGCTGGAAAAGGACCATCTGTATTAGATGTTATAAAAGGAGAAAAAGCTATAATAAGTGCTCAAAGTAATATTGTGGTAAAAGATGGCAAAAAAGTAGTAGGAAGAGCAACAATGGATGGACAACAAGTTTTATCTGGAGATGGAAATGCAATAAGAAAAGCATTAAAAGATGATAAAGATATAGGAAGATAATAAAACAAAAGCGAAGGTGAACATATATGAACTACAAAGTTAGTAAAACATTAAAAGATAATAAAAAAAGTATAATAATAATGGCAGTACTATGGGTAATTTTTACCATAGTACTTGTTGCGCCTATAGGGTATTCCATTGGGCTAGCAAGCCAGCAAGGAAGTTTTGATTTTAATATATTCTTAGAAAACGTATTTACCGAACTTGTAAGCTTTTCATCAATTACAAGAGTATTTGGAGCTGAATATATTGGGTATTTCGGAAAAACACTTTTATACTTTACAATTATTTATTTAATACTTGCCTTTATAGGGCTATTTAAATCAAGACCTAAACACCAATACACAGACATAGAGCATGGCTCTAGCGACTGGAGTGAAGGTGGAGAACAATATACTATATTAAGTAAAAATAAAGGAATAATACTTTCAAAACATAATTTCCTTCCAGTAGATAAAAGAGGAAACGTAAACGTATTGGTAGTTGGACGGTTCAGGTTCTGGTAAATCAGCATCATACTCAATACCAAATGCATTTCAAATGTTAGGTTCGTATGTATTTACAGATCCAAAAGGAGAGCTATATGATAAAACAGCTGGATTCTTAAAGAAAAATGGATACGAAATAAAAGTATTAAACTTAGTTAATCCTGCAAATAGTGATGGATACAACCCATTATTACATATAAGAAGCGAAATAGATGTTGACGTTATAGCAAATACTATAGTAAAAGGGCAAAAATCAGAGTCAGGAAGTAACGATCCATACTGGGACGATATGGCGGAAATGCTATTAAAAGCACTTATATACTATTTAATGGCAACAAGACCAGAAGAAGAGCAAAACTTAGCTAGCTGTTCAGAACTTGTAAGAGCAGCAAACACAAATGGAGGAAGTAACCTACTTACAGAACTTATGAACCAACTTCCTTATGACCACCCAGCTAGAATGAACTATAAATCTATAGAAATAGCGCCAGAAAAAACCTATGGATCAATACTAAGTTCATTGCAATCTAAACTTGGTAAATTTGATTCGAAGGAAATAGCAGAAGTAACATCAACAGACACAATAGATTTTGATGAAATAGGCTCAAGAAAAACAGCTGTATATGTTATATCATCAGATACACATAAGGCTTATGATTTCTTGCTTACAATATTCTTCTCACAAATGATACAACAATTATATGACTTCGCAGATAAAAACGGTGGAAGATTAAAAATGCCTACATTCTTCATACTAGATGAGTTTGCAAATATAGGACAAATACCAGACTTTGATAAAAAAATATCAACTTCAAGAAGTAGAGGAATTTCATTTAGCGTTATCTTACAGAACTTAGACCAATTAGAGGCAGTTTACGAAAAATCTTATGAAACAATAATGGGTAACTGCGATACGCACGTATTCCTTGGAAGTAACTCATATAAAACAGTAGAATACTTTTCAAAGGCACTTGGAGAAAAGACTATAACTAGGGAAAGTTTATCTGTTAATAGAGATAAACAATTCCATAGACAAGGATACAATGATTCTGACCAAGTTATGGCAAGAGCTTTAATGACACCAGATGAATTAAGAAGAATGGACAACGACTTATGTATTATATACGAAAAAGGTTTAAAACCAATAAAGGACGAAAAATATTACTATTTCGAAACTCCAATGATTAAAAAACTATCAGAATTTACATTAAACCACCTAGAATTTGACGTTGGAAATAGAGGAAAATGGAGAAAATTCAATCCATATAATCCTTATGTAGAGGACGAAGAAAACAAGCCAAAAGATTTAAAAGTAGATTCCTTAGATGATCTATTTGAGGAAGATGATAAAAAGGAAGAAGCTGAGAATAAGAACACAGTTAATGACAAAGTAGATAATTCAAATGTACAAGCTAATAACAATGATACAAATATAAATAATGATTTTTATGCACCTATATTACCTCAAAATGATGAAACATCAGAAAATGAAAAACAAGAGGTAAAAAGAAAAGAAGAAGATATAATGTCAGTAGATGTGCAAAAAGAATTAGAAGCAAAGTTTGATGAACTATTTCGGAAGCTTTGATGATGAGAATAACAGTTGATGTGAATAAGATGTGGAAAAAACTGTGGATAGTAAGAAACAAAATTGTGGATAACTTGCAAATAAATTGTGGATAATTTAAAAAATGCTTTAAGTATATGCTTAAGGCATTTTTTTGTTGAACACTTACAATTCATAACTTGTTCTAAAATGTCGAAGTAATGTATATTTTAAATTTATGTTTACGGCTCCCAACATAAATTTAAAATTACCTCGATTAAAAACAACCGTTAAATGTAACAAAAAATTAAACAGACAAAACAAATGTTTTAAAAAGTCTTGACTAAAACTTTGCAATAGTATAAAATTGTTTAGTAAAATGAAGCAATTAAATAAAGAAAGGATAGATAAATTTGAAGTTTGTACATATAGCAGATATGCATTTTGATGCCCCTTTTGCAGTGTTAAATAGTAGAAATAAGCTTGGAGAGAAAAGAAGACTTGAGCAAAGAGAAGTTTTTAGAAAAATTATAAATTATATAAAAGAAAATAATATAGAATATTTATTTATTGCAGGAGATTTATATGAACACGAATATATAAGAAAAACTACTGCTGAATATATAAATAATTTATTTAAAGAAATACCAAATACTAAAATATATATTTCACCAGGAAATCATGATCCATATATAAATAATTCTATATACAAGAATTTTAATTGGAATGATAATGTACATATATTTAAAGGAAAATTAGAAATTATAAAAGAAAATGATTGCAATATATATGGATTTGGATTTAATGATTTTTATTGCAAAAATTCCATAATAGATGAAATAAAAATAGAAAATAAAGAACAAATAAATATACTAGTTATGCATGGTAGTTTAAATGGTGGAACATTAGAAAATATGGAATATAATCCAATAAATAAAAATAAATTAAAGGAATTAGGCTTTGATTATGTAGCTATTGGGCATATTCATAAACTAGATTATAATACAGAAAAAGACCAAAGAATAGTATATCCAGGGTCAACAATTTCTTTAGGATTTGATGAGTTAGGACAACATGGAATGATAGTTGGAGAATTAAATAAAGAAAATATTAAGTTAGAATTTATACCAATGGACAATAAAGAATTTAAAGAAATAGAATTAGACATAAGTGATTTAAATTCAGAAGAAGAATTAATAGAAAAAATAAATAATTTAATTTTAGAAGAAAATACTTATTATAAAATAATTTTAGTTGGAGATAAAAATTTTGAAATAAATATATATAATTTATTTAAATTTATTTCAAACGAAAATATAATTAAAATAAAAAATAAAACAAAATTAAAAATAGATTTAGAAAAAATATCAAAAAATAATAATTTAAAAGGATTATTTGTGAAAGAAATATTAGAAGAATTAAATAAAGAAAATTATAATAAAGAATTATTAGAAAATGTTTTGGAATTAGGATTAGATGTAATTGATAAAAAATAATAAATTAAAATTATAAATAAAAATTATTTAATAAAAAAATATTAAAATAAATAATGTAAAAAATAAATTAAATAAAAAACAAATTAAATAATTAAAATAAAAAGGAGAAAAATATTTTGAAAATAAAAAATATTAAAATAAATAATTATGGAAATTTAGAAAATAAAGAAATAAATTTAAAAAATAAAATAAATATTATTTATGGAAAAAACGAAAGTGGAAAATCAACTTTATTAAATTATATAAAAAATACTTTTTATGGAATTTCTAAAAATAAAAACGGAAAAAATATTTCAGATTATGACAAATATAAACCTTGGGGCAAAGTTGATTATTCTGGAAAACTAAAATATGAACTAGACAGTGGAGAAGAGTTTGAAATTTTTAGAGACTTCAATAAGAAGAATCCAAAGATATTTAACAAGGATTTAGAAGATATATCAAAAGACTTCAATATTGTCAAAAAGGATGGTGTACAGTTCTTCTATGACCAGACAAATGTTGATGAAGGTATGTTTACATCCACTGTAGTGTCCATGCAAGAGGAGGTTAAGTTAGACAAACAAGAGCAAAGTATATTAGTTCAAAAGCTTGCAAACCTTACGGGGACAGGAGATGATAATTTGTCATATAAGAAGATTATGGACAAATTAAATAAGCTACAAATAGAAGAGGTAGGAACTGACAGATCACAAGGAAGACCAATCAACATAGTACGTGATAGGATGAAAAACATAGAGTTTGTCTTAAAGGAGTTACATCAATATCAAAATGACAAAAATAGTATAGAGGTAAGTAAGGAAGAGTACACTGGAAAAATAAGTAAGTTGGCAGAAGAACTAGACATACTTAAAAAAGTAAACATAATTGGATTATGTAGACAAGCGGAAGAAAACAAGATTAACATCAAAAACAATTATAAAAATGAAAAAAATAAAAAAATTGATGAATTAAATTTAGAAAAAAATAATTTAATAAATAAAATAAATGAAAATAAATTAAAAAATAATCAAAAAAATAATACACAAAAAAATAAATCAAATAAAAAAATAAAAAAATATATTTTAATATTTATTTTTATTTTAATAATAAATATTTTAATTTTTATTTTAAATAAAAATATTATAAAAAATAATTTAATAAATATTTTTAATTATTTTTTAATTCCAATTTATTTAATAATTATTTTTATTTTAGAAAAAATAAATAATAAAAAAATAAAAAATAAAATTAATTTAGAAAACGAAAAAAATAATAAAGAAAATGAAGAATTAAATAATGAAATAAATTTAATAAATAAACAATTAGAAATTTTAGAAGAAGAAAAAACTAAAGAAGAAAAAGAAATAGAAAAGGAACAATTAGAAATAGACAATAAAATAGAAATAGAATTATCTAAATTAAAAGAAGAATTTAAAAATAAATTAGACTTAAATTATTATTTAGATAAAATAGAAAACGAAAATATAAATAACTTAATAAATAATACACAAGAAAATATAAATAAAAATAAATTAGAATTGCAAGCAATAAAAATAAAAGAAGAAAATATAAATTCTAAATTAGAAGAAATGGTAAATTTAAAAGAAGAGTACGATAATTTAAGTGAAGAATTAGCAGATTTAGAAAATAGAAATAATGTAATTAATCTAACTAAAGAAATTATAACAAAAGCATATATAAATATGAAAAATAATATTACACCAAAATTTACCGAAAATTTATCTAATAATATTGCAAGAATTTCAAAAGGAAAATATACAAAAGTAGGAATAAATGATGAAAATGGGTTGATAGTAGAAAATGAATATGGAGAATATATTCCAGCAGATTTATTAAGTACTGGAACAATAGACCAATTATATTTATCTCTAAGACTATCTATGATAGATGATTTATCAAACGAAAAAATGCCAATTATTTTAGACGAAGCCTTTGCATATTATGATGATGACAGATTAGAAAATATAATTAAATTTTTAAGTGATAATATGAAAGAACATCAGGTAATAATATTTACTTGTACAAAAAGAGAGCAAGAAATATTAAATAAATTAAATATAGAATACAATTTAGTTGAAATGTAGAGGGAAATAATGTATAATAGTAAAGGTAAAATTATAAATAATAACAGAATTAGAGGTTTATAGGTATACCCATTACAAAAAACCTAAATATATTATACAAGGAATGATAACTTTATGTTTCAAAAATTAGAGGCAGTAGAGAAAAGATTTGAAGAATTAACACAAAAAATAAGTGACCCAGAGGTAATAGCAAGGCAAAATGAGTGGAGAGAATATATGAAAGAACATGCCGAGTTAGAGCCAATAGTAGAAAAATATAGAGAATATAAAAAAGTAGAAAAAGAGTACCAAGAAGCAAAAGAAATGATGGATGATGCTTCTACAGATAAAGAATTAAAAGATTTAGCAGAAATGGAAATGTTAGAAGCTAAAGAAAAATTACCAAAAATAGAGGAAGAAATAAAAATATTATTAATTCCAAAAGATAAAGATGATGACAAAAACGTAATATGCGAAATTAGAGCAGGTGCAGGTGGAGAAGAAGCAGCTTTATTTGCAGGAACATTATTTAGAATGTATTCAATGTATGCAGAAAGAAAGCATTGGAAATTAGAAATACTAAATGAGAATGAGACTGGACTTGGAGGATATAAAGAAATCTCTTTTATGATTACAGGTAAAGGAGCATATAGCAGACTAAAGTTTGAAAGTGGTGTACATAGAGTACAAAGAGTTCCAGACACAGAAGCAAGTGGAAGAATACATACATCCACAGTAACAGTTGCAGTACTTCCTGTTGTTGAAGATGTTGAAGTAGAAATAAATCCATCAGACATAAAAATGGAAGTATTTAGATCATCTGGTGCTGGAGGACAACATATAAACAAAACATCATCAGCTGTAAGACTTATACACGAACCAACAGGAATAGTTGTAGAATGCCAAACAGAACGTTCACAATTCCAAAATAAAGATAACGCTATGAGAATGCTAAAAACTAAACTATATGATATGGAAAAACAGAAACAAGATAGCGAAATTAGAAATGCAAGAAAATCACAAGTAGGCAGTGGAGACAGAAGCGAAAAAATTAGAACATATAACTACCCACAAGGACGTATTACAGACCATAGAATAGGACTTTCTATATATCAGATGGAAGATTTCTTAAATGGAAATTTGGATGAAATGATAGACAATTTAATTGCAGCAGATAGAGCTGAGAAATTAAAGGGTGACGAGGAATAGGAACTTATTAGTAGTTATCTTAGATATAATTTTTCCAGATATTCCAAAGTAGACATCAACGGAAATATACATGATAAACCGATTGGAATCTGGAATAAAAGAATTTAAGCATAGACAAAATAAAATGATTATTATATAATTAATATGTGAGGAGAGTGAATAATAATGATGCATGAGTTTGTGAAATATCCAGATGAAACATTAGTTGTTTTTTCAGATATACGAAAAAAAGAAAATGGAGAAGAATATTTAATAGTATGTTTTGAAAGACCTACGAATACTGGATTTGATACTATAATATTTGAACTCCCTAGCTATAATATTATTAAACAAGAAGGTAATTATTCTGAAAAGGAAATTAAACAATTTAGACAAGTAGTAGAAAAAGGAGCGGCATTCTTTTTTGAAACAGCAAGAAGTGGAGGAATGCAAAGTGCCTAATTTATTTGATTATTTGGGATATAAAATATATTTTTGGGCAAATGAAAATTATGAACCAATACATGTGCATATTTCAAAAGGAAATCCAACATCTAATTCAACTAAAGTTTGGTTAACAAAAAGTGGTAACTGTATTTTAGCAAATAATAGCTCTAGAATTCCTGAAAAAGATTTAAGAAAATTAATTAAGGCAATAGAGGTTAACTTCTTCTACATTGTATCTGAATGGAAAAGCTTTTATGGTACAGAGAATACTAAATTCTATTGTTAATATTTACACATGCTTATAGATTACAAAAATGTGGCGTTTTGTTTAGGATTAATTAAAAAGTTTTAAATACATCTCTATTGGTTAGACAGAGATGTATTTTTTGTGTATAGATACTTTTTTATATTATCTATATCTTTTTCATCTACAACAATTTCTAACTTATCATTTATTTTATAAAAACCACAATCATTTTTCTTTTCGTCAGTCAAATTAAACTTATCCTTTATTTGGTCAAATAATTCCTCAGAAACACATAAGTCTAAATCATTAGCTTCTTCTTTTATTCCCCTTAAAACAAGCGAAGCACCAGATAAAACATAATATTCATCTTTTGGAAAAACAAAAAGCATAATCATAATAAAATAAAAGGCCTCATATAAATTTAATAATTGTTAAATTTATATGAACAGGAAGTGGTACAAATAGAAGGAATTATAAAGACTACTTTAATAGGCCTTTTTTTCGGTACTTTTGGAACAACGTTAGGAGGAATAATTGGAATAAAATTAAATAAAACCTCAAATAAGTTTTTAAGTTTTATCTTGTCTTTTGCTTCTCGGACTTATGACAGCAATTATTTGCTTTGAACTAATTCCAGAAGCTTTAGAAATTGCAGACTTAATGGTAGTTATTTTAGGTATAATTTTTGGAATAATAATGATGATAATATGTGATATATTTGTGGATAAGAAGTTTAACAAAAACACTAAAACTGCAAAAAATAGTTTATTAAAAACAGGAATAATAGTTAGTATTGGCTTAGCAATACACAATTTTCCAGAAGGTTTAGCAATAGGCTCTGGATTTGAAGCCTCAATTAAGCTTGGACTATCCCTTGCAATAGCGATTTGCTTCCACGATATACCAGAAGGAATATCAATGGCAGTTCCAATGAAAAATGGAGGTATGAAACCTTCAAAAGTTATATATTATGTAGTGCTATCAGGAATAACAACAGGAGTAGGAGCATTTTTTGGAGCAATAGTTGGAGGAATATCACAAGAAATAATAGCACTATGCTTAGCTTTTTCAGCAGGAGCAATGATATATATTGTATCAGGGGAGCTAACACCTGAATCTAGTAAGCTATACCAAGGTAGAATGTCAGCTATTTGTAATTTAATTGGATTTATTATAGGCGTATTTGCAATGAATATATAAAATTCATTGCTTTTATATATTTCTTGTAGTAAAATTCTAAATGTAAACTCAAGAAAGGAAAATAGAATCAAAATGCAATCACAAGAGAAGAACATAGTAGCTACCAAAAACAGTAAAAAACAAATAGATAAATACACTATTATTTTAATTATAATTATGCTAATTGGAATAGTCACTAGAATAATTGGACTAGGCAAAATTCCAATAGGCATAAATGTAGACGAAGCAGGAACAATGTACGATGCATACACCATAGCAAACTATGGCACAGATAGGTTCGGAAATACGTACCCAGTGTATATGATAAACTATGGTGGAGGGCAAAGTGCGTTATATACATATTTATCAGCATTGTTAATTAAAATATGTGGATTTAGTCTTACAGTAATTAGGCTTCCAGCACTAATATTTTCAATATTATATATGATATTTGGTTTTCTATTAACAAAAGACTTCAAAAATAAAAAATTAGCAATACTAGTAGAATTTCTAATTGTAATTTGCCCATGGCACTTTATGCAATCGAGATGGGCTTTGGACTGTAACTTACTATCTTCAATGCTACTAATGTCAATATATATGTTAACTAGAGCAGTTAAATTAAAGTCAAAGAAAAGACATTTTCTAGCCGGAATATTCTTTGGAATAACGCTATATACGTATGCATTAAGCTATATTATAATTCCAATTTTATTGCTAATATTACTAGTGTATATGCTTTATGCTAAAAAAATCAAAATTTCAGACATAATTGTATTTGGCATTCCACTAGGATTGCTTGCTATACCACTTATATTATCACTTTTTGTAAATTATGGAATAATAGAAGAAATAAAATTACCATTTATGTCAATACTAAAAATGTGGGTATTTAGAAGTGGAGAAGTAAATTTAAATAATATATTGCACAATATTGTTGTACTGTTTAAATCAATGTTTGCATTTGATTATAACGACTATAATTCATTTCCTATATTTGGAACACTATATTATATAAGTATACCATTTGCATTATTTGGATTTATAGATTCTGTTAAAAACATAAAGAAAGATATTAAAGAAAAAAACTTATCTTTAGATATTATTATGCTAGCTAATTTCCTATCAGTTTGTGTATGCAACATATTAGTAGAATCTGGTATAAACAGAATAAATGCAATATACATTTCATTAATTTACTATACTGCAATAGGAATAATGTATGTATCGGAAAACAGAGATAAAATCTTTAAATTTATTATTGCCATTTATATAATCTTCTATATTGCATTTTTAGCATACTACTTTGGAGTGTACGGAAAAGAAAATACAAATTTATCATTCAATAATGACGCAGTAGAGGTTGTTAAATATATAGAAGGAAATGAAAAGTTTAACGGAAAGATAATAAACTTTAGAGTTAGAGTAATACAACCATACATATATACATTAATAGGAAATGAAACTTCACCACAAGAATTTATGGACACAGTAATAAGAAATGGTGGTGGAATATTGGCTTATGGGAGATATGTTTTCTACAATAATTCGGTTGACGATAATATGGTTTATGTAGTCGATAATGATGAGGATACGAAGAACATTTTAATAGAAAATGGATTTAATGTAGAAGAGTATAGCGAGAATATATATATATTGTATAAATAAAATTTCTTTACAAAAAACAAACCAATGGTATTGAACATTGGTTTGTTTTAGTGTATAATACCAAAAGTAACTAAAAAATAAAAAAGGAGAAAACCAATGCAAGATTTAATAGAAGGATTAAACGATAAACAAAAGGAAGCAGTGCTTGCCACAGAAGGACCATGTTTGGTAATAGCAGGTGCAGGAAGTGGAAAAACAAAGGTATTAACACATAAAATTGCATATTTAATGAGTGAAAAATATATAAAACCATGGAATATTCTAGCAATTACATTTACAAATAAAGCAGCGAATGAGATGAAAGAAAGAGTAGAGGGGCTTGTTGGGGAAGTAGCAAAAGATATGTGGATTGGAACATTCCACTCAATTTGTGTGCGTATTTTAAGAAAATACATAGATAGATTAGGCTTTGACCACACATTTTTAATTTTTGATACATCTGACCAAAGAACACTTATTAAAGAGTGTATGAAAACCTTAAATATAGATGACAAAATGTTTACGGATAGAAGCGTTTTAGCCGAAATTAGCAATGGAAAAAATGAAATGTTGGAGCCAAAGGCATATCAAACAAAATATGCTGGAGATTACAGAAAAGAAGTAATTGGTAGAATATATGAGCTTTATCAACAAAGGCTAAAAGAAAATAACGCTATAGATTTTGATGATATTATAAATTATACAATAAAAATACTTACAAATAATGAAGATGCATTGGAATATTATACAAATAAATTCCAATATGTTTTGGTGGATGAGTACCAAGACACAAATAAAGCACAATTTACATTAGTTACAATTCTTGCTTCAAAATATGGAAACATAACAGTTGTAGGAGATAACGACCAAGGTATATATAGTTTTAGAGGTGCAGATATTTCAAATATCCTAAATTTTGAAAAGGACTTCCCAGGAACTAAAATAGTAAAACTAGAGCAAAACTACAGATGTACAGGAAATATTTTAAAAGCAGCAAATGCAGTAATTAAACATAATGAAAATAAATATGAAAAAAAGTTATGGACCCAGAATGATGAGGGTGCTTTACCTGTAATCCATAAAGCAGATGATGAATATGACGAGGGAAGATTTATAGTAGAGGAAATCAATCACTTAAGAAGAGAAGAATACTTTAAATATTCAGATTTTTCAATTTTATACAGGATGAACTCTCAATCAAGAGCAATAGAGGAAATTCTAAGAAGAGAAGGAATTCCATACAAAATAGTTGGTGGACTAAAATTCTATGAAAGAAAAGAAATTAAAGATATTATCTCATATTTAAGATTAATATATAATTTTTCTGATAATATATCTCTAAAAAGAGTAATAAATGAGCCTAAAAGAGGAATTGGCAAAACAAGTATAGATAATATACAAGAAATATCAGAAAAAACTGGACTTTCTATGTTTGATATTATAAAGCATGCAGATGAATACGGTTTAAATAGAGTAAAAGCAAATGCAGATGAATTCATTCAAACAATAGAATATTTAAGAAGCAAAATGGAAGAACTTAGCATATCCGAACTTATAAAAGAAACATTAAACAAAACAGGATACACTAAAGCATTAGAGTTGGAAAATACAACAGAGGCAGAAACAAGAATAGAAAACTTGGAAGAGTTCTTAACAGTAGCAATAGAGTTTGAAGAAGAAGAGGCAGAAAATACTTTAGGAGATTTCCTAGAAGGAATTACCTTAAGTAGTGATATTGACGGAATGGAAGACTCAGAAGACTCTGTAACTCTTATGACATTACATAGTGCAAAAGGACTAGAATTTCCAGTTGTATTCTTAGTAGGATTAGAAGAAGGAATTTTTCCAGGAAATAAATCAATAGGAGAGCCAAAAGAATTAGAAGAGGAAAGACGTTTATTCTATGTAGGAATAACTAGAGCAAAACAATATTTATATTTAACCTGTGCTAAAAAGAGAACTATATTTGGTTCTACAAGCTATAACCAAATTTCAAGATTTATAAACGAAATCCCATCAGATTTATTAGACGGATACGATACACTTGACAACTCAAGAACAGATGAATTTGAAGATAGTGGCTATAAATGGGAATATGGAAATAGTTCAAAGGTAAATACATATAAAATAGGTAGCGACTTTAATTATGGCAATAATAACATTGGAGTTGCAGCTAAAGGTTTTGGTACAAGTAGTAGTGAAAAAACTAATGGAGAATTTAACAGCAGTTTTGGAAGAAATTCAGGCACAGGTTTCCACAATTCTGGAACAAATACTGGCTTCCAATTTAAAACTGCAGAAAACTTTTTAAATTCATTGAATAATAAAAAGGTAAATACAGAGGCAGACATTTCTAAATATAAAGAAGGACAACGTATATACCATAAAAAATTCGGAGAAGGAATAATTAACAAAATCGAAGAAGAGGGAGAAGATTATAAACTAGATATATCCTTTGATAAAGCAGGTCATAAGAGATTGATGGCAAAATTTGCAAATTTAGAGATAATATAAGAAATAAACCGTGGACAAAAGGGATACTCCATTTTGTCCACGGTCTATTTTTCTCTCACTCCCATACTAAATACAACCTAACCCGTAAGCACCAAAAAGTAAAACATATACCTGTTTAACAAAATTGAAATAAGAATGAAATAAAAATGTAATATAACTCTAAAAAGTGTTGGCCCGTAAATATAGATAAAAAACCAAGTAAGAGTAGATATTGACAACAAGAATCTATTATGAAAAGATACAATAGAAGTAAAAAGACTTATGATAGGAGGAGTAGATGATTATATGACTAGAAGTTTCTTCATTAAACTATTATATGCAATAGCTATAATTCTATTTATAATATTGCCAATTAAAACAAAAGCAGTTAACGAAAATGTAGAAATAATATCTACCAATACAAATAATGAATACATGATTTATATAAAAGACTATACAGATAAAAAATATAAATATGCATTATCAAATAACGAAAATGCACAAGAAACAGAACTATTCTATATAAATTCAAATTTAGATTCAGAAGGAAATCAACTAATATTTCTAGATGCAGAAACTATTGAAGAATTGTCTAATCAAGCCCAAACAATATATTTGTGGGCAAAAGACGAAAACGAGAATCTAATTCTAGACGGAATACAGTTAGACTTAAACAATTCATTAAACAAAGAAGAAATAGCTTCGATAGAATTAATAACCAAAAGAATACCTGTAGAAATATCAGATACTAAAGAAAAAGTAGATGCAATCGATCCAATAAGGCAAGAAGAAATAAATGGAGTAGATGAAATAATAAAAGTAGGGTATGTAGAAATTACAGATAGCGAAACAGCAACATATTATTACCAGATGGTAAAAGTCTCTGATTCTACAGAGTTTACTACATTAATGGAATATGCAGAAAGATTAAATAGCGAATATGCAAACTTAAATATATATGATAAAATACAATTTTGCAAAGAATTTTATAATATATATTCAAAATTAGCCGATGAAGCAGAATGGCAAGCAGTTGAAAATATGACAATAAATCAACCGGAAGAATCTGTAGAAGGAGACGAATATGTATTACTTCTAAGAAAGGTTGATGGAGAAGAAGAAACAATAGATGCCCAATTCTTAACTGCATATGATGATTATGAGCCAAATGTAATTACAGAACAAATAGTAACACAAGAAACAGCTAAATTACCTATTACATCAGATAGCATAGTGCTATTTGTAATCTTAGGAATAGTAGTAATAGCATTAGTTGTAATTTTTATTAGAATAAAGATTTTAAGTAAAAAGGATGAAAATAAATAGTCTAAAATTAAGAAATAACAAATGAAAAAGGAGGAAAAATGCAAAATGGCAGAGAAGCAAAAAATGTTAAAACATAATGTAAAAAAAGTAGTAGCTATTTTAATACTAGCCTTAATAACTTTATTGCTTAC
>CALXWT010000009.1 GCA_944392445.1 uncultured Clostridia bacterium
TCCGTTCGACTTGCATGTCTTATGTGCGCCGCCAGCGTTTATCCTGAGCCAGGATCAAACTCTCATGTTATTGGTATATATACTTGCATATTTCTATGCATTTACATATCGTTTTAACTAGAATTCTTTGACTCTATTTTTTACGCTTTCGCGTTCTTGTTTTTTGGTAGTTTTACTACCGCTTTATTGGTTTCTCAAAGTTTATTGTTTACTTTTCAATGTGCTTTCTTTTTTCTCAATCCTACATGATGTAGAACGCAATTTATTGTACCATTTTTATTTTGCTCTGTCAAGACTTTTTTGAAACTTTTTTAAGTTTTTTATTGTCTAAAAAAGTGCAAAATAATAAACTAGTATTGCTGTGATTTTTTATTATTTTGAATGAACTTTACTAATTTATACTTGATTTTTTATATTTATCCTCGGTACATTTATAATATACCATAATCCTGTTTTAAAGTCAATACTTTTTTTGTAGAAATTTTAGTTTTTTTTTAGAAATTTGCTCTAGCTCGCAATTTTAATTAATAAAGCTAATTACTTGGTACTGACTCCCTATTTTTTAGACTTAATATGTAACCTTGAAAGTTCACAAGCTATTAAATGAAACTATATATCTACTAATATTACGTCATCACCTATACATTTTATATTTTGCCATTGAATTACTACTTCATTTCCTCCAGAAAATATACCCATAAATTTATTACTTCCAGGAACTATAATGCTTGTTATTGTACCTGTTTCCAAATTTGCACACACATCTTGAACATATCCAAGTTTTCTACCATCATTTATATTGATTACTTCTTTATGTTTAAAATCCATTCCTTTCTGTCCCATTTTTCCTCCTACATCTTTGTACATCACTTTTTACTCTTTTCTATTTAATTATATGTTTGACTTTTCAAAAGTTGCATACATTTTGATTTTAGTTAATTACCTGCATTATTCGAGAACAAGCTTTTATAGAAGACTGGGAAAATATGGAATGAAGAGTACTTTTTCAGCCTTTTATAAGAGCTTGTTCTCGAATACAAAAATACATTCATCACTTATACAACCTTTTTATATGATTAACTGCATTTTTTTCTAATCTAGATACTTGAGCTTGTGATATGCCGAATTTCTTCTGCTACTTCTATTTGCGTTCTTCCCTCAAAAAATCTTTTTCTTATTATCATTTTTTCTTTCTCATTAAGTTTTTTCATTGCTTCTACTATTGTAATTGTTTCTGCCCAATAAGTATCACTATTTTTTTTATCGCTTATTTGATCTTCTATATTTATATTATCTACATTACTTCCATTAACTGGTTCTTGCAAAGAAATTGGCATTTGTATTGCATCTAAACTCATTATAATTTCTTCTCTCGAAACTTCTAAAATGTCAGATAATTCCTGCACCGTTGGTTCTCGTTCTTTATCTTTAAGAAATTTGTCTTTTTCAGCTGAAATTTTATATGCTAATTCTCTAATTGATCTGCTTACTCTTATCGAGTTATTATCTCTTAAATATCTTTTTACTTCTCCAATTATCATTGGTACAGCATAAGTTGAAAATTGGACATTTTGTTCGATTTCGAAGTTATCTATTGCTTTTATTAGTCCCACACAACCAATTTGAAATAAATCGTCTGCATTTTCTCCTTTGCTAAAAAATCTTCTAATTACGCTTAAAACTAATCTTAGATTTCCATTTATAAATTTTGTTCTGGCTTCTTTGTCTCCTTTTTTTATTCTGGCTAGTAAATCATTTTTTTCTTCATTTGATAATATAGGTAGTTTTGATGTGTCCACACCACATATTTCTACTTTATTAAACAAGAAAAAACCTCCCTTTTGAAAATAACAATGTTACTGTAATTATTTCCAAAAGGAAGACTTATATTCAAAATTTTATCGACATTTTTCTTACGCAGTTACAATTATTTATTTTTTAGCCTGTTTTGCTAATCATTTCTTTCCTAATTTTGTTTATAATTTTCTTTTCTAGTCTTGATATGTAGCTTTGTGAAATTCCTAACATATCTGCAACTTCTTTTTGTGTTTTTTCATTACCACTTACAAATCCAAATCTCAATTCCATAATATTTCTTTCTCTATTATTTAATTTTTTTATCGAAGCTCTTAATAAGTTCTTATCAACCTCTTCTTCTAGCCTTCTAGATGTAATGTCAGGATCAGTACCAAGAATATCTGAAAGCAATAATTCATTTCCATCTCCATCTTGATTCAGAGGTTCGTCTATAGATATTTCTCCTTTTATCCTATTACTTCTTCTAAGATACATCAGTATTTCATTTTCTATGCACCTAGAGGCATATGTTGCAAGCTTAATATTTTTATTTGTGTTAAATGTATTTATTGCTTTCATTAAGCCAATAGTTCCTATTGAAATTAAATCTTCAATTCCAACTCCTGTATTTTCAAATTTCTTAGCTATGTATACAACTAATCTTAAATTTCTTTCCACTAAAATTTTTCTTACAGATTCATCTCCATTAGATAGTTTTTCTAAAATTTCTTCTTCTTCCTGTGGTTCAAGTGGTGGTGGTAAAGTTTGACTTCCTCCTATATAATATATTGGAAGATTTTCTATTTCGTCATCTCCTATATATTTTACATATAATGTACTTATACTATTTTTTAATATTTGCAAGATATTCATCTGCTTCACTCCTCTCTAAAATATCTAATCCTATAAGTCCAGAATATTTTCCAGATTTGCTAAATGTTTTTTCATAAATACCTATAATAGCTTTTTCGTTTATAATTTCATCGACATCTGTAATTATTTTTACAAAATCTGCCTTAATTCCAAGAAGCATACCATTTTGTTTTCCTACAGATGTAAACGGAATAAATCTTATTCTTTTCTTATATTCAAAATTTTCTGCATTTTCGTACTCACCTCCTAAAAATTTATTCATATTATCTAGCAATTCTTTAGGCACTATTTTATATAGTTTTATTTTTTCTATCAATATTACAGCATCGCCACTAATTGGATCTTTAAGCATATTTCCTGTGTCTAACAATACATTTATTTCTAATTCTTGTTTTTCAATTTTCACTATAGCTTTATATATTATTTCATTTTTTGTTATTCTTGATTTTACCACTTTAAATGCAACATATGTTATTACAAAGCCAGTAATTCCACCAAGCAACGCAATTTTTAGTGGATATGTTCCTATTAGAACGCCATTTTTTATAAATATATCTTGTGGTCTCACAATATATAAAAGTGCAAAAGCACACCCTCCCAAAGCAAAAGATACCAAATAAAACACTATTAGTTCTTTTATTAGTCCTTTTAGTTTTTTGGGATTAAATGCGATGTATGCCATACATATCGATAATACTATTTTTGTAATTAAATTAGCATAGATTGGAAAGATACCTGAGTATGCAAGTACAGCATAAACAGCACCTATCATACTGGCAAAAAAGATTCTTATATGTCTTACTTTTATTTTTATTATATAAGCCGTTCCAAATAAAATTATGTAATTCATGCACAAATTCTCAAAAAGTACTATATCAACATAAATTGTCACTATTCCCTCCATTTTAATTAAACTTTAAGTATAAATATTCCTTGTTAAAATTAAAACTCTGCTTTTGAGAAGAAGTATATATTTTTTCTTTTTATTGAAGTGCTTAAGGTGGGGACCGACAAGTTTACAAACTGTTATGCAAAGCATTTACAGTTTGTACGCAGTTGGGGGCCGGAAATAAAAAGAAAAAATATATACTTCTTCTCATATTAACATTATTATGAATTGCAGTTATTGCTCATTAGATTTTAATTTATATTTTTTCTTTTTATTAAGCAATCCTATTGTACAACTTTTGTTTCAAAAAATATGTCAGTTTGTAGGCACGAAAAAAAGAAATAATCTACTAATTTCGATTATTTCTTTTTTTCTATTATTATTTACGACAAATCTATCTTTTTTTATTGCATAGGAAATTTCGCTAGAAATTTCCGGAGCAACAAGGTTAAGTTTCCTTGGGCCGTGCGTATTTGCGAAGCAAAACGCACATGTGGCGAAGCCACTTTTCTTATAATATCTCTAAGAATAAGTAACCATTTTTTATTAAATATAATATTACTTATTCATTCCTCTCTTATTTCTTAAGAAAGATGGTATGTCTAAATTATCTGCTGAACTTGAATTATCTGCAGGATTAGGTATAGAGTTTATTTTTTTATCCCATGCTTTTTCTACAATATCTCCTACTGGAATACCTGAATTTAACCCAGGTTCTTTTTCAAATCCTGTTGCAATAACTGTAATAATTATATCTTCATCAAGACTTTCATCTATAACTGCACCGAATATAATATTAGCCTCTGGGTCAACGCTGCGTTGAATAAATTCTGCAGCTGTATTAACTTCATGTAATCCTAAGTTTGTTCCACCTGTAATATTTATTATTACTCCTCTTGCTCCTTCTATTGATGTTTCTAGTAATGGGCTTTGTACAGCTTGTTTTGCTGCATCTTCTGCTCTATTTTCTCCAGATGCTCTACCAACACCCATATGTGCCATACCAGTATTTAACATTATTGTTTTAACATCTGCAAAGTCTAAGTTTACAAGACCTGGAATTGCAATTAAGTCTGATATACCTTGTACACCTTGTCTTAATACATCATCAGCCATTTTAAATGCTTCTACTATTGATGTTTTTCTATCAATTATTTGTAATAGTTTATCGTTTGGAATTACAACTAGTGTATCTACTTTTCCTTTTAAACTCTCTACACCACGTTCTGCTTGAGATAAACGTTTCTTTCCCTCAAATGTAAATGGTTTTGTAACAACTCCTATTGTTAAAATTCCCATTTCTTTAGCTGTAGCTGCTACTATTGGAGCTGCACCTGTTCCAGTTCCTCCTCCCATACCAGCTGTAACAAATACCATATCTGCTCCACGCAAAGCTTCTGCTATTTCAGATTTGCTTTCTTCTGCTGCTTGAGCACCTATGTCTGGATTTGCACCTGCTCCTAATCCTCTAGTTATTTTTTCCCCTATTTGTATCTTTGATGGAGCCTTTGATAAAAGTAAAGCTTGTCTATCTGTATTTACTGTTATAAATTCTACTCCTTTAATTCCAGAATCAACCATCCTATTTACTGCATTGTTTCCAGCACCTCCAATTCCTATTACTTTAATTGTTGCTGTTCCATCCATCATTGTACTTTCATCTGTGTTATCCACGAACATAATGCTTATCCTCCTCTAAATCTAAAATTTTATTTATTTTTCTTTTTTATTTTTACGAATAGAAAAATTCTTTAATTTTTCCAAGAATATTTTGAAAAATGTTTTCCTTAGACTTTGAATCTATACTGCTAGATAAGTTCTTTGCAAAAGGCCTTGAAGCTATATATCTTACCAACGAATATGCAGTTCTGTATTCATGTCTTACTGTACTTACTAATCTTCCTGTAGATATTTTTACTGGTATGTTTAATATTATTTTTCCAGCCACGTCGCTTTTGTTTATGCTTGTAATCCCTTGTCCTGTTAGTATTACATTATTTATTCTTGGTTTAATTCCTTGTGCTGTTATATCTTTATTTACTAACGAAAATATTTCTTCTATTCTAGCTTCAATTATTTCTACTAATTCAGAACTTTTTATAACTTTCCTGTTTTCATCTTTACAAGTATTTAGTAATATTTCATTATCATTATCTATAAATGATTTTAGTGCTAAACCATATTGATGTTTTAATCTATCAGCTTCTTCCTCTGATATATTTAATACTAATGCAATATCGTTTGTTATGCTATCTCCTCCAAGTGGTATTGTATTTGTATATGAAAAAGATAGTCCTTCAAAAACACCTATATCTGTATTACCAGCCCCTATATCTAGTAACATTACGTTATCATTTAATTCATTACCATCTAATACTAAACTTCTTTCTGCAAGTGTTACAGGTACTAACCCATCTATGTCAATATCTGCTTTTCTAAAGATATTAGACAACTGCTTCATGTATTCTCTATTTGCAAGAACCACTTGGGCTTTTACTGTAAAACTAGAACTTAAACTTCCTACTGGATCTTGAACAACTTTTCCATTATCTAGTATAAATTCATCTGTTACAATGTCTATAATTTGCATTCCTTCTGGCATATCAATATCTTTTACTTGTGATATTGCACTACTTACATCTTTTCCAGAAATTCCTGCATATTTATCTTTGGCTTCTTTTGTAATACTGTTTTGCACTATTGTAACGTATTTTCCAGGTATAGTTAAATATGTTGAATTAATTTCCATTTCAAGTTCTGATTCTGCTTCTTTAATTAGATTAGAAACTGCTGTTACAATTTCGTTTTCATCTACTATTTTACTTTTCTTTATACCATTACACTTACAACTTGTTGTGCATAGGACTTCAATTTGATTAAAATTATTAACTTCACCGATAACTAAGCTTACCTTTGAAGTTCCAATGTCCATTCCTACGATAATATCTCCTATAGCCAAGGCACATTCCTCCATTTTTTTCTGCTCTTATTTGTTCATTAGAATATTACATTTTAAAAAAAATGTCAATAGAATTTGTAATAATTTTGTAATATTCTTGTAATATTTTTGAAACATTAGTTGATAAATACAACTATTTCCGTTTTTATAAATTTTTTTCTATTTTTTTGTCGTTTCCTTTACTTCCACTTTCTTGCTTTTTTGTCTTTTTTCAGTCCATTTATCAATATAATATCTTCTAATTATTGCTAGGTTATTAAACATTCTTCCTACAAATACCACTATCGCTGCTAAGTATATATCAACATTTAATTTTTGTCCAAGATATGTTAATAGTATTGAGAGAATAGCATTTCCAAAAAATCCTGATACAAAAATTTTTAAATCAAAATTTTTCTTTAATGTTGAGGCAATTCCTCCAAACACAGAATCTAATGCTGCAATAATAGCTATTGCCAAATATCCTGAATATGTATATGAAATCATTGGCATATTTACTCCAATTAGAGCACCTACTATACATCCTAAAACTATTGCTATAAAAATCATAATTACCTCCTACTTTATTCACTTACAACTTCTTGCATATACTCTATTTCTAGTTCCCCGTTATATTTTGGTATTTCTACTCTATTTTTAATTGCTAAGCTTACATTTATATCTGAAGTAATATCTACAAATCCACTACCCTTTAATTGCAGTATAGTAGACATATAGTCTTTATCTCCTATTGCTTTTACTACATAAGGTCCTTGTACTCTTTGTAAACTAATTAATATGTATGAGTCCATTTCTACTATATCTGTCATAGCTAGAATTCTAATACCATTTATAGATATAGCTTCTGCTCCTGCATATCTAAGTTCATTTACTAAATCTATTAGATGACTAGCATTCACATCACTATAGTCTCCATCGCTTAAAGTTACTTCAACACCTTCACCATATACATCTGTTTTCCCAACTAAAATATTAGATTCAGTTAGTTCGTCATCAATTAAGTCGGCGGCAGCTTCATTATCCTCAATAGTTTTATTATATTCTTCTATTCTCTTATTAGTATCTTCAAGTTGTTTTGCTACATCTTCATATCTTGTTTTCCAATCTGATAATAATGCTCTCAGTTCTGACTCTCTCATGGTCTCAATTTCGGTTATGTCTGTCTGTTCTACTGTTCTAAATTGCATTAGCATAACACTTACTAAAACTATACATACTATAAATACCACAACTGTTACAGTTGTTATGTCTGCTCTAAATTTTAATTTTTTCACTTGCTCACTCTCCTATTTGTCCTCTTTCATATACTCATATGTTATAGAACCTGCATATTTTGATATAGTAATATCATCTACTTTTGTTACTTCTGCTGTATTTCCATATTCTCTAATTATGTCCAAGTAAGAACCTGCCCTTGTTAAAGCTCCATAGAGCAAGCTTTGTGAGCCTATCGCTCTTATATAAAATGGTGAACCTACTCTTTCTCCATTTATTTTTATTATATTTCCCTCACAAGTAATTGCTGAAGTATTAACTAATCTTTGGCCATTTATTTCTATTGCTTCTGCTCCTGCATTTTTTAGTTCATTTACTACGTCTTGTATATCTCCAAAATGTATTATTTGATATGATGGATTTAAACTATTTGTAACAGTAGCATCAGCTAATACGACTTCTACCCCATCACCTGTTACATCTGTATTTCCAAGTAATATATTGTTTTCTCTAATTTCTTGCTCTTTTGCTTCTGCTGTACTATCGTTTTGTGTAGCTTCTTGTCTTATTTTCTCTAATTCCTTTTGAGCATTTTCCAATTCACTATATGTATTATCATATTTTTCTTTCATTCTTAAAACTTCATCTCTTAAGCCATTATCTGATAAAGTTTGTGATACAGTTGAACTTGCAGAACTCATTGTTCTTAACTGAACACATATTGCTATTGTTAATAAGAAGCACATTACTCCTAAGGTAATCGCTATTTGTTTTTTGTTCAAATATATCGCCTCCCTAAACTTTCTCTCTAAAATATGGTTCTTCAACATTTAAATTTACGTTTAAATATATAATTCCTTCATTTTTTTCTTCATCTTTTAAGATTTTATTTATCCATAAAACTTTTGTGCTTAAATCTGATACATCGCCTAGATATATCTTCTTTTTTTCTGATGATAAATCAAGTATATAATTATTTTTATCTGAAATATCAATTTGAGTAATCAATTCAGATAAATTATTGTCCCCACTTGATGTAGCTTCCATTATTTTTAAAACATCATTTAATTTCTCTAAATCTGTTTCATTTAACCTACTACCTTCTACAATTTCCTCTGCTGGTGTATTATACCCTATTAGAACAGGAACTTCAAGTTTTTTACTTGTAATTTCTAAAATATATCCTTGATTGTTTATATATACGTAGGCATTTCCTAATGTTAACATATATGTAGCAGTTCTTTCCTCTACTTTTATTTCTATAGAATCTGGTAATTTTCTGCTTATTTCCACATTATCTATATATGCATTTTGTTTTATTGCATCTTTTATGTCGCTTGTCCAAAAACTAAATATATTTTGCTCTATGTTAAGTCCAGATAAACTTATAATTGTATCTGAAGATATTTTTGAGTTGCCATAAACCTCTATGTTTTTTATATTAAAAATCGGTGATAGTAATGTATATACAATTCCTCCAATTATAATTGCAAATAGAGTTAAAATCTTAATAACCTTTAATATTTTTTTTCTCTTTCTTCTTGATATTTCTTGTTGTTTTGTTAATTTTTTTGGTTCTTTTTTTACCTTTTTTCTTGCATTATTAGACTTTTTATAACTTTTCTTGGTACTTTTATGGTTAATTTCTTCTTCCTCTTCTTCATAGCCCCTCATGTATTTAGATTTTATTATGATGTCAGAATCATCCTCTATTTTTTTATTATTTTTAGCATTGCTTTTATTTCTATTATTATTCTTTCCCTTTTTACTGTTAACTTTAGTTTTTTTCTTTGATTTTTTTATTTTTTTATCTACAATTTTGGGTTCGTCAATTCTTTTTAAGCCTATAACAATTTCCTCATCAAAACTAAATTTGTCATCTTTTGTATTTGTATTTACATTTTCTTGCTCTATTTTATTTGCTTTTTTCTTTGTTCTTCTTGCTTTATCCTTAGCTACTCTTGGCATTTACTCACCTTCTTTTATCTTGATATTTGCACCTAAATTTCTTAGTTTTTTATCTAAACCTTCATATCCTCTTAATATATATTCAATGTTTGTTATTTCCGTTTTGCCTTTTGCTACCAATCCAGCAGTTACTAAGGCTGCTCCTCCTCTTAAGTCCGTACTCATAACTTTAGTTCCTGCTAATTTTCTAACACCTTTTATTACTGCAGTCTTTCCTTCTATTGTAATTTTTGCACCCATTTTCTTTAATTCTGACATATATTTGTATCTATTTTCAAATATGTTTTCTACAACAATAGACGTACCTCTTGATACAGTTAACATACTTGCAAATACAGATTGCATATCAGTTGGGAAACCTGGGTAAGGCATCGTTTTTATATCTACTGCTTTTAGTCTTTTTGGTGCTTCTAGCAAAACAGTTCTTTTTTCTTTTTTTATCTTACAACCACACTCTTCTAGTTTGTTTAAAACTGGGCTGATGTGATCTGGTATAACATTGTTTAATCTTATCTTTCCACCTGTAATTGCAGTCATACATAAAAGACTTCCAGCTTCTATTCTATCGGGCATAATATTATAACTAATATCTTTTAATTTTTTTACCCCTGTTATTTTTATATTGCTGGTTCCTGCACCTTCTATTTTAGCTCCCATCTTGTTTAAACAGGTGGCTAAATCGGCTATTTCCGGCTCCATTGCTGCATTTGTGATATTAGTTACTCCCTCTGCATACACAGATGCTAATATTATATTTTCGGTTGCTCCCACGCTTGGAAAATCCAAGTCTATATTTGCCCCTATTATTTTATCACATTTGCATATAATAAATCCAGCATTTTCCAAAATATTTATGCCTAATTTTTCAAAACTTTTTAAATGGAGGTCAATTGGTCTTGCTCCAATGTCACATCCACCTGGATATGAAAACGTTACTTCCTTGAATCTGCCTAGGATTGCACCTGCTAGAATAACCGTTGAACGCATTTGATGCATTAAATGTTCTGGTATTTCTTTTTTAATTATATTTTTTGAATCTATTTCTATTTTATCTTTAGTTTTTTTGACCTTGCATCCTAAAAATTTTAATATTTCCTGAGTTATTTTTGTATCCCTTATATTTGGAACGTTATATAATTTAGTGGTTCCTGCATTTAGTATGGTAGATGCAAGTATTGGAAGTGATGCATTTTTCGACCCTGATACATATTCTTCTCCTTCTAATCTTTTTCCACCTTCTATTATGTAACTTGGCATTTTTTTCACCCTTTCATAAAATATTTTTGCTATATTTTATGTCTTCTTAACATAAAAGGTGAAAATGATAAAGAGTTAATTTACAATAAAAGAAAGAGAGAACCCGAAATTTCAAAGTTCTCTCCTTCTTTTTGTGTTACTTTTGCATTTTTCTTGTAATAGACGGCACTGCGTCACATATAGGAATGTTCATCAAATAGTCAAACACATCTGCCTCCACAGCAGAAGACCTACTCTTTTCCTTAACAGAACCACCCACTAGTGCAACTCCATCTTTCCATACTACTATTCTGTTCCAGTTAGCAGTATCCGGCTTATTGCACAGGCTTTCCCAACTTTCTCCATTCGAAAGTTTTTGAGCCCAGTATAGTGCGAGCTCAATCCAATTCGTAACGTGTCCTCCTTTTTGATGAGCAAAAAGATTCATCTCTCTAAATGTTTTTACCTTCCATCCTTTTGATGGCATCATTATCTGGAACGCCTCTCTATATTTTGGCTCTTTCTTCATTGCTTCCAGAGCCTCCAATATGAGTAGTCTTGTTTTTTCTTGTACGATGTCACTCCTTTTCTTTTCGAAGACTTTTTGATTTATTAACTCCGGGTTTACATCTATCCACTGGTTTTCTGTTGAGCCTTGAGTTTCTTTTAACTCCTCCTTGCTAGAGTTTTCGGAGCTAAAATGCTCTTCTACTATCTGAACGAGTTCATCCTCCGAAAAGGTCATCTCCCGTCCATTTACCAACAAAGTAACTTTCATAAAGCTTTTTTCCTCCTGTCAATTTTTTATAAAACTTAAGCGAATCGCTTTATACTAATTATTTTAGCATAATTTTACATAATTATCAAGGATAGCTTATTTTATTACCACTTCACCACAAGTTTATTTACTTTTGAGTTTATATAATTTTCTAGTTTTTCCATAAATACATCTGGCTTTATTTCTTTTTTGGCCACCATATCTAGCCCCTTCTCCCAACTTGCTGTAAGTTTTGGGTTAAGCATATCTGGCATAGAGCTATTTACCACATCATATATAACCTCTCCTTTTTTAGTCGGTGTAATTATTTGTGTTTTTGTATTTATGGCTATGTAACCTATTCTCTCTAGCTTTTTCATTATTTCTGCTCTAGTTGCACTTGTGCCAATTCCTGCTCCTTTTATTTGTTCCCTCAGTTCCTCGTCTTCTATTAGTTTTCCGGCATTTTCCATTGCAAGTATTATAGATCCTGAGTTGTACCTTGATGGTGGTGTAGTTTCTGAAGTTTTTATTTCGAAGTTTACTACTTCTATTTCTTGTCCCTTTTTTAGAGAATTTAAAATATTTAAATCTGTTTCTGCATTTTCTGAATCTTTTTTTTCTATGTTTTCCACACTTTGTACATTATAATGCACATCCTTAGCATTTTCCTCTAGTTGTAGTTTCTCTTTTTTATCATTTACTATTTTCCTGTCTTTTAGCACATCTAGATATCCTTGTTTTGTGCATACTTTACCACTAGCATTAAATTCTTCATTTTCTATGCTTATTGTTACAGAAATTTTGTTAAATTCTGCTGGCGGATAAAAAATTGCTAAAAACCTTTTGGTTATAACTTTATATACTTGTTTTTGTAAATCTGGTAGTTTATCAAAATTTTCATATCCTTGTCCAGTTGGTATTATTGCATAGTGATCTGTTATCTTGCTATCATTTACATATTTTGTTTTGGTTAAGTCGGTCTTATACTTTTCTTCTGCCATCTGTTTTATATATCCCTGTACTTCATCATCTTTATACCCTTTTGCAATTCCATTTAAGTTTTTTGATATTACTTTAGCAATTGCTGTAGAAAGCACCCTTGCATCAGTTCTAGGATAGGTTACTAATTTTTTCTCGTATAACTCCTGTATTATTTCCAAAGTCTGGTCTGGCTTAATTTTAAATCTTTTTGTACATTCATTCTGTATTTCTGCCAAATTAAATAAAAGTGGTGCATTCTCTTTTGTTTTGCTTTTTTTAACTTCGGTAATTATTGCTTTTTTATTTTGAAGTGATACGATAAAAGCTTTAGCGTCACTTTCTTTCTTAAAACCAGATTCGTTATATAATTTTGGTGACTCATACATTACTGATTTTTCATTTACTTTCCATTCTGCTTTTAAAGAATTTTTTTCATCTCCAAATGCTCCTATTATTTTGTAATACGGTGTTTTTACAAAATTTCTTATTTCGCGTTCTCTTGAAACAATCATACCGAGTACGCAAGTCATAACTCTTCCTACAGAAATGCAAATTTTATCCTCGTCTAGTTCTTTTGCCACTCTTCTGCCATATATTATAGATAATAACCTTGAAAAATTTATTCCTATAAGATAATCTTCTTTCGCTCTTAAATATGCGGAGTCTGATAAACTGTCGTATTCAGATAAATCTTTTGCCTCTTCTATTCCTCTTTTTATTTCCTCTTCAGTTTGTGAATCTATCCATACTCTTTTTCTATGTTCTTTTTTTATTCCTATTTGATTCTCTACTAATCTAAAAATATATTCTCCCTCACGCCCGGAGTCGGTTGCAACATAAACAGAATCTACATCATCTCGTGAAAGTAGATTTTTTATAATATTGTATTGTTTCTGTACATTTGAAATAACTTCATATTTATATTCTTTAGGCATAAAAGGAAGAGTATCTAGTCTCCAAAACTTAAGTTTTTCGTCATAAGCTTCTGGATAAGACATAGTAACTAAGTGACCAACACACCAAGTTACTATCCAATTTTCAGATTCTAAATACCCGTCTTTTCTTTGTCCATTTATTTTTAATACTTTTGCAAATTCCATTGCAACTGAAGGTTTTTCTGTTATAAGTAATTTCTTTAGCATCTTTACCTCTACTCTTCTTATTTCTTAATATAAATAACAATTATTTATTAGTAACAAAGCATATCTTTTGCATGTTTTTTCTACTATCTCTTTCTTAATTATTAACAGAACTCAAGTTTCCTTGAGTTCTTCAAATTATTCAAATAATATTATATCCATTTTAGAAGTATACTCTCCATTTCCATACGCATATACTATGTATAATCTTCCCTCTGGTCCTAAGAAATAGCCATTTGCATTATCTACTGTATATATATCACTAGTTAAATCTCTTATATATACTTGATTATATCCCATATTTTGTAATGCTTGGTCTTCCGCGTCTGCCTCTGTTACTACTTCTTTTATTTTGTTATTTACTTCGTCTCTATTTAGTTGTTTTTGTGTAATTAAATCAATAAGCGATGCCTCTGTATTTGTAGATAAGTTATAATTGTATGTTTGAATTATTATTCTTTGTGCTGATGTGCTTTCTTTAAGTGTAGATCTTATTACCACAGATAGTATGTTGCCATTCACATACGCTGTATAATCAATACTGTAAATTGATTTATTATTTGAATCTGTATTCTGCAATATGTCATTTGCTTTATCTACAAATATTGTTTGAGTTGTATTATTTAACTTTGTTGCTACATCACTTCTTATATTTATAATTGGAATATGAATATTTACCTCATAATTATCTGTCATTTCTAGTCTTTCATAAATTGTATAAACTATATCATCATTTCCATTTATTTTAGAAATCCCTGTTGTATCAAAGCTACCTAAATTTAAAGTATTAGTAAATAATTGTTCAAATTCATCTTTTATCTCTATTTGAGATAATCCTTGTTCTAATATGCTATTTTGATCTTCTTCTGCTAAATCTAGTCCACCATAATCCCCATCAATAAATTGAGCATAAATTCCTGCTAAAATTGCTAAAATGCAAAATACACTTATTAGAATATATAGTATTTTAGGGTTCTTCATTTTCTCACCTTTTCTAAATTATTTCTACCTTATATTGTATATAAAAATTAAGAAATATTTATTATACAATATAAATAGTTTTAATCTTTTTAAGATATGTATATTTGCAAAATAAATACACATATAATAAAGTGCTTTTTTATAGTATACAACATAAATATAAAAATTTCAATTATTATTTTAGGCTTATTTAATTGACTTTCGCTGTATTTTAATGTATTATATACTATGTATTAATAGCAAAATTTTAATGAGTATAAACTCGAATGGAGGTTTTTATATAATGTTATGTTCAGACTGTAAAAAGAATAATGCAGTTGTTTTTGTTAATAAAAAAGGTGAAGATGGGAAGAACACTTTAGAAGGCTATTGTTATGATTGTGCCAAAAAAAGAGGTATAAATCCTATAGATAGCTTAATGAAACAAGCCAACCTTTCAGAAGACGATTTAAACAACATGACTCAGCAATTTGAGTCAATGTTTAAAGATATGTCTGAAAATATGAACTTTGGAGATATTCAGGAAGAAAACGATGATTCATATAATCCAGAAGATACAAATAATAATATGCAATTTGGTGCTATTCCTTTAGGCTCTATTTTTTCAAATATGTTTGGCTCAAATAATTCTAATGAAGACAACAATTCTTCAGATTCAGGTTCTACTAGCAAGAAAAAAGTTAAAGTAGATAAGAAGTCTAGCAAGAAGAAAAAAGCATTAGATACATTTGGTACTAATTTAACTCAAAAAGCTAAAAATAACGAACTTGATGCAGTTATTGGCAGAGATAAGGAAATACAACGAATTATTCAAATTTTAAATAGACGCTCTAAAAATAATCCTTGCTTAATTGGTGAACCTGGTGTTGGTAAAACAGCTATTGCACAAGGATTAGCTATTAGGATTGCTAATGGAAAGGTGCCTGCTAAACTTTTAAATAAAGAAGTATATTTATTAGATATGACTGCAGTTATAGCTGGTACACAGTTTAGAGGTCAATTTGAGGCCAGAATGAAATCTATTATAGATGAGTGTAAATCTCTTGGAAATATAATATTAGTAATTGATGAAATACACAATATTATAGGTGCTGGAGATGCAGAACATTCTATGAATGCGGCTAATATTTTAAAACCATCTCTTGCAAATGGTGAAATTCAATTAGTTGGTACAACTACTTTAAAAGAGTATAGAAAATATATAGAAAAAGATACTGCTTTAGAAAGAAGATTCCAACCAGTTATAGTTGCTGAACCATCTGTAGATGACACAATAAATATTCTTGACGGAATTAAGAGATATTATGAAGATTATCATAAAGTAAAAATTTCTACAGATGTTATAAGACAAGCAGTAATAATGTCTGAAAAATATATACATGATAGATTTTTACCAGATAAGGCTATAGATATACTAGATGAAGCATGTTCAAGAATTAACTTAGATAATAAGGAATTATATGAATTAGAAGTTCTTAAAAATGATTTAGCTAAAGTTCAAGAAGAAAAGGAAGAAGCTGCTCAAGCAGATTCTACCGAGGATTATCAAAAAGCTGCAGAGTTAAAGACTAAAGAATGTGCTATTACAGAAAAAATAGACAAGATTTCTAAGGAAATGAAACCTAGAGAATTAACAGTTCAAGATATTGCTGAAGTTATTGAAAACTGGACGAAGATACCTGTTAAAAAAATAACAGAAGCAGAAACTCAAAAATTATTGAACTTAGAAGATAATCTTCATAAAAGAATAATTGGTCAAAATGAAGCTGTAGAAGCAGTGTCAAGAGCAATTAGAAGAAATAGAGCTGGTTTAAAAAGTACTAAGAGACCACCATCTTTTATATTTGTTGGCCCTACTGGTGTTGGTAAAACAGAACTTGCAAAAGCATTAGCATATGAAATGTTCGGAAGTGAAGATTCAATAATTAGAATAGATATGTCTGAGTATATGGAAAGTCACTCTACTTCTAAACTAATTGGTTCTCCTCCAGGATACGTTGGATATGATGATGCGGGACAACTTACTGAAAAGGTTAAGAGAAATCCATATTCAATAATTCTTTTAGATGAAATTGAAAAAGCTCATCCTGATGTTTTTAATATTTTACTTCAAGTATTAGATGATGGAAGACTTACAGATTCGCAAGGAAATACAGTAAGTTTTGAAAATACTATAATAATTATGACATCTAACGCAGGTTCTAACTTAAATACAAACTCTATAGGTTTTGGTGGTGGACAAGTAAATAATAATGCTATCCAAAATGCTTTAAAAGAAACATTTAGACCAGAATTTTTAAATAGAGTTGATGAAATTGTAATATTTAGTAGCTTATCAATAGACGAATTGATGCAAATAGTAGATTTAATGTTGAATGATACAAAAAAAGCATTAGAAGATAAAAATATTGCACTAGAAGTAACCGATTCTGCAAAGAAATATTTACTTGATAAAGGTACAGATACAAAATATGGTGCTCGTCCACTTAGAAGAGCTATACAAAGGTATGTAGAAGATGAGTTGTCTGACAGAATATTACGTGCAGAATTAACAAATGGAAATACCGTAAAAATAGATTTTAAGGATAATGTATTAAGTTTTGAAATTTTAAAATAAGGAGCAAAATATATGTTAAAAAATATACCTAACGCACTTACAATAATAAGATTTATTTTAATTCCACTTATAGTATATTATATACTTACAGGACAATATATAGCTGGTTTTGTTGTATTAACTATATCTGGCTTAACTGATGTTTTAGATGGATGTATTGCAAGGAAATTTAACTTTATAACTAATTTTGGAAAACTTATCGATCCATTAGCAGACAAAGCCACACAAATTGCTGTACTTGCTTCTCTTACTTTTAAAGGAATAGTACCACTTTGGATACTAATGATTGTTTTTATGAAAGAAATAGTTATGGTAGCAGGTGCCTCTTTCCTTTATGGTAAGAAATTAGTTGTGTCAAGTAGATGGTATGGAAAACTTGCAACAGTCCTATTCTATATAGCAATAGTTTGTTCATTATTTATTGAATATTGGAATACAGCAATAAATACAGAAACTCCTTTATTTGGATTTGATGATTACGTTTATTACTTAGCTATAGCTACAACAATTTTCTCATTGATAATGTATTTCAAGCAGTTCTATCAGGACGGATATTTGAAGAAAGAAAATTTAAAAATTTAAGCAATTGTGGACAAAGGGGACTACTTCCTTTTGTCCACGCTTTTGTATGAAAATTTAATTTTTCAGCAAAAGGGGACGGGCCTGTTTTGTAAAAAATTTAATTTTAGCTATACAAGAAAAGGTATATATATTTTCTTTTGGGCGAAGTGCTTAAGGTGGGGACCAACAAGTATACAAACTGTTAATTACACGTTGGTGGAATTAGTACAGTTTGTACGATGTTGGGGGCCGAAGCCCAAAATAAAATATATATACCTTTTCTTGAAAATAATTAAAAATTTACAAAACAGGCCCGTCCCCTTTTGCTGAAAACTCTTATTCGTAATCTTCTAAAAATTCAACTAATTTTGTGTGTCCTATTATTTCTACTCCTGCTTTTAACTTTTGTAAATCAGCTTCTGGCAAATACTGTGTTACAATTTCTGTATCTTCTTTTAGTGTCTTTACACCATATTCATCCATTGTATATATCCCTATAACACCATTATGTTCTTGCACATAATAATGCTCCCCACAGTTTCCAGTTACTGTCTTATACAAAGTAATTTGAGTTGGTGAATATTCTTCTAATTTCCAATCAGAATATTGCTTCTTTATTTCTTCTTCAGTCTTATTTACTAATGTCTCTGGTATATCTACTGTTTTACGAATTAAATGATCGCAACCTTCATAATACACTTTTTCTATTATAATTGCATTCGGAGATATCGTATTCTCAGTTGATACAGTTTCTACACTGTTTGCATCATTATTTTTCAAATTAGATATTGTATCCTCTTCTGCCAATTTTTTATCACTTTCAATATCTATTCCTTCTGTTTCTCCATTATTATTTGAAGAATAAATAGCAAGCCCAATTCCTATTGATAACCCCAGTATTATAGCTATAATAATACAAACTATCCACTTTTTATCCATACTATCACCTATTTCTTTTTAGTATTAGTATGGTTAATTTTAGAATTTTTATACATTTTTTACGTTTTTTCCATAATTTATCCTATTTTCCAATAAAACTACTTATTTCAATATTTCCATTGTGATTAATTGCTATGCTTATTTCTCCTGCTTGGTCAGTCCTATATATTTGTGCACCCAATTTTTTTATTCTTTCTAAAACTCCCTCATTTGGATGCCCAAAGTTATTATTCTCTCCTACTCCTATAAGTGCTATTTTAGGATTTACTAATTCTAAAAAGCTAAGTATACTAGAAGTTTTTGAGCCGTGATGTGCCACCTTAATTATATCTGCCTGTAATTTGTTTGTATTTCTATATAGTTCATTCAGTCTTTTTTCTGCAATTTCTTCTACATCCCCTGTAAATAACATTGTAAGATTATTAGTAACAAACTTTGCTACAATTGAATTGTTGTTTAGAATATTATCATTAATTAGTTTTTCTTCTGGAAATAATATTTCAAAATATGATGTATTATCTATTTTTACATAGTCTCCCTTTTTTACGATTATTAAATTAATTTGTTTGTCACTCATTATTTGAACAAATTTTTTAAAATTTTCTGAACTTTTTCCTTGCATTGAAATAATTATATTATCTACTTTCAAATTTTCCATAATATAAAATAACCCTCCTATATGGTCACTATCAAAATGCGAAATCATCATATAATCAATTTTAGTTATTCCTCTATCAAGCAAGTATGGAAGTAAAATGTTTTCCCCTACATCAAAACTTCCAAATTCGCTTCCTCCTCCATCAATTAGAACATTTTTTCTTTCAGGTGTTTGAATAAGTGTACAATCTCCTTGTCCTACATCTACAAAATATATTTTTAGTTTTTTATCTGTAACATAAATTATGCTATTTAACAAAATAATTACTGTTATTATTGTTACAAGTATTTTTCTTTTGCATTTATTGGCTTTAATAATTAAGAATCTAAAAATTGCTTTTTTTCTAATAAATTGCTTTATTTGATTTAAATTAAATAGAATACAAATTATTAAATAGTACATTGCACATATTATAATGCTAGGTGTTTTTATATAAATAGATGCTCCTGGAATCTTTGAAGAAATCTCCGCTATTTTTAGTAAGATTGTTAAAAATAAATTTAATGTTATCCCCAAAAATTCAGCCAGTATTGGAAAAACTATTGATATTAAATACGTTATGAATCCAAATATTGTAACAAGTTCCATGATTGGACCTGCTAATATATTTGATATCCAAAACGTAAATGAAATTGTACTAAACATAGATGCCATTATTGGAATAATTACTATGTTTGCAGAAATAGTTACACTTAAGGAAGTAATTACATACGAAATAAACTTTCTTAAACTTTTTTTTACTTTTATCATTATACTTTTATCGTTTACTTCATCTACTCTTGTATCCGCCGATGAATCATTTGTTTTTAATTTTTGAAATATAATTTTGTTAAAAGCAATTTCTATTTTTTTAGATAAAAATATTATTCCTATTGTTCCAGCATAAGATAATAAAAAACCAGCATCAATTAGAAGATATGGATTATAGAGTAAAATTATAATAGAAGATATTCCAAGGTTATTTATTGTATCTGATTTTCGATGTAAAATGCTAGCAAGTAAAGTTAAAATTCCCATAATGCTTGCTCGTAAAACTGAAGCAGTAAAACCTGTAAGTGCTGTAAAGAATATTAAGAATATAATTGTTAAAATTAAAGAGAATTTACGATTTGTTTTGCTAAGAAGTGTAGTTAATGCTACAATTATATAAGTAATATGTGAACCTGAAACTGCAAGCATGTGAGTTAAATTACTTTTCTTAAAATTATCTTCTGTTATATCGGAGATGTTTTCTCTATCTCCTATTAAAATTCCAACGCCAAGTGCACTTTGCTCTTTCTCAAGTATGTTTAACATATTTTCTTTTATATTATTTTGCACATAGTTTATGATATTTCTAATAATACTTATTTTATCATTTTCTTTAATTTCATATTGCTCACATTCTATAGTACCATAAATATTTTTACTCTTCAAATACTGTTTGTAGTCAAACCCTTTATAATTACGCGCTATATTAGGCTCTTCATATACTCCTGTAATTTCTACAACATCTCCAAACTTTGGACACTCATTTTTTATTTTATTCTTTTTAATATCCAATATTAGCTGTATGTCTTTTTCAAGCCTTTTACCATTTATTGTATTAACTTCAATCATATATGTGTACTTATAGTCTTTTTCTGTTCCATCTGAAATCACAAGTGCCTGTAATGTAATTTCTTCTGGTATTTTCAAAGATATTCTAGCATAATTACTTTCTAAACTATGTATTTGTATAATACCTACAATACAAGCACATAGATATAAAATGCATTTTTTTATATCCGATATTATTAAATAGATAATTATACAAATTATTGCTAGTATAATGCTCAAAAGGACTATACTTATTTGTAAGTATAGCCCAATCAATATTCCTATCATATAAAAAATAGAGGCAATACAGATTGGTCTTTTAATTTTATCTCAATCCTTTCAATTAGCCCCCAATTTTTGTTTTTTGATTAATTTGCTATGTTCTAAAAAAACAAGTATTGCTAGGCAAAATTTAAGAAAAAAACTGAGGCATACTTTTTGTACACTGATGATTTTTTATTCTTAAATTTTAACAACGCAAGACGAAGTTTATTTTTAAAGAACTCTTCTTGCAGCGCAATATCTAGTATTATAATACTCGCCTGGAAGTAAGCTGTTTATTTTTACACAATATCCTGAACCAGATGATGCATGAATAAAATCGCCATTTCCTATGTATATCCCACAATGTCCTATTTCGTCCATCGTTTCATAATCTAAAAAAAACACCAAATCTCCTACTTCAAGATTTTCTAGTAAGCTTGTTTTTGAGTTTTTATTTGCTTCTACTGCTTCGCCTAATCTAGATTGCATTTGTGCTCCATGTCCCATAGAAATTCCAAAGTGGTCAAATACATACATTGTAAAACCTGAACAATCAAATCCACTAGAACTTGCTCCTCCATATACATATGGAACGCCTAAAAACTTTTTTGCGTACGCTACAATTTCACTTCCTGTAACACCCGAATTATTATTTGTATTTTCCGAAGAACTTGAGGTGTCCTTATTAGAATTTTCTTCTATATTATTTGAACTACCTCTATCTACACTTCCTCTATTAGTAACCTGTATTCTTTCATTTGCCAAAGCACTTTTTATAACATATGCTTCTCCTTCGCTAGTATTTACTCTATACCAGTCTCCATCTTCGCCAATAACTTCTAAAGCAGTATTTTCTGCTACTGTCATTATTATTTCAGCTGTAGTGCTAGGTTCTCTTCTTATATTGACATAGTCTTGTGTATACATTGTTCTAGTTTCAAATTCTGTGTCATCTGTTGTATCATCCGCATTATTATTGGAATCGCCATTATCACCTGTATTATTGTCCGAATTGTTATTAGTACTATCTTGATTATCATTATTATTATCATTGCTATTTGTATTGTTACCTATTGAAATGCTACTACTAGTTACCCAGCCTGAAACTTCATCTGTTTGAATATATACCCAATTATTGATTTGAGCTATAACTGTAACTTCATCATTAGCATTTATGTTTTCAATAGTTGTAGAATTAATTAGTGGAACTATTTTTATAGTAGTATTTTGTGTTATTCTACCTGTTACGGTTGTGCTAGTAGAAGTTTGATTACCACTATTATTAGTGTTAGTTTCATTAGATGTATCTACTTCATTATTATCATTTTCTGTACTAGTACCAGAATTGTTATCTGTATTATTTTCTGAATTAGAATTGTCTCCTGTATTGTCACCTGTATTATCACCAGAATTATTTTCATCGACTGTATTTGTGTTGTCGCTTGTCTCATTGCTTGTGTTTGTGCTACCATCCACTATTTCAGCATATTCTTTGCTTATGTATCCAGTGTATTCTCCATATTCTACTTCATACCAGTCTCCCTCTTCTGAAATGACATCGCACTCTTCTCCAATAGAAATTTGTGCCACTATATCAGAATTGGTTGAAGGTTCTTCTCTTAGGTTCAGTGTTTCTGTTGTGATTCTTACTGTGTCTGCATTTGCATTATTCGTTAATAGAAATACAAATGCTAAAATGCTTAATGCTATGTAAAATATTCTTTTTACCAAATTCATATTTACTGACCTTTCCTTTCTTATGTTGCATAATTTTAGAAAAATCAATGATTTTTTCTTCTAAAATACGAGTATAGTATATAATCAATCTGGCAAAAAGTCAAGACTTCAAACATCTATTGTTAACTCAATTCCAATGAATTAAATTTTTGAAATAATTATTTTATAATTTTAATTTATAGCTAGAATGTAGAAAAATTTAGAGCAAAAAATTAGGGATTATAATTTCCTTATAACCCCTAAAACTATATAAATTATTCAATAACTTCTGAAACTACACCAGAACCTACTGTTCTTCCACCCTCACGGATAGCGAATCTTAGTCCTTTTTCAATAGCTATTGGTGTAATAAGTTCAACTGTCATGTCTACGTTATCTCCTGGCATAACCATTTCTGTTCCAGCTGGTAATTCAATAACACCTGTAACGTCTGTTGTTCTGAAATAGAATTGTGGTCTATATCCATTGAAGAATGGTGTATGACGTCCACCTTCTTCTTTTGTTAGAACGTAAACTTGTGCTTTGAATTTTGTATGTGGATGTATTGTTCCTGGTTTTGCTAAAACTTGACCTCTTTCGATGTCTTTTCTATCAATACCTCTTAATAATACACCTATATTATCTCCAGCTTCTGCTTGGTCTAGTAATTTTCTAAACATTTCTACACCAGTAACAACTGTTTTTCTAGCTTCTTTAGAAAGTCCAACGATTTCAACTTCGTCTTGAAGTTTAACTGTTCCTCTTTCTACTCTACCTGTAGCAACTGTTCCTCTACCTGTAATTGTGAATACGTCTTCAACAGGCATTAAGAATGGTTGATCTACTGGTCTTTCTGGTGTTGGAATATAGCTATCTACTGCAGCCATTAATTCTTTAATTGGAGCATATACAGGATCATTTGGATCTTTTGAATCGCTCTCTAATACTTTTAATGAAGATCCTTTTATTACTGGAATTTCATCTCCTGGGAAACCATATTCTGTTAATAGGTCTCTAACTTCCATTTCAACTAATTCTAATAATTCTGGATCATCAACCATATCGCATTTATTTAAGTAAACAACGATATATTTAACACCAACTTGTCTAGCAAGTAAGATGTGCTCTCTTGTTTGTGGCATTGGTCCATCAGCTGCAGAAACAACTAATATAGCACCATCCATTTGAGCTGCACCTGTAATCATGTTTTTAACATAGTCAGCATGTCCTGGGCAGTCAACGTGAGCATAGTGTCTATTTTCTGTTTCATACTCAACGTGAGCTGTGTTAATTGTAATTCCTCTTTCTTTTTCTTCTGGAGCACTATCGATTTGATCGTATGCTTCGAATTGAGCTTTACCTAATAATGATAAATATTTTGTAATAGCTGCTGTTGTTGTTGTTTTACCATGGTCAACGTGTCCGATTGTACCAATGTTAACGTGTGGTTTTGTTCTTTCAAATTTAGCTTTAGCCATTTTTAATCCTCCTTTAAATTTTAAGTTATTTAGATGTTTTCCTAATAACTTCTTAATATATTTTTAAAATTAAAATCTAATTATTTTAACACTTGCATTTTACATCATTTCTTGCAAAAAAGCAAGCTTTTAATAATTTTTTATTATTTTTTATTATTTTTTATTCCGTTTCTAATACGTAATTTTAAAAGAAACGAATATTGCTAGACTTTTTTCTTTTTCACTACTAGTCTTTTTTAGCACGACTAGCTACTATTGTATCTAGTATTGATTTTGGAACTTCTTCATAATGAGATGGTTCCATTGAATATGTTCCTCTACCTTGTGTTTTAGAACGTAAGTCTGTTGCATATCCAAACATTTCTGATAATGGAATAAATGCTCTTATTACTTGGTTTCCACCTTCTGGTTCCATTCCCTCTAGTCTACCACGTCTAGAGTTAACATCTCCTATAACATCTCCCATATATTCTTCTGGAACTGTTATTTCAACTTTCATAATTGGCTCTAATATAACTGATTTAGCTTGTCTACATCCTTCTTTAAATGCCATTGAAGCTGCAATTTTGAATGCCATTTCTGAAGAGTCAACTTCATGGTATGAACCATCAACTAAAGTTGCTTTAAAGTCTATAACTGGGTATCCTGCAAGGACACCAGTTTCAGCTGCTTCTCTAACTCCTTCTTCAATAGGTTTAATGTATTCTTTTGGAACAACACCACCAACGATTTTGCTCTCAAATTCAACACCTTTTCCTGGCTCTAATGGTTCCATTTCTAACCAAACATGACCATATTGTCCACGTCCACCTGATTGACGAATGAATTTTCCTTCAACTTTTACTTTATTTCTAATTGTTTCTTTGTATGAAACTTGTGGTTTACCTACTGTACACTCAACTTTGAATTCTCTTTTTAATCTATCAACGATTATGTCTAAGTGTAATTCACCCATACCAGCAATAACAGTTTGACCTGTTTCTTGATTTGTATATGTTTTGAATGTTGGATCTTCTTCAGCAAGTTTTGCTAAAGCAATTCCCATTTTTTCACTATTAGCCTTATCTTTTGGCTCTATAGCTATATCTATAACTGGCTCTGGGAATTCCATAGATTCTAGTATAACTGGGTGGTCTGGATCACAAAGTGTATCACCTGTTGATACTTCTTTTAATCCAACTGCTGCAGCTATATCTCCTGCATATACTTTATCTATATCTTGTCTATGGTTTGAATGCATTAAAAGTATTCTTCCCATTCTATCTTTTTTACCTTTATTGGCATTTAAAATTGTAGATCCTGCTTCTAATGTTCCTGAATAAACTCTAAAGAAGCATAATTTTCCAACAAATGGATCTGTTGCAATTTTGAATGCTAATGCTGAGAATGGTTCTGTGTCAGATGTTTTTCTTTCTGTTTCTTCTCCATCTAAAGTTACACCTTTTATATGTGGTATATCAAGTGGAGATGGCATATAGTCAACAACTGCATTTAATAATTCTTGAACACCTTTATTCTTATATGATGAACCACATACAACAGGAACTATTTTGTTATTTATTGTTCCTATTCTAAGACCTTTTTTAATTTCTTCTTCTGATAAAGTACCTTCTTCTAGGTATTTCATCATCAATTCATCATCTTGTTCTGCAGCTGCTTCAACCATTTTATCTCTATATTCATCAGCTTGAGCTTTTAAATCTGCAGGGATTTCTCCTTCTTCTATAACTTTTCCAAGATCATCTTTATGAATGAATGCTCTCATTTTTATTAAGTCAACAATACCTTGGAAATTATCTTCTGCACCAATTGGTAATTGAATTGGAACAGCATTGGCATTTAATCTTTCTTTTAATTGACGTACACAAAGCATAAAATCTGCTCCTGTGATGTCCATTTTATTTACATATACCATTCTTGGAACTTGATATTTATCAGCTTGTCTCCAAACTGTTTCTGTTTGTGGTTGAACTCCACCTTTAGCTGCTAAAACTGTAACAGCACCATCAAGTACTCTTAATGATCTTTGAACTTCAACTGTAAAGTCAACGTGTCCTGGAGTATCAATGATATTGATTCTATGACCTAACCATTGGCATGTTGTAGCTGCAGAAGTAATTGTTATACCTCTTTCTTGCTCTTGAACCATCCAGTCCATTGTAGCTTCACCTTCGTGAACTTCTCCAATTTTATGAGTTTTACCTGTATAGAAAAGTATTCTCTCTGTAGTTGTAGTTTTACCTGCATCTATGTGAGCCATTATTCCTATATTTCTTGTTTTCTCTAAAGGAAACTCTCTTCCAGCCATTTTTATCCTCCTTTTAATTTTTTTATTAGATTCGAATTAGACGTAGCTTATCATTCGAATTTTAGAATTTGTAATGAGCAAAAGCCTTATTAGCTTCAGCCATTCTATGCATATCTTCTTTCTTCTTAAATGCTCCACCGTTTCCAGCTACAGCATCCATTATTTCAGCTGCTAATTTTCTAGCCATAGTTTTTTCATGTCTATTTCTTGCATAGATTACTAACCATCTTAAACCTAAAGTTTGTCTTCTTTCAGGTCTAATTTCGATTGGAACTTGGTAAGTAGCTCCACCAATTCTTCTAGCTTTAACTTCTAGGACTGGCATTACATTTTCAAGAGCTGCTTCAAATACCTCTAATGGGTCTTTTTGTTCTTTTTCTTTTATGATTTCGAATGCATCATAAACTATGTTTTGAGCAACTGTTTTTTTACCATCTAACATTACGTTGTTTATTAATTTTGTAACAACTTTGCTATTATATATTGGATCTGGTAAAACATCTCTTTTTGCTATAATTCCTCTTCTTGGCACTATTCTTCACTCCTTTTCTTGATATTTTTTAATATCTTTTGGTATTTAAATAAATACCTAAGTTACTCTGAAAAGATTTATTCTTTTCCGTATAGTGCTATATATTCTATTATAAATTTAAGTACCTTAAATTAGTAATTTCATATATGCACCATTCACCTAAAAATATTGTTATTTAGTTTCAGCATCAAATTTTAGTCAAAAGCGAATATTTTTTGATTAAAATTTGCTACTTAAATTCGAATTAGAAGCAAGTATAACAAGGCAACCGAGCTAATTTTTTTGAGACTATACGTTTGTATGTCGAAAAAAAATTATGCGATGGTTAACGAAGTTAGACGTAGCTTATCATTCGAATTTTTATTTTTTAGGTTTTTTAGCTCCGTACTTAGATCTACCTTGCATTCTATCTTTAACTCCAGCAGTATCTAATGTACCTCTTATTATATGGTATCTAACACCTGGAAGGTCTTTTACTCTTCCTCCTCTTATTAGAACAACACTGTGCTCTTGTAAGTTGTGTCCTATACCTGGGATATATGAAGTTACTTCATATCCGTTTGAAAGTCTAACTCTGGCAACTTTTCTTAAAGCTGAGTTTGGCTTCTTTGGTGTTACTGTTTTTACAACTGTGCAAACACCTCTTTTTTGTGGTGATCTTTGATTTGTTACTCTTTTATTTCTTGAGTTATAACCATGTTGTAAAGCTGGTGCTGTAGATTTTGTTGTAGAACTTTTTCTTCCTTTTCTTACTAATTGATTAATTGTTGGCACTTAAATTTCACCTCTTTTCAAAATATTATCTCTTTATTGTATTTTTATATACAATAAAATACCGTCAGTATAAGCATTTTATACTAACGGTACTATTTTACCACTTTTTACCTAACAAGTCAATACAAAATACGGTTTTTCTATCGACTTATTTATTATAATTCTTTATCTTCCTGTTCGTTTGTTCTTGGCTCATTTAGTCTTTGTTCTTTTTCATTATTTGATTGTAAACTATCTTCTTTGTATGTAACAGGATTCTTTATGCCCTTATGAAATGCTTTTGAATCTGCATTTACTTTTTCATATACTTCTAATTCTTTTCTTTCTTCTGGTGTAAGTTCCATATCTTCACAGAATTTTTCAAAGTCAAATCCTTCTTCTCTGCTTAAGTCCTTATAAGTAGAATAGATTCTATCTTCTCTTGGCATTTCTTCTCCCTGTTTTGTTATAATATCGTCTTTTTCTTCTTCTGATTGTTTTTCTTGATTACCTGCTGGAAGAGATTTTTGTTTCATTTTTTCCATAAAGATTTTGAATCTTGATTTTGGTTTTATATATTCTGCAATTCCCTCCATAAAATTACGTCTTGCAGTACTTTTGATTTGTCCTTTTTGTAAAAAACTAAGTTTAGTAGTGTTAAGATTTTGTAAATCATATTTTATTGCCATATCATCATCTCTTTCTTCATTCTCAAATGATGATAGTCTATCTATCTGATCCATATAGTCATACACTAGACTAGTATTTTTAAAGAACTTATCATTTTTTAAAATTCTATATATTTGTGCATCAATATTTCCAATACTATATTTATCTATTTTTCTACTAAGACTTCTTTTTTCTTCTCTTGTTAATCTCTTTGGTGTAGTTTCTCTATCAACAAAGAATTGCTTTCCTGCTTCATCTATACCACTTATTGTATATACTAATTTTCCTTCTATAACTGAGCAAGTTATATCTTGAATTTTTCTAGGTAGTTCTATTACTTCTATATTCTTAAAAACTTCATTAGGTTGTACAACTACTCCTGGATCATTTTTTTGTTCTTCTGGTTTTATAATTTCTTGTTTTGGTTTAGATTCTTTAGTTGTAGGTTTTGCTATTGAACTTTCTTGTTGTTTTGGCTCTACATTTTTTGGTACAACCACTTTATCGGTTTGCGCCTTTTGAGCATTTGGATTTTTTAAGTCTTCTAAGGATTTATCTAAGCTTTTAAGAACATCACTTGCATCAGTTTCTTTATGCAAACCTTTATTTTCTGTTGGTTCTTCTACTATAATTGTTTCTGCTTGTTTTGTTTTATTATCTTTTTGAGTGCTGTCTATAACAGGTGTAGTTTCTTTATTTTCTTCTGAAGGAACTTCAATAGATTTTACTTCTTCTGGTTGCTTTGTTTCTGGAGCAGGTACATCTTGTTCTGAATGTAGTTCACTTTTATATTTTTCTCGTATATTATACTTTTTTAATAATTCTTCAATTACAGCAGTATGCTCATTTAAATCATTTTTATGTTGTTCTTTCAACTTATCCATCTTTGCTATAGATGCATTTATTTTTTCAAGATCTTGCTCAAATTCTTGTTGTTCCTTTGTTGGAACTAATACTCCATCAACAAATTCTTTTTTTCCTGCTAATCCATTTATTTCTGCTTCACAATCTTCTCTCTCTTTAAGTAATTTTTGATATTCTTTTTCTGCTTTTTCTTGCTCTTCTTTTATTTGAGCTACTATTTCTCTTCTAGTTTCTATTTTTGCTTTATCCAACCTTCTTACTTCTAGTTCACTGTCTATTTTGCTTAAGTCTTGCTCAAGTTCTGCCTTTTCTAAAGCCCCATATCTGCCTTCATATTTTTTTAGTTCTTCTATTAATTGGTCTTTATTTTGATTTAAACTTTGAATCGATTTATTAATTTCTTGAATTAAATAATCGTTTAACTTTTCATCCATATATTTTCCTCCTAAATTTTCACAACCTATTCCTATTATATAACAAATTTTATATTTTTTCAAGTTATGTTAACTTTGTTAAATACACTTCCTCAAAATGATTGTAACAATATAATTCATCAAAATCAATAATCTTTATAAAATGTAACACAAATGTCATATTCCTGTAATTTTATTGTAACATTCTGCTTAGTTTTTCTATTGCCCTATCTGATAATTTGGCATATCTTAGTTTTTTATCTTTTATCCTTTCATCTAAGCTAGGTAATATTCCAAAATTTGCATTCATTGGCTGAAAATTGCTATTAGGTGTAGCAATGTATTTTGATAAAGCCCCTATCATTGTTTCTTCTGGAAAAATTATTTTTGAAGTTTTTCCTTCTTTTGTCTCGCAATCTAGTAATTTATTTTTTGTTTCTAAATTACTATCCTCTTTACTCATATTAGTTTTATTATGTAACAATATTGTTTCGGCTTCATTATTGTCTAATTCTTTGTATTTATTAATAGCATTTAAAGCTGCTACTAAGCCGGATGCAATAGATTCCACATATCCCTCAACTCCTGTAATTTGCCCGGCAAAAAATATGTTTCTATTTTGCTTTAAATTAAAGGTTTCGTCCAATAATTCTGGAGAATTTATAAAAGTATTTCTATGCATTACTCCATATTTTGCAAATTCTGCATTTTCTAGTCCTGGTATTAGCCTAAATACTCTTTTTTGCTCTCCATATTTTAAGTTGGTTTGAAATCCTACCATATTGAACAGATTTCCCTCACTATTATCTTGCCTTAATTGAATAATAGCATAAGGTCTTCTTCCGGTTCGTAAGTCTGTAAAGCCAACTGGTTTTAGTGGTCCAAATCTTAATGTGTCTATTCCTCTTTTTGCCATAACTTCAATAGGCATACAGCCTTCAAATATTTCTCGTTTTTCAAATTCGTGTAATTCTACTACTTCTGCATTAACCAGTTCTCTCCAAAAGTTCTCATACTCTTCTTTGTTCATTGGAAGGTTTATATAGCTATTGTTATCTTCTTTTTTTATTCTTTCTTTCCATACATCTACCTCTTCGTCTTTTCCTCTTTCCTCTCTATATCTATCTCCCCAAAAGGCAATATTCATATCTATTGAATCTTTTTCTATTATGGGTGCAGCAGCATCGTAAAAGTGTAAGCCGTTGTCGCCAGTAAGCTCTATAATTTCTTTAGAAAGATTATCAGAAGTAAGTGGCCCTGTTGCTATAATTACTATTCCCTTTTCTGCTAATTCTTTTAATGTAATTGCATCGCTATTTTCTTCTGCATCTGCAGTTTTGCCAACTTCTTGCCTTACAATTTCCACATTTTCTAAACTTGCTATTTTCTCTGTTACTTTTTCTGCAAATTTTTCTCTATCTACTGCCAAGGCTTGTCCTGCTGGAACAGAAACCTCGTCTGCCGTTTTTACTAAAAGTGAATCTAGCATTCTTAGTTCTTCTTTTAACAGACCACAAGCATTTGTATGCAAGTTTGATTTAAAAGAATTACTACATACAATTTCTGCTAAATTTTGATTGCTATGTGCTGGTGAATATTTATTAGGTTTCATTTCATATAACTTTACTTTTATTCCTCTTTTTGCTATTTGATATGTTGCTTCACAACCTGCTAGCCCTCCACCTATAACTGATATTTCCATTTATCGCTTCCTACCTTTCTTAAATTTTGGCTTTATACCAAAATTAGATTTCGACTTATTTCCTATAACCATATTTTTGTTTAAATATAATTTTATTGAAGGCATATATCACAGAATAATTATCCTGCAATATATGCCTCCTGCTTAAATCACGTTTATTTTATGAATTACGAATAAATGTCCTCAAATAATGCCTCGACAATTGTCTGTGGATTCTTCATAGGTACACTATGAGACCACTCTGTAATATATGCCGTTTTAATTTTCTCTAACACATCGAGAACCAACTGCTCAGAAATAAGTTCTGGCAGAATATCTTCTACTCTTTGTTTGCTAAGTATGATAGCCTTAAAACTGATAGCTAAAGCACCAGTAATAACATTAAAACAGATTACTTGCTCCAGAGTCTCCTCATCAACCCTTTCTTTAAGGTATAAGCTTTTGGCAAAAAGATTTAGAGTTTTCAATAATTCCTTCTTCTTCCTACTAATTGTTTCACCTTCCATTACTTCCAAATACTTATCCAGTATTTTTTCTTTACTTAGTAACATTGCTACTTCAATTCCTGAAACTTCAATGTCGATATAGGTTGCAAAATTCCGTATGTCCATAAACGTGCTCCTTTCAGTTTACTACAACAAAAGTTGTGCAACTATTATATCACATTTTGTTAGATTAGGCAAATATTAGATTTGTGCTATACTAGCATATTACCTATCTTTCCTCTCTTTCCATATTCTTTGGTTTAACATTAGCATTATGTAATTCTCTATTGTATTCAGCTTTTTGTTTAATTAAGCTATCTATATCCTTTTTACTGCTTATTCCTAATGCTTCCAAACTGCTTTCAGGCGAACCGTATTTCATTTCTTTGAAGAAATCTTTTAACATTTTAATTGCCTTACCAGAATCTTCATCATACATTTTTCCGAAATATGGCGTACTTATCAAATCTGCAATTATATATTTTGAAATATAGTATATGCTTGATTTTTCATCTAGCAAATAGCTAAGTACCCATTTCATCTGATTATCTGACATATTATTTTCTTGTTCTATTCGTTTTATATCATCTTTTTCTAGTCTTCCATTTTTCTTAAATATTTTAACAAGTTGCATACGTGTATATGTAGTTATGCTATCTATGTATATACTTTTTGCTCTTTCAGTTCTTCTTCTTAAAATACCATTTGGTGTCATAATTCTTTTTTTCTCTAAATATCTACTAAGCATTTCTTCAATGCACGCAGGAGTTATTTCAGCTAGCAAGTCACTTGTTTTTGATATATCTTCTAAGTCTCTATCAAAGGTATGTGAAATTTCGTGTGCTAGTGTATATATATCATAATCATTTTCTTTACGGCTTACATAAATTTTTGCACTATCAACATAGTATGTAGTATTTTTTAAAAAAATTCCTGGAGTTTCTTCCCATAAAATTTTTGAACCTTCTTCAAATTTGCCATATCCACTTAACTCTTTTTCTACTTGCCCTCTCTTGCGTGTAATATCTTTTTTATTATATATCGCTATCGGTATATCGTTTTGTCCCATTATTATACTTTTTGCTTGTTCATACATCTCACTATCTAATGTTCTATAATAGTCTAATACAATTCTAATTAGCTCTTCATTTCCTCGATTGTATTTTATTATTGGTGGTACTCTATCATAGAGTCTTGGCACTTCTTGGCTACAACCTTTAGCGATATATTCTATAAAATCTATTTCTTCTTCCTTTACATGCTTTAGTGTATCTATGTCTCTAATTGCTAATTCATTTAATTTATCTATACTTTTCTTTTTTTCCATATTACCACCACTTTCTGTTATACATTTTTCTCATTTAATCAAATAGTGACATTATATCCTCTCTTGATAGCTTGTTTATAAATGTAGTTTCTGTAGAAAGCATTGATTTTGCAAGCTGTGCTTTTTTCTCTTGGAGCTCATATATTCTTTCCTCTATTGAATCTTTAGTAATTAGTTTATACACCTGCACATTTTTCTTTTGCCCTATTCTATAGGTTCTGTCTGTTGCTTGGTTTTCAGCAGATAGATTCCACCATGGGTCATAGTGTATAACCATATCTGCTCCGATTAGGTTTAAGCCCGTGCCTCCTGCTTTAAGTGATATTAAAAACACCTTTATTTCGTCGTTGCTATTAAATTCTTCTACAAGCTTTAGCCTGTCTCCTACCTTTGTTTGTCCTGTAAGTTTAAAGTGTTTTATATTTTCTTTTTTTAATTCTTCTTCAATTATTTCTAACATACTTGAATAACTAGAGAATAACAAAATTTTGTGTCCAGAAAGTACTGCATCTTTTATTACTTCTATACATTGGTTAAGTTTACTACTTTCTCCAGTATAGTTAGATAGAAATAAAGATGGATGACAGCAAATTTGTCTTAGCCTCATAAGTAATGCTAGGATTTTCATTTGGCTTTTTTCAAATCCATTTTCTTTTAATTCTTGACTTACTTCTCTTTTTGCATTTGCCATATATGATGTATATATTTTTAATTGTTCATCTTGCATTTCGTTATTTAGTACACTTATTGTCTTGTCTGGCAATTCTGTTAATACCTCTTGTTTTGTTCTTCTTAAGATAAATGGTTCAATTAGCATTTTTAATTTTTTCAAAACCCATTCATCATTGTCTTTTACGATAGGTACTTCATAAATTTCTTTAAATTTTCTATAACTGTACAAATATCCTGGCATAATAAAATCAAATATAGACCATAATTCGGATAAAGAATTTTCTATTGGTGTTCCTGTTAGTGCAAATCTTGTATCTGCCTTAATTTCTTTTATTACCTTTGCATTTTGTGTGTTGTTGTTCTTTATGTATTGTGCTTCATCTGCAATTATATATTTAAATTTATAGTCTTTTGCTTTATATTCCTCTATATCTCTTTTTAGTAAATCATACGAAGTTATTACCAAATTATATTTTTCTATATTTTCAATTTGATTTGCCCTTTCTTCTGCATTTCCGTGAATAACAAGAGTTTTTATATTAGGTGCAAATTTATCAATTTCATTTTTCCAGTTAAGTGAAAGCGAACTTGGACATACAACAATACTTGGCTTAGGATTCTTTTCTTCTTCTAGGTAAGATTGAATTACTGCTAATAATTGTATTGTTTTTCCCAATCCCATATCATCTGCAAGTACTCCTCCAAATTTATAGTTGTCTAGGATTTTTAGCCATTTAAAACCGGTTACTTGGTATTGTCTAAGTTCCGACTTCAAACCTTTTTGTAATTCTATTTTGTCTTCTATTTCTCTTTTTGATATTTGATTTACCATCTTTTTGTATTCGTCATTTTTTTCTACATTTGTGTTAAGGTTTTGTATAAGTCTATCTAAATACATTCCTCTTGATATAGGTATTTCTATTTCTCCTTCTTGTATTTGTTTGTAGCTAATATCTTCGTTTTCTAACAAACTACTTATAAAGTCCATTGTTTCGTTTTCTTCTAAATCTAAAAAGCTTCCATCTTTTAGTCTATGATATCTCTTTTTTAGCTTATACTTCTGCATTATGCTTCTAATTTCTTCTATATCAAAATCTATTTTAGACAAATCTATTTTTAGCAAATCATTTTCTAATTTTATACCTATATTTCCTATTTTAGGCTTTTTTATTTCTCTTTGTTTAAATGTATCTGTAGCTAATACTTCAAACTTGTGCATATATAACCCAATTTCTTCTGATAAGAAATTATATATTTTTTCTTCATCTGCTAAAATCAATCTGCCATTTTCTTTATCTAGCATAAAGCCTGTATTTACAAATATATCTAGGTACTCATTTTCTTTTGAAACATCTCTTGCTACAGATATGTTTGTATCTTTTAATGGATTAAACTCTACATCTCCATATACAAATTTTATATCTGCTGTGATGTAGTTATTTTTGTCGTAATCTAAGTATAGTTTTATATATAATTCTTGTGGTACATATTTGTTAATTATACCCTCATCTAATTTGTCTAATGAAATTTCTCCCTTTAGTTTTGGATAAACTAATGAACAAAAGCTTGGCAATTCTTCTCTTTTAAACCTTATTTGTGGAGTATAATTTTCTCTGTACACATTTAAAAGTTTTAGTATGGTCTCTTCAAAAGTTTTATCACATCTATACAAAGCATTTTTAGTAAGCATATATAAATATGATGAGCCTTGCAAAATATCATAAGAAAATACGTCTATATTTGGAGTTAAAATATAATCTCCATTGCTCTCTTGCTCTACTGTAAATTTAATGTCTGGATTATGAGCTTCAAAGACAATTTCCTCATCTTGCGCATCTCTTTTAAATAAGATTTTTTTGTTTTTTAATACTTCAAAAATTTCGTCTAACCCTGTATTAGATATGGTTATATATTCATTGCTCATAGTTCTCATATATTTTCCATAACTACCTACAGTTTCATTTGAGTATTTAATAATTTCTGCGTATTTTAAAATAAATTCTAATAGCCCGTGCATCCTCTTCTCTAAAAGCTGATTTATCGTGCACAAAACTTAGTTTTGCACCATATTTGTATTCCTCGTGATTAAGCATTCTCTCAAAAAACTCTGGCAAACTTTTTATTTTATATAGCTGACTATCCCCTATTCTAAATTCTGCTTTTAAGGTTTTATGAAATGTATCGTAGATTAATCTTGGTTCTATTATTAAATTATTTACTTTATTTTGAATATCCTTAGTTTTTGTAGCTTCATTATGATAAAATGTGTGTACTAGCTGTTTAAAAACTTTATATTGGTCATCATTTCTGTTCATTTTGTAAATAACTCCTTTATATTTTCACTAATGAAAAATTATATCACATAGATTTAAAATTTGCAATTGGGGACGGGCCTGTTTTGCCAAAAATTCGCTCTAATTTAATAGTAAGGGTATATATTTTTTATTTTAGTCTTCGGCCCCCAACTGCGTAAAAACTGTAAAAACGAAATTAGAAATTTCGTTTAACAGTTTTTAAACTTGTCGGTCCCCACCTTAAGCACTCCGACTAAACTAAAAAATATATACCCTTACTATTTTTAGACAAATTTGGCAAAACAAGCCCGTCCCCAATTGCAAAAAAATCCTTGTGAGTTTAGAGCTAACTACCTTTCTCTTTCTTTGGTTTGTTCCACGAAATGAAGTCGCACTTATCTGGATTGTTTTCGCAAATATAGAAATTTCTCTTTTTCTTAGATTTTCGTACTTGGATTTTGCCTCCACACTTTGGGCAAGGCACATCTATAGTTTCTACAAATGGTTTTGTGTTTTTACATTCTGGGTATCCTGGGCAAGCTAAGAATTTTCCAAATCTTCCATATTTTATTACCATCATTCTGCCACATTTGTCGCATTTTACGTCAGATACTTCTTCTTTTAGCTCAACGTGTTCTAGCTCTTTGTCTACTTTTTCTACTTCTTGCTCAAATGGTCCATAGAATTCACGTATTACTTGTTTCCAGTTTTCTTTTCCCTCTGCTACTTCATCGAATTCCTCTTCTATTTTTGCTGTAAATTCCACATTTACTATATCTGAGAAGTTTTCTGTAAGCAATTTGTTTACTACTTTTCCAAGTTCTGTTGGTACCAGTTGCTTTTGCTCTTTTTCTATATATCTTCTTTCTAGTATTGTAGTAATTGTTGGTGAGTATGTACTTGGTCTTCCTATTCCTTTTTCTTCTAAAGCTTTTACTAAGCTTGCTTCTGTATAACGTGGTGGTGGCTCTGTAAAGCTTTGTTTTGAATCTATTTTTTGCTTTATTACTTCTTGATTTTCTTTCAAATCTGGTACAAATGCTTCTTCGTTTTCATCTGTTTTTGTATCTAAAGTCTCAACATATAGTGCCATAAATCCTTTAAATTTAAGTGATTGTCCACTTGCTCTAAAATTATATGAATTTACATCAATATTTGCTGAAATTGTATCATATACTGCTGCACTCATTTGGCTTGCCAAGAACCTATTATATATCAATTTATATAATTTATATTGATCTTTAGTTAGGCTGTCTTTTATGTCCTCTGGGTTTAAATCGATATATGTTGGTCTAATACCTTCGTGTGCGTCTTGAGAAGTTTGTTTAGTTTTATAATATCTATTTTCGTAATACTGTTCTCCATACTGTTTTATAATTTCTGTTTTAGCCGATGCTCTTGCCTCTTCAGATATTCTAGTAGAGTCTGTTCTCATATAGGTAATTAAACCTACTGTGCCTTTTCCCTCTACTTTTACACCCTCATATAATCCTTGTGCTACAGACATTGTCTTTTTTAAGGTGAATCCTAATTTTCTAGATGCCTCTTGTTGCATTGTACTAGTTGTAAATGGAGGTGCTGGAGTTCTTTTTCTTTCACCTTTTTTTACTTCTGTTACAATATATTTTCCTTTATTTATGTCTTTTAAAATAGCATCTACTTCTTCTTTATTATGAATTTCAAGCTTCTTTTTGTCTTTGCCATATAGTTTAGCTATAAAGGTTTTGCCAGAGTTTTCATCTAGAAGAGTAGCAAATATATTCCAGTATTCTTCTGGTATAAATTTTTCTATTTCTTCTTCCCTATCTACAATTAACTTAACTGCAACAGATTGCACTCTTCCTGCCGATAATCCTCTTCTTACTTTTTTCCAAAGTATAGGACTCATTTTATATCCTACTATTCTATCTAATACACGTCTTGCTTGTTGTGCATTTGTTAAGTTCATATCTATTTTTCTTGGATTCTTCATGGAATTTTGTACAGTTTCTTTTGTAATTTCGTTAAAAGTTACTCTACAAACACTATCCTCTGGTATTCCCAATATATATGCTAAGTGCCAAGCAATAGCCTCTCCCTCACGGTCAGGGTCAGTTGCAAGGTATACATGCTTTGCTTTTTTTGCATCAGCTTTTAAAGACTTTATTAAATCCCCTTTTCCACGTATATTTATATATTCAGGCTCAAAGTCGTGCTCTATGTCTACTCCCATTTTTGATTTTGGCAAATCTCTTATATGCCCCATAGAAGCTACAACTTTTGTATTGCCTCCTAAAAATTTCTTTATTGTATTAGCTTTCGCTGGTGATTCCACAATTATTAACTTATCTGCCATTATTATTTTTAATGATAATATTTATTACCATATTCTCCTTCTACAACAGATTTAGGTTTTTTGGCTTTACCTATAAACCTTTTTCGACTATTTTTTATTGTTATAAAGTAAGCAATAAAAATAGACTATTTATTATATTACCGTACTTTTTTTATTTTTGCAAGCTATTTACACAATTTTCACATATCACTTAATGTGGTTTTGTATTTTACAATTTAAATAACCATTGTTTTTATTAGGTTAGAGTATGCTTCTAAAAAAAGTATGAAAATATGGAATGGAGAGTACTTTGAGTTAGAAATTCTTAAATAGTTTTATGGAAAGAGTTCATCTCTGATGGAAGGGTGCCATAAAAGTATTTTAGAATTTCTACGAAAAAGTAGCGGGACCGACATATTTGATATACTTTTTTTAGAAGTTTACTCTAACCCATATCACGAATTAGAATAATTGTAAAATACAAGATCACTTTTAAGTAACAAATACAGAAAAATCAGTTTTGGGTTACTCCAAAACTGATATGTCTGAAATTATATCATCTACTGATACAGGTGTTACTTTGTTTAACATTAAAATTTCTAATAATCTATCTATTACTTTTTCTTCGTTGGATAAATTGTTTACTACTTTCGATTCAATATTAAATTTTTCGCATTTTTCCTTTCTTTTGATAATTTCAATTCCATATTTTCTTTCGCTTTTTCCTGCCAAGTTGTGGGTTTCGTAATATTCAAGTTCAATTTTTTCATCTGTCTTCATGTCTTCTGAATCCGAACAATCAATTACAGTTCTGCCAAAAAAACTTTTTGAATACTCCATTCTATTTCCCCCTTTCTTGAATAGCGTACCTCCTTAATATAATACAAGTGGGTTAAAATAGCAAGAACTTTCGTGTTCCAGGCTTCGACACAATTCGACATTTAGTGTTTTATTTAAAAAAAACTTACTATTATTAGTAAGTTTCTTTATATAACACTTCTTATTTCCTCATAAATTCTATTCTCTACTTCTGGCATTGCAACTCTGCTTGCATTTTCTCCCATTTGTTTTAATTCGTCTTTATCTTTTACCATTCTGTTTATTGTATTTCCTAAAATTTCAGAGTTTAGGTCTTTATCTAATATTATCTTTGCTGCTCCTACTTTTTCTAACACACGCGCATTATATTCTTGATGATTTTCCGTTGCAAATGGAAATGGTATAAATATTGCAGGCTTTCCTACTACAGAAATTTCTGTAATTGTCATTGCTCCACTTCTGCAGACTACCAAGTCTGCTGTATTCATTACTTCTTCCATATTGTATATGTATGGAACTATTTTTGCATTTTCTATTTTGTCTATGTCTATATTTACTTCTTTTAGTTTTTTCTTTATTTTATCGTATTGTTCTGGACCAGCTGCCCACATTATTTGATAATTTTTGTTCTTTTTATTTACAATAATCTCAATAAAACTTCTATTTATACTTTGTGCTCCTTGGCTTCCTCCAAAAACTAGCACCACTGGTTTATCAGGTTTTAGACCTAATTCTTTTTTTATTTTTGTTTTTTGAGCTTCTGTATAATTTTGTTTTTTTAGCTTTATAGGGTTTCCTGTTACTACAACATTTTCCCTATTATCAAGTCTTTCTTTTGCGTCTTTAAAACCTACTAATATTTTATTAGCTTTCTTTTTAAATAATTTTACTGCTATTCCTGGAAATGCATTACTTTCGTGTAAAACTACTGGAATTCCCATTTTCCTTGCTGCCATTACTGTAGGTACACAAATATAGCCACCAGTTCCTATTAATACATCTGGTTTAAATTCTTGTATAATTTTTTTTGCTTCTCCTATAGATTTATATGTTTCAAACAGATTTTTTAAATTTTGAATGCTTAGTTTTCTTTCAAGTCCGTGTGCATTTATTGTTTTTAAGTCATACCCAGCTCTTGGAACTAAGTCGTTTTCTAAGCCTCTATTAGTTCCTATAAATATAATTTCAGAGTCTTTTTCTTTTTCCATTATTTTATTTGCTATTGCAATACCTGGATTTATATGCCCACCAGTTCCTGCTGCTGAAATTATAGCTCTCATTTTTTGCTATCGCTCCTTTCTTAGATTGGTTTTAATGTTAAAAATAAATCAAAACGAATTAGACCTTTTTCTCATTTGTTCGTACCGATTTAGGTTACAATGGTAAGGAGAAAATCCCAAATTCGACGTTGATTATATCATTTTTCCGATACTACTCTTTCACCCTAGATTTAGAAATGTTAAGTAGTATTCCACACATAGCTAGTAAAATTATAAGTGCTGTACCTCCTGCACTAAAGAAAGGTAATGAGATTCCTGTGTTTGGTATAGAGTTAGTTACAACTGCTATGTTTAATGCTACTTGTATCATTACAAGTGCAGTAATTCCAGTTGCAAGTAAACTTCCGAACATATCTTTAGCTTTCATTGCTATTAGTATGCCTCTCCATATAAATAGTGCAAATAATAAAATTACTACTACACAACCTACAAAACCAAGTTCTTCTGCTAATATTGCAAATATGAAGTCGTTTTGTGGTTCTGAAACATATAAATATTTTTGCTTGCTTTCGCCTAATCCTACTCCGAATAATCCACCAGAACCTATAGCATATAGACCTTGTATGGTTTGCCAACCTGTTCCTGTAGGATCTTGCCAAGGATCTAAAAAGGTAAGTATTCTTCCAAATCTAAAACTCGATTCTGATGCTGCTTCTCCAGCAGTAGCTAAATATACTGCTAGAGCTGTTCCACCTATTCCTCCAACTATAGCACCACTAGCTATAAAGTATAATAATCTACACCCGGCAACTATCATCATAACAAATGTAATCAATGCCATTACAATACCAACACTTAAGTGGTTCTGAATAAATAGAGCAACTAGTACTGGTACTCCTACCATTGCTAGAGGTATTATAAACCCTTTTACAAAACTTTTTAATTCTTCTTTATATTCTGTTAAATATCCAGCTAATCCTATTATTAGACCTACTTTAGTAATCTCTGATGGTTGAAAACTAACAAAACCAAGATACACCCATCTTGTTGCACCTCCACCTTCTGATCCTATTCCCGGAATTAAAACTAAAAATAGGATGAGAACAGAGAAAACATATATTAATTTGTAGAATTTTAAATACAAATGATAATCAATTTTTGATGCGACCCACATAATAGCTAATCCAAGTGCTGCAAATTGTAACTGACTCGTAAAATATGTATAGCTATTTCCTGTTTCGGCCAATGCCGATGGCGCACTTGCTGATAAAACCATTACTATTCCAAAGGCTAATAAAATTAATATAATTATTATTAAATAAAAATCCACTTGTCGCTTTTTCTCTTTATTTACACTTTTTGTTTTATTTTGCATTCTATATATCAATCCTTTCCGAATTGAAAGTTTTTTATTCTTAAGTTCTTCTCAATTATATTCCAAACTATATTGCAAATAGTCCAATTATACAAAAAACTAATGTAACTAAACTAAATACAGATACTATTTTATTTTCTTTCCACCCAGACAACTCAAAGTGATGATGTATAGGTGTCATTTTAAATACTCGATTTCCTGTTTTTTTATAATATGTAACTTGTATCATTACCGATAATGTTTCTATTATTGGTATAATAGCCAAAATTAATAGTAGTAATGGCATTTTTAAATACAATGCAATGCCTGCTATTGCTCCACCTAACATAAGTGAGCCAGTATCTCCCATCATTACTTTTGCTGGATGTAAATTGAATAGTAAAAATCCTAAACAAGTTCCTATTAATATTGCTCCTACTGCTATTACTTCTTTTACTCCTAATAACACAGATATTACTGTTAGGCAAGTAATTATAATTGTAGTAACACTTGTAGATAGTCCATCTATTCCATCAGTTAGATTAATAGCATTTGTAGTTGCAAGCATTACTAATACTGCAAATGGTATGTACACCCATATAGGTAGTGTAATATATTCTTTTACAAATGGGATATATGTATCTGTTCCTAAGTTAAATACATTTGTAAGTACTATAGTATATGCTACTGCAACAATTAATAGTCCTAACATTTTAGCTCTTGGGCTAAGACCTTTTGTGTTTTTGAAAAATAATTTCTTAAAATCATCTACAAATCCTATTAGCCCAAATCCTACAGAGACACCTATTAATGGTAAAATTGCATTAGCTACATCTGGCTGGTCTTTAGAAAAATCTATGTATAGAAATGCGCCTACTATTAATAGCACTATAATCATTATTATTCCACCCATTGTTGGTGTTCCTTGTTTTTTTAAATGGGATTTTGGTCCTTCTTCTCTCTCAATCTGACCTACTTTTAGTTTTCTTAAAATTGGTATAATTATTAATGCCAATACTACAGTTGCCACAAAAGACAGCAGTAGTATTTTATTTTGGTATTGCATATATTTTCCTCCTTTGTCGTGTTTAGGGACAGGCTCTTTTACGACATTTCTGTCGGGTTTGGGGACAGGCTC
>CALXWT010000010.1 GCA_944392445.1 uncultured Clostridia bacterium
TAAAACAGGAGATAACAATTATATAGGTGTTGCAATACTTGCTATATTATTCTCAAGCATTGCTATTGTAGGAATAAATAAGAAAAAATAAGGTTATGTATAAAGCTAGATTAAAAAAATCTAGCTTTATATAATATATATTATCATTTTCGAGAAGTCACGAAAATGGTTGCAATTAAATTTCAATCCTAGGCTCATACCTCTCAAGCCACATATTAACTTGGCATAGGTATGCCATAAGCTGTGGACCGGTCATAAGTTGACCAAACCAAGGCCTTGCAAATGCTTTTCCATCTGTTTCTAATATTTGCATTATATAATCTCTATTTAATAATGTATTTATTGGTGCATTTTTATTTTCCATAATTTTGCTAAGCATTTCTTTTACAGTTTTTAAATATGATGGATTCCATGTCTTAGGATAAGGGCTCTTTTTTCTTTCAACAATTTCTTCAGGCAACTTATCTTTCATAATATATCTAAGTAGCCCCTTCTCTCTACCATTCAAAGCTTTTATTTCCCAAGGAATGTTCCATACATATTCAGCTAAACGATAGTCGCAAAATGGAACTCGTATTTCAAAACCGTTATACATGCCCATTCTATCTGACCTATCTAATAGAGTTTGCATAAACCAATTTAAAGTAAGATGCGAAATTTTTCTTTTTTCCTTAGTTTCCTCAGAATCAGTATCCAAAATTTCTACATCGTCTAAACTTTCGTTGTACCTATAATCTATATAGTCTTTTAAATTAACTTTTTTAGCTATTTCTGGGTTCAACAATTCCTGTCTTTCTTTTATAGCAATAGACCAAGGGAAAGTATTGCTTTTTAAAGCATCTTCTCTAAAGAACCAAGGGTAGCCACCAAATATTTCATCTGCGCATTCGCCTGTTAATGTAACTGTGGCATCATTTTTTACATTCCTGCAAAATAGTAGGAGAGAAGAGTCTACATCTGCCATACCTGGAAAGTCTCTTGCGAGCATTGCATCTTCTAAAGCCAAAGCAAGTTCTGGTGTGTCTAGCATTACTGTGTGATGATTTGTGTTTAGCTTTTTTTGCATAAGATTTATATAGTAGTTGTCAGAATTTGGCTGAAAATCTGTCTTTTGAAAATTTTTATCATTATCTATATAGTCAACAGAATAAGTATCTAAATTAGGTAGGTTGTGCTCTTTGCAATATTCAGAGGCGTATAGAGTGATTATGCTAGAGTCTAGGCCACCTGATAAAAATGTACAAATAGGTACATCCGATACAAGCTGTCTTTTAATTGAATCTTCTAACAGATATAGCACTTTATTGCAAGTATCATTAAAATTATCGGTATGTGGCTTACTTTTTAGCCTCCAATACCTTTTTATCTTTATGCCATTTTCTGTATATATAATAAAGTGTGCCGGCTTTAATTCATAAATATTCTTAAAAGCCGTTGAACCATTTGTATGTGCAGGACCTATTCCAAAAAGTTCACTAATACCTTGCTCGTCTAAAACAGGCGTAATTCCTGGAAATTTAAGTATTGATTTTACTTCAGATGCGAAAATAAAGTTACCATTATAAATTGTGTAATATAAAGGTTTTACCCCGAAATGGTCACGAGCCATAAATAATTTTTTTTCTTTCTCATCCCAAATAGCAAATGCAAAAATACCATTTAGCTTATTTACAACTTCTTCTTTATATAAAATATATGCTTTAAGTAGCACCTCTGTATCACTATGTCCTTCAAATGTAAAACCCTCTTCTTTTAAAATTTCTCTTAATTCAGGAGTATTATATATTTGACCATTGTACACTATTGTATAAGTATTTTCGTTAAACTTAAAACTCATTGGTTGTTTTCCACCCTCTGGGTCTATAACTATCAATCTTTTGTGACCGAAGCAAAGCATTATCAGATGTAAAATATCCACACTCATCAGGTCCTCTTCTTTGCAAAGACTCATTCATTGAAATTAAAATCTCTTTTTTGGAAGCTAAATTCTCTTTCAAATTAACAAAACCGACAAAAACCACACATAATAAAAAAACCTCCATTCGAGCAATATTGCTCTAATTAAAATTCATAAAAACCTCTATTTTTCGAGAATAGTAAGATAATCATTACTAAATATTATATGAATATTTGAAGAAAAACGTAACTAGTATTGACAAATTTCAAAAAAGTTAGTATAATTTTATAGTATCGATTAAGAGAAAAGTATAAATCATATACAATAGATAATTGTTCAAGGGAGGGAATAAGAATGGCACAACCAAAAAGAAGATGGTCAAAAGCTAGAACAGGATTAAAAAGATCAACATGGAAATTAGAAAATCAAAACTTAGTAGAATGTTCACATTGTCGCGAACTAATTAAACAACATACTGTATGCCCAACATGTGGATATTATGATGGAAAAGAAGTAGTTGCTAAAAAAGAAGACTAATTTTTAAATAATAAAGGTTACTAAAAAGTAGCCTTTTATTTTTTTGCAAAAGGGGACGGGCTTGTTTTGTAAAAATTATTCAGGTTTATAGTAATAGTATATATTTTTTCTTTTGGTCTTCGGCTCCAAAATGCGTACAAACTGTAATTCTATTAAAGAGTAATTTAACTTTATAAAATCATACAAATTAAATAATTATATTTCTATATATATTTTTTTAACAGTTTGTAAACTTGTTGGTCTCCACCTTAAGCACTCCGACCAAAAGAAAAAATATATAATCGTGCCCTAACCAAAAATTATGTGAACTAATTTACAAAACAAGCCCGTCCCCTTTTGCAAAAAATCTAAAAAAGTAATTGCTACATATAAATATAAATGATATAATGTACCCAAATTAGCTATTTTAATTTAGAATATACAAAATATTTGTATGGAATTGTATTTTGAGGAGGAATAATAATCTCTATGGAAAAACGAATAGATAAAATAAATTATTACTTAAACATAGCAGAAACAGTGGCTCAAAGAAGCACCTGCCTAAGAAAAAAATCTGGTGCAGTAATTGTAAACAAGGACGAAATAGTATCTACAGGGTATAGTGGAGCACCACGTGGAAGAGAAAATTGTATGGATTTAGGATTTTGTTCAAAAAAGAAGTTCTTTCCAAATGTTAGGCATGCTGGATATGATGCTTGTAGAAGTGTTCATGCGGAAATGAATGCTATTATAAGCAGTTCTAGAAAAGATATGCTAGGTGGTTGTTTGTACCTAGTTCAATATAGAACAGAAACAAAAGAATACGAGGAAAATCCTGGATGTTGCCAAATGTGTAGAAAGCTAATTATAAATTCTGGAATTGATAAAGTAGTTGTTAGAATTAATAAAGATGAATATCAAGTTATAGAAGTAGATGACTGGATAAAAAACGATGATTTATTAAATGGAAAGATTACATATTAGGGCAAAGAGCATGCTCTTTTTAAGATTTTCCTTTAAAAGATAGAGTTTAAATTAAAAAATAAACTTTTTACTCTACAGGATGGCTACTAAATAGATGAATAAAAACGAAGAAAGGAAATTAGCAAATGAAAAATAATATAAAGAAGATAGTAGAAGCAATTAAAACAAAACGCTGGATTCATTATTTAATAATAGTAATAATAGGTATATTAGTGAGTATTCCATTTTTATGGGTACAAATTTATTTAAGTGATGATGGAAAATTTCACTTGTTAAGATTAATTGGATTAGATAATGCTATGGAATATGGGAGTTTTCCATTTTTAGTATTTCCATTTTTCTGTAAGAACTGGGGATATAGTATGATGACTTTTTATCCCCCACTAGTTACGTATATACCATACATATTAGGACTAATTTCAGGAGCATTTACTACAGGACTGAAGCTATTTGCAGGTCTTACTGTAATCTTCTCAGGAATTTTTATGTATAATCTTGTGAATGAAATTACCAAGAAAAAAGGAATAGCACTCTTTTCTGCAATATTATATATGATATTCCCATATAGATTCGAATGTTTATTTAACAGATATGCAATAGGAGAATTCACAGCCTTTGTGTTTATTCCAATAGTGTTCCAAGGACTATACAATTTACTAAAAGGAGACAAAAAGAGGCATTTTTATATAGCTATAGGAGCAACTGGACTATTGCTTACACATACAATTTCAACTTTGTATACAGCATTTTTCTGCTTGATATATGTATTATTTAATGCAAAACAATTTTTCAACAAAGAAGTTATAAAAAAATGTGTTGTTAATGTTGTATTTATATTATTAATGTCAGCTATGTTTTTAATACCGATGTTAGAATTTAAATTAAGTGCCGAGTATTCAATATTACAACCGGAAATAATGAAAACAAATGCAGAAAGTGTAGCTACAAAAACAATAAAACCATCACAATTCTTAAAAGACATAGAAGAAGAAAATGGTGTATCATTTGTTGTAGGTATTCCATTTATTACAATGTTGTTACTTGGTATACTTGCATACAGTAAAATAGAAAAGGAAAATAAAGATTTCTATTTAACGTTTACTATATTAGGTATAATCTCAACTGTAATGTGTACAAATTTATTCCCTTGGCAATTTATGCCAGATTTTATGTGTACACTACAATATCCTTGGAGACTTTTAGGATTTGCATTTTTCTTTTTCGCAACAGTATGCGCAATGAATGTATATTATTTGTTAAACTCTGTAAATAAGAAATGGCTTAGAACTATATTATACATTTTAACAGTAATAGTAATTACTGCATTTACTGTAGTAGAGCTTAACCAATATCCTGTTGACGATACAAGCCAAGATGCTAGCTATGAAGAAAGAAACAAAGAAGAACCACAAATCCATTATTTTTCAATTAATAGGGATAATATGCCCAAAAAAGCTTTAAGTGAGCAACTTGGATATTTACGAACACGAGAAGATAATACAATTATAGTTTCAGGAAATACTAATATTGTAAACGAAAATAAAGAAGCTCTACACATGGAAATTGAGATAGAAAATGCTGAAAGAGATACACAATTAGAAATACCATATTTATTCTATCCTGGTTATACAATAACTCTTGAATATGATGGAAAAGTGGTAGAATTAGATTATTTTGAATCTGAATACGGATTTATACAAATTAGTTTGCCAGATGATATAGGAACTGGAAAAATTACTGTAGATTATACTGCAACGATACTTGAAAAAACAGCTTATGCAATTTCGGGAATATCAATTATTGTTTTTATAGTGTATGTTATTTGGTTTAGAAAAAAGTGTGGACAAAAGGGACATTCCAATTTGTCCACGGTAGATAACAAAAAGGAGACAAATGAAAGATAAAACAAAGAAAAAACTAATAGATTATGCAATTATACTAATTTTTGCTATTGTCATTTCAATACCAATGTTAAGTCAAGACTTCAATATATATGTAGATGACGGAATTCAGCATATAGCAAGACTTATGGGAACAATGCAGTCAATAGAAGAAGGACAAGTAATACCAGTTATAATGTCAAACTTTTGTAATGGATTTGGGTATTCATGGAACCTCTTCTATAGCCCAATTACTGCATATATCCCACTAATATTTCGCATTTTTACAAGCTCATTTGAATTAATGCTAAAACTATTCATTGTATTGGTAGGATTCTTATCTGGAATAGCAATGTATGAATTTGTAAATAAAATAAGCAAAAATAGATATGCAGGCTTACTTTCAGCAATCATATACATCTGTGCACCATATAGACTTACAGATATGTATATGAGAATGGCAGTGTCAGAGCTTACATCATTTATATTTTTGCCGATTGTGTTCTATGGAATGTATAACATATTTAACTGTGATGAACAAAATAAAGCCAATAATATAAAGAAACAGGAAAATAATGTACAGGATAATGAGCTAAATAAAGATAATGACAATGATGAAACTAAAAGAAGCAAGAGAATTTACTTGAAAAAGAGTTTACTACTAACTTTGGGTGCTTCAGGACTAATTTTAACACACTCGGTTATAGCAATGTACACAGCTATAATCTGCTTTATATATTTACTAACCAATATTAAGGAATTAAAAAACAAGCAAGTTCTACAAGCACTTGCAATAAATATACTATTAATCGTGCTTATAACAAGCTTTTATGCAGTCCCTCTTCTAGAACATAAACTAACTACTGACTACGAAGTTTTCAAGCCTGGAAGAATGGAGAGGACAGAGGCGCTTATATATTATAAGGTAGACTTGCTAGACTTAATATATACTGGAAATAACACAATGAATTATGAAATAGGTTTAGTTAGTATAATAGGCATAGTGCTAACGATACTTGCACATAAAAAGATAGATAAAAACACCAAAAAAATATACTGGTTTTCATTAGTTGCAGGAATTGTATGCGTAATAATGTCGCTTAGAATATTTCCATTTGAAAAACTACCTGCAATATTAAAAATGCTACAATTCACCTTTAGGCTATTAGAATTTTCAAGTTTTTTCTTCGCGTTTATTGCAGGAATAAATTACAGCTTAGTTATAAAAGACTTTAAACTAAGAGATGTATTAGTACTTGGTATAGTATCATATTTACTTATTGTACCATTATACAATAATGTAAGTTTTGATAAACAATGGTCAGAAGAAAAACTATGGCCAGCAGTAGAAGTAAACGAAAACACAGGAAGAGTACACGCAGGTTGTGCTACATTTGAATACTTGCCAAGCAAAGCATTTGAAGACTTAGATTATATTAAAACTAGAGAGAATAGGGTATATATTCTATCAGAAGATGGCACATATATATTGCCAGAAGATAGTAGTGTAATAACAATAGAAAACGAAGAAAAGAATGGAATAAATTTAAGCTTTAGCGTTAGAAAAATAGAAGATAATAAAACATCTAACTCGAATGACTCGAATATCTCAAATAATTCAAACAACTTAGCTGAAATAGAAAAAATTGAAAACAAAGATAAGAAAAAAGAGTTAGAACGTCAGGACACACAAAATGGCATAACATTAGAACTACCATACATATATTATTTGGGTTATACAGTAGAGATAGAGACTAACGGAGTTATACAGAAACTCGAAACATTTGAATCGGAAAATGGATTTGTAGCAACTAGCTTGCCAGAAAGCGCTTTAGATACAGCTGAAGAAGTACACGTCACAGTAGAGTATACTGGAACTACTTTAATGAAAATAACGTTCATTATATCAATTTTGTCAGTTTTGGGGACAGGTCCATTTGCGACATACTTGTCATCTTCGGGGACAGGTTTAAGAAAAAGAAATAAGTAGTTGTGTACGTCAATAGCAAAAACAGCAAGATTTTCTTGCTATTTTTTGCATATTATAGTAAAATTATAATGTGTTGCTAGAACTAACACAGTATTGAAAAGGTAATTTTAAAATATTAAAGTAAAATTTTATGTAAAAAATAATAAATTCTAAAATTTATATAATGAAAAAAACGTGGACAAAAGGAAGTAGTCCCCTTTGTCCACACTAAATGGAGGTGCAAAATGAGTAAACCAATAGTGGCTTTAATAGGAAGACCAAATGTGGGTAAATCAACATTTTTTAATTATATAGTAGGAAAAAGAATATCAATAGTAGAAGATACTCCAGGTGTTACTCGTGATAGAGTTTATGCAGAAGCAAATTGGAGAGGTAGAAATTTTACTGTTGTAGATACAGGAGGAATTGAGCCAGAGTCTGAGGATATAATCCTTTCTCAGATGAGGGAGCAAGCTAACCTTGCAATTCAAATGGCTGATGTAATTGTATTTGTTACTGATATTAGGCAAGGCGTTACAGCAGCAGATAGTGATATTGCTTTAATGCTTAGAAAGGCTAACAAGCCAATTATTCTAGTATGTAACAAAGCTGATAATTACGGAAAGGTATCTGATGATATATACGAATTCTACAATTTAGGACTAGGTGACCCATACAGAGTCTCATCAACTAATGCAATAGGAATAGGCGATGTGCTAGATGCTATATACGAAAAACTACCTCCTGAAGATGAAAATGAAAGCGACGATGATGTAATAAAGGTTGCAATAATAGGAAAGCCAAATGTTGGTAAATCATCTTTAGTAAATAAAATATTAGGAGAAAATAGAGTTATAGTAAGTAACATTGCTGGGACTACAAGAGATGCAATAGATTCAGAATTTGAAAATGAATTTGGAAAATACGTATTTATAGATACTGCCGGAATTAGAAAGAAAAGCAAAGTATCTGAAAACCTAGAAAAATACAGTGTAATAAGAAGTTTGCTTGCAGTAGAAAGGGCAGATGTATGTCTACTTATGATAGATGCAAATGAAGGTGTTACAGAACAAGATACAAAAATTGCAGGAGAAGCACACGAAGCAGGCAAAGGAATAATTATTGTGGTAAATAAGTGGGACGAGTATGAGAAGCAAAATGGCACTTTAGAGCAGTACAAAAAAGACGTGTATGATAAATTATCATATTTATCTTATGCTCCAATTCTATTTATATCTGCCAAAACAGGACAAAGAGTAAATAAATTGTTTGAACTTATAAATAGTGTGGCAAGCCAAAATTCTTTAAGAGTTTCTACGGCTACTTTAAATCAAGTTTTAAATGAAGCAATAGCAGTTGTTCAGCCACCAACAGACAAAGGAAAGAGACTTAGAATATTCTATATGACACAAGCAAGTACAAAACCACCAACATTTGTAGTATTTGTAAACGATAAAGATTTATTCCATTTTTCGTATGAAAGATATTTGGTAAATCAAATAAGAAAAGAATTTGGCTTAGTGGGAACACCAGTTAGAATGATAGTTAGAGAAAAAAGTGAGAAAGATGTGTAAGGCTCTATTGGGACAATATTGCAGTACAAAAATTTAGATAACTTTTTTTCAAAAAACTATTCCAAAAATAGACTTAAAAAGATATAATGATTATGTAATAATAAGCAGTAAAAAAATAGAAAAAGAAGGGAAGAAAAAATTATGGTAGAATGTGCAATAGTAGCAATTATTGCCTATTTAATAGGTAGTATTAACTTTTCAGTAATACTTAGTAAAAAGATGGCAGGATTTGATGTAAGAGAAAAAGGAAGTGGAAATGCCGGAACAACAAATATGCTAAGGTCTGTTGGAAAAAAGGCAGCTGCAATTACTCTAGTTTGTGATATTTTAAAAGGGGTAATAGCAATACTTATAGCAATGCTTATGAATAAAATTTTTCCTAATTCAAATGGAGCATTGTTAGTACAAATAGCAGGTGTAGCAGTAATTCTTGGACACACATTTCCAATATTCTTTAAATTTAAAGGAGGAAAAGGTGTAGCAACATCACTTGGGGTACTTATAATGTCAAACTGGCAAATCGGGCTAATTTGTTTAGTATTTGCTCTTATCCTAATAATACTAACACAAATGGTATCAGTTGGCTCAATAGCAGCAGCAATACTATATCCAGTACTTACAATATTCATACCTCAAAATTATATATTACCAGGAAACTATATAATATATAGCGTAGTTTTAGCAGTGATTATAGTATTTAATCATAGAGAAAATGTAAAAAGATTATTATCTGGTACAGAAAATAGAATTAGTTTTAAAGGCACAAAATAATTTGCAAAAGGGGACGGCCCAGTTTTGCAAAAAAATCTATATAAACATAGAGCGAATAAGACTAGAACGATTATCCTAGTTTAAAAGGTTTAAGTATATTAGAACAAATAAATTCTAGCTTGATATAGTTTTACAATATGTAGATTGGTTAAAAAAGTATAGTAAAAAAATTTTAGGAGGGTCAAATGAAAAAAATTTGTATAATAGGTAGTGGTAGTTGGGGAGCTGCGCTAGCAATACATTCAGCAAAGATGGGACACGAAGTAAGACTATGGTCTTTTAGTAAAGAAGAAGCCGACTTAATCAATAATGAACATAAGTGTAAATTTTTGCCAATGGCAACAATGCCAGAAAATATATTATGTACAACAAATATAGAAGAAGCAATTAAGGGAAGTGATATGATTTTACACGTTACGCCATCAAAATTTACAAGAGACACTGTAAAAAAATACAAAATGTATGTAGAAAATCAGCCAATTATATTATGTTCTAAAGGCTTTGAAGCATCAACATTATATACATTGAATGAGGTTGTACACGAAGAAATGCCAAAAGCAAAAATAGGAGTATTTACAGGTCCAAGTCACGCAGAGGAAGTATCACTTGGAATACCAACAGCCATAGTAATTGCTTCACAAAGCTTAGATGTACAATATTTAGTGCAGGATACACTTATGAATGAAAATCTTAGAATTTATACCAGCTCCGATGTTAAAGGAGCAGAACTTGGTGGAGCACTAAAAAACATAATAGCATTTTGTGCAGGAATAATTGCTGAACTAAATTTAGGTGACAATACCTTAGCAGCACTAATCACAAGAGGATTAACTGAAATATCACGTTTAGGTGTTGCTCTAGGAGGAAATCATAATACTTTTTATGGACTATCTGGTTTAGGAGACCTAATAGTTACTTGCCTTAGTGAACATAGCAGAAACAGAAAAGCTGGAAGATGCATAGGCAGAGGCTTAACTGTTGAAGAAACCAGAAAAGAAGTTGGAATGACAATTGAAAGTATAGATAACATAGAAGTTGCATACAAGCTAGCACAAAAATACAATATTGAAATGCCAATAGTAAATACGGTTTATGACGTTTTATATAATGGTTTAAAACCAAAGGAAGCTGTGGTTCAGCTTATGACGCGTGATAAAAAGTGTGAATGAGTAAATTTGCAAAAAATTAGTAAGGAAATCTTTCGTAAATATACTTTATGATTTCGTTTGCATTATTATCATTTATATTTATAAAAACACCAAGGTCCAAGCTAATCCACATATTGATAGAAAATTTATCGTTATTATCGATAAAAGTACCAATGATTTCTGTTATTTCGACAGGGTTTTGGTACTTTTTTTCCCATTCTAATAAATTCATAAACTCGTTTTCAAAAGCATTAGTTTTGAAAAAACTATTAAGAAATTTGCTAATTTCGTTTCTTTTTGAACTATATAAGCGCACAATTGCTTCCATAATTTTCCTCTTCTAAATTCATATTTTTTAAATTATTATTATTATATATAGATAAATAATAAAAATACTAGAGAATAAAAGGAAATTTTTTGGCAATAATAATAAAAAATATTTAATAAAAAGAGGTCGTTATGAAGAAATATATTATTACAATAATAACTTTATTTTTAATAATAGTTATTGCCATAGTAGGTTATTTTGTATATGGCAATATAAAAGAAAGTAAAGCAAATAGTAGTGATATGCTAACTGAAAAAGTTATATCAGAAATAGAATATTTAGGAGACAATATTATATATATAATGAACGAACTTAATAATATCTCATATACCAATTATAAAATAGTGAGCGAAGAAATAGAAGATTCTAGTTCTGACGAAAATTCTAGTTCATCAGGAAGCAATTCTGGACAAGGTGGTTCTGAAAGTTCAGGAGGACAATCTGGTTCTGAACAAGGAGATTCTGATAAAAAAAGTAGTATAACTACAACAAATATGTCTAACGCAAATAGCATTTTAAATGATGATAGCACAGATAAAATAAATTGGAATAATGTGAATATGAAAGTTCAAGATATGTATTCTGCTTGGACGACTATTATGATTGATTTAAGTTCCTTGAATGTAAACAAAGATGATTTGCTTAAATTTAATAGTACGTTAGACAAAATATCTAGTAGCTTAGAGCAAAAAGACAAAGAAAATGCATTGCTAAATTGCTCTGATTTATATAGTTTGCTTAGCAAATATGTAAATGATTTTTCGGAAGAAAATAGTAAAATATATAATGTACGAAGCAATATATTGTATTCATATTCTGAAATTGAAAGAGATAATTGGGAAGAGGCAGTAAATTATATAAAAAAAGCAGATGAGAATTTTGCAAGTATACTTAATAATCAAATAAATAATATTGATAAGATAGATATAATAAATAAAGCGTATGTGTTATTAAATGAATTACAAGAAGACTGCAATAGCAAGGATAGAAAAGTGTTTTTAATAAATTATTCTAATTTGATGCAAGAGTTGCAAAATATATAGTAATAGAATTTCTTAAAACTCTATCTAGTAGAAAGTTAAATGCAATTGTGCAAAGAAATCGGGTGTACTGGAAAATAGTGTTTTTCTTTATCTAGGCACTATGTATGTTTTAAATGTTTGTTTTCGGCCCCCAACTGCGTACAAACTGTATATGCTCAAATTCTTTTCGCATAACAGTTTGTAAACTTGTCGGTCCCCACCTTAAGCACTCAAACAAACATTTAAAACATACATAGTGCCTAGATTTTATTAAGCACCATTATCCAGTAACGAATCGGGTAAATTATAATCAAATATAATTGACTACAACTTAAAATTATAGTAAAATAGGAAAAGAGTAAATCGAATAGTCGCGTATAGCAAGGTCGAAAGACAGCGTACGAGGAAAGTCCGGGCTCCACAGAGCAATGATGCTGGATAACGTCCAGTGAGGGTAACCTTAAGGAAAGTGCAACAGAAAAGTACCGCCTGCTAGAAGTTAAAGGCTTCTAGTTTGGTAAGGGTGAAAAGGCGAGGTAAGAGCTCACCGCTGGTATGGTGACATATTGGGTCAGTGTAAACCCCATCAGGAGCAACACCGAGCCAAGAAGGTTAATGGCTGCTCGCCAGTCTTCTTATATTGGTGGCAAGATGCATATAGCAATATATGTACTAGATAGATGACTATTCAAGACAGAACCCGGCTTATAGATTTACTTTATAAATTTTATAATTCATATAGCATATTGCTTAAGAATATAGTAAAAACGTATGCTTGAAAAATGTTGCCGTAAATATAACAATGCAGTCAATAAAAATAATATAATAAAAATGTATTCCTCAAAAAATGCTGTATGAAAAACATAAATGTACCAACAAACAAAATAGATTATATAAAGGTCGAGAAATATGAAGAAAAAGCAAAACGGAAAAGTCTTAAATATAGTCGTACTAATATGTATAGTAATAATCTTTTTAATTTTTGTATTAACAATAATGTTCATAAAAGATACATTTCATTATTCAACTAGCATAAATGGAATAGATTGCTCTTTTTTAAATATAAATGATGCAATAAAAAAGCTAGAAAAAACAATGAATAGTACCAAAATAACATTTCTATTTGCAGATGATAAAGAATATACCTGTGTTGGAGCATACTTTGATTTTGAAGTAAATAGTGCTAATCCATTACTTGGAATATTATCTAAACAGAAAGATAGCGACGAAAATAAAAAAGAATACAATTTAACAGATTTATACAATGTAGATGAAGAAGTTGCGAAAAACTACTTGAGCTCTTTGTCAATTTTTACTGATAAAAATACCAACAAGGAACCTGTTAATGCCTATTTGGAGTGGGACGAAGATAATTCGGAATTTTATATAGTTCCAGAAGTTTATGGAAATAAATTAGATTTTAACGAAGCATATAATTATTTGCTAAATGCCTTAAGAAATGGCAAAACAGTTATAGATTTTAGAGAAATAACAGACATCACTCCAGAAATTACAGCAAATAGCATAGAACTTAAAGAGCAAATGGAGAACATAAATAAAATAGTAGCAACTACAGTAGAGTACAAACTTCATAATGGAGATACATATAAATTAGATGCTTCAACAATAAAAGATTGGGTATCAAGAGATGACAATGGAAATTATAGTATAGATTTAAAAAGTAATGTAACCAAGTTTGTAGACAAGCTTGCTAAAAAAGCGAAATATAAAATAACATCGACCAAATTTAAAGCAACAGGACTTGGAGAAATATCAGTTTCATTCGGAAGAGCTACATATGCGAATGTAGATAAAGAAAAGGAAATAGAAAGACTAACAAAACAATTAGAAAGTAAAAAATCAGCCAAATTTGATGTAATATACGAACCATTGCCAGATTACACAAAAATAGATACTTATGTGGAACTTGACTTATCTAGGCAAAGAGTATGGATGTATGTAAATGGTGAATGTGTATTAGAAACACCTTGTGTAACAGGAAATGTAGCTCAAGGATATTCGACACCAGCAGGAATATATTATTTAACCTATAAAACAATGAATGCAACATTAGAGGGATACAATTATGATGGAAGTACATATTCAACACCAGTAACATATTGGATGCCATTCAATGGAGGAATCGGCTTTCACGATGCAACTTGGAGAGGCAGTTTTGGAGGAAACATATATATGACAAACGGCTCACACGGTTGTGTGAACCTACCATACTGGGCTGCATCAACATTATATAGTTATATAAACACATCAATACCTATAATATTGTATTAAAAACAAAGACAAGAAAAATTAGTTTTCTTGTCTTTACTTATGTTAATCAATTTGTAAAAGGAGCCGGGCTCACTTTGTAAATTTTTAAGTGACTGATATTAAATTAGAGACAATATTAAGTAACTAATGTTAAATAAAAAAAGTAATCTATTATCTATGCTAATTAGACAATTGTACCACCGTTTACGTGAATTATTTGACCAGTAACATATCTTGAATCATCAGATGCTAAATACAAGTATGCAGGTGCAAGTTCAAAAGGTTGACCAGCTCTTTTCAATGGAGTTTCTGTACCAAAAATTTCTACTTCTTGTTCGTTAAAAGAAGATGGAATAAGTGGTGTCCAAATTGGTCCAGGAGCAACTGCATTAACACGTATTTTCTGGTCTGCAAGTGATAAAGAAAGAGACTTAGTAAATACTGTAATTGCACCTTTAGTAGAAGAATAGTCAATTAAATTTTTCTTACCATCAAATGCTGTAATTGAAGTAGTATTTATAATACTACTATTGGCTTTCATATAAGGAAGAACAGCTTTAGTTAAATAAAAAAATGTAAAAATATTGGTTTCAAAAGTATCTCTTAATTGCTGACTTGTAATATCTAAAATACTGTTTTGTGGAAATTGTACACCACAATTATTCACAAGAATATCAATCTTACCAAAACATTTCATTGTGGTATCTGCAATATATGTTGACAGATTCTCGTCGCGTAAATCGCCTGGGATTAAAATGCATTTTCTGCCACAATTTTCAACAAGCTCTTTAGTATAATTTGCATCATCGTGTTCATTTAGATAGCTTATAACAATATCAGCCCCTTCTTTAGCAAAAAGTAAACTAACGGCGCGCCCAATACCACTATCTCCACCAGAAATAATAGCAACTCTATCTTTCAATTTTTGACTAGGGACATAATTAGGATTGTCAAAGATTGGCAGCGGATTCATCACATATTCAAAACCTGGTTGGAAGTTTTGATGTTGTGCCGGAAAAGTGATTGGCGTTCTTACGTTTTCGTCTTTATACCCAATATAAGGGATTTGTGGATAATTATCAAACATAGTTATCAACTCCTTGTAAAATAGTATATGCAGAAGAAAGAAAAATATAATAGGAAAAGTGCGCTTATATATGCATTTTGATTTATAGATAATGATTTTTGTAAAAGTTAAAAAATGTATATTAAAATCCTTAAAAATTGTATAGTAAAAACATTAAAAAATGTATATTGGCATTTATAATAAGATGATTAACCTTGTATAATTATGTAAAATATGCTATAATACCTCCATATCCGTTTAAAGTAGTCAACTATTATTCTGAAAGGAGAGCAATTGTATGAAAGAAATCTCTAAAGAAAAAACTTTCTATGAAATGGCTGAAACTGTATTCCAGGAACGGAAAGAAAAACTAGAAACTTTAAAAAAACGAGAAGAAGATGAAAAGCTAAAAAGAAGAGAAGAAAGGCTTACACGTATTGCAAAAACATTTTTGCAAATATTTCGGGAGTCTACAAACTATACTCAGAATAGTCAAGATTTCGTAACACAAATTTACATTAGAATAACCTATTGCTGTGGAATGGCCATAGATAGCGATTGTGGAATCATAACATCAAACAATAATTGCTACAATACTGAAAATTGTAGCAATACTCCTAACTATAGATATCTAGGAGAATATCTGGCTAAGATACGTAGTGCAAACTTAACTAATGAGGATTTAGGAGGAATTGATAGATATTTCTTAAAGACAAACGGTTTTTATACAAGACATTATGGAGATGCTTGCTCTGAAACTTTGATTATCGGAATAAGAGAAAAATAGTTGACGAAAAAATTAACAAAGCTAATTTTTGTTAAGCAAAAACAGTAGCTAGTATAAGTGAAAACTTGTGCTAGCTACTGTTTTGTACTATGTAAATTAAAATAGTTAATTATGATAGATGTTACATAGAAATTTGAATGTTTGTCACTTACTTGTCACTTTAGAAACGGTATAATAGCTTTAAAAAATATAAAATTTGTAATATAACTAAATCTTAGATAGAATAACTATGCACTAGTTTAGGAACTAAAGGTATTATTTAGATTTAGCATAATGAAAGGGTGAAGTATAATTGGAAATATTACGAGTAGAAAATTTAAGCAAAACTTATGGTAAAGGAGAAAATAAGGTAGTTGCCATAGATAACGTATCTTTTTCAGTAAAAAAAGGCGAGTTTGTTGCCATTGTTGGTGCTAGTGGAAGTGGAAAATCTACATTGCTACACTTAATTGGAGGAGTAGACAGGCCAACAAGTGGCAAAGTATTTATTGACGGAAAAGATATTTACCAGATGAGTGATGATAATTTGGCTATTTTTAGAAGAAGACAAGTAGGGTTAATCTATCAGTTTTACAACTTAATTCCAATACTAAATGTAGAAGAAAATATAACTCTTCCTTGTGATTTAGACAATAAAAAAGTAGATAAACAGAAACTAGATGCACTATTAAGAAATTTAGGACTAGATTCCAGAAGAAAACATTTACCAAATGAACTATCTGGAGGGCAACAACAGAGAACATCAATTGGCAGAGCAATAATCACGAACCCAAGCATAATTTTAGCTGATGAACCAACAGGAAACTTAGACTCAAAAGCAAGTGACGAGATTGTCAATTTGCTAAAAAAATCAAACAAAGAATTAAATCAGACCATTATTATGATTACACATAATATGGAAATAGCAAAAATTGCAGACAGGGTGCTAGAAATAGAGGACGGAAAAATAATAAAGGAAAAAGGGGACTGTCCCCAATTTCCTGGATAATTTACATAATTTGCACCATTATAGAGATATACTGAAACACGACAAAGGAGGAAAAATATGAGTATTTTTACTAAATTAACCATACGTAACCTAAAGTTAAATAAAAAAAGAACTGTTGGAACTATTATTGGTATAATGCTTGCTACATCCTTAATTTGTACAGTGGCAGGAATTGCTACAACCTTGCAAAAAAGTATGGTTGCTACAACAGTAGAAGAAACTGGATATTATCATATAAAACTATCGGACATTACAGAAAAAGACATTAAAAAATTCAAAAATAATAGAGATGTTAAAGCAGTAAATGTAGTAACTGATGTTGGATATTCTTGGCTAGACGGTAGTACAAACAGTCAGAGACCATATTTACATCTATATTCTATAGACCAAAATAGCTTTGATAATATGAGCCTTAAACTAATTGAGGGTAGATACCCCGAAAACAGTAGTGAAATTGCAATTGATGAAGATGTGTTATTAAATTCTACTAAGCAGTATAAACTAGGAGATACTATTACTTTGAATATAGGCGATAGATATGAGGGAGATAAATATGTTAGCTCTGGTTTTGATTATTTACATTACAAAAGCGAAGGAATACCAGAAGATGTTATGGAGTTATCATTAAATGAAAGCACAACAGAAGCAGATACAATATTAGCTGATAGTAACACCAATGAAAGTAATACAGGAGAGAATACATTAGCTGAAAGCAAGGACAGTGGAGATGCATTAGACGATAATGCTCTAAACGAGCAAGAGACTAGTGAAAATAAATCACACGATGCTGAATCTGTAAGCAAGACTCAAGAAGAAGCAAATATTAAAGCAGATAAAACCACAACAATGGAAGAAACACTTAAAGTAAAAACCACAAAAGAATTTAAAATAGTTGGAATAATTTCCAATAATGATTTACCGATAAGACGTGTTAGCTTTTTGATTGATGCTGGTTTTACCTGTGTGACAAACGGACTAAATGATGGTCAAACAGAAATGTATATAGCATTAAAAAAGCCATATGATTGCATAGAATCTTTTAAAGAAATGATTGGTGTAGATTTTAGTCAAAGAGGTGAAATGGACTGGAATTCAAATTCGACTTATAATTATTCTATCAATTATAATTTGCTGAACTGGGAATCAATAGAACTAAGCGACTTAGCTTCAATGATTATTGCTCTATTTATTGTAATTACAGTAATAGTAATGATTACAAGTATTTATTGTATAAAAAATGCATTTGCAATATCACTTACAGAAAAAATTAGAATGTATGGAATGCTTTCTAGCGTAGGTGCAACCAAGAAGCAAATCAAAAAAAGTGTAGTTCAGGAAGGTATGATACTAAGTCTAATAGGTATTCCAATCGGAATTTTAGTAGGAACCATACTTGTGTATATTTTATCAATTATAGTAAGTAGCATAATTGATGGAGCAATAAACATTAAAATTGTATTTAATATGCCAATAGTGGCAATAATAATAGCTACAATACTTAGTTTTGCTACAATATATTTATCGTGCCTATCAGCAGCAAGAAAAGCAAGGAAAGTTACGCCACTAGAAGCAATAAGAAGCACAAATGAAATTAAAATAAAAAGGAAAAAACTAAAATCGCCTAAATTTATAAAAAAAATATTTGGTATGGGTGGAGTAATTGCATATAAAAACCTTAAACGTAGTAAGAAAAAGTATAAAACAACAGTAGTTTCAATTGCTATAAGCGTTTTTATATTCATTGCCACTTCAACACTTATAACATATGCATTTGAAGCAATGGGAGGCTTCTACGAAGATTATGATTTTAATGTAAATGTTAGCACGTACTCTAGCGATGGGCAAAATTTGTTAGATATACTAAATGCTGGCAACTTCCAAGAATATACGTTAGTATATAAAATTCCAAGCGATACAGCCTCTTCTAAAACTATGCAAATAGAAGATAAAAATATATTGTCAGACTTTGGAATAGAAAGAATTAACAATTTAGAAATTAGTTCAACTCCACAGATAATTGTAATAGGATTAAATGGCAAAAACTTTAAAGAGTATGCAGAAAAATTTAACTTGAATTATGACAAAATAAAGGATAAAATAATTTTAAATGACTATGCACAAATATTTGAAGATGGCAGAACAATAAAAGGAAGAAATTTAAAATGCAAAGAGGGAGATACTATCTCAGGCATTATAGATGGTGTAAACTTAAGCCTTGAAATAGCAAAAATTACAGATGAATACCCGAGTGGTTTGTATAATACTTCTTATGGTAATGGGCTTGCCGTTGTAAATGTAGATGAATATGCAGACAAGCTAAAATTTGTGCCAGAAAATTTAACACTTAATGTGGAAAAACCGGCAGATGTCACAGAAAATATAAATACAAATTATGAGGACGTATACGCACAAAACATAGAGCAACAAGTGAAGTTTTATAATGCTGTAAAATTATTGGCATCAGTATTTGCGTATGGGTTTATTGCAATAATCACTTTAATTGGAATAACAAATATTTTTAACACTTTAACTTCAAACATTGAATTAAGGCAAAAAGAATTTGCAATGCTAAAAAGCATAGGAATGACCAAAAAGGAATTTAATAGAATGGTAAACTTAGAAACGATATTTTATTCAGTTAAGGCGTTATTATATGGGATAATTTTAGGACTAATTGCATCATTTGCAATTTATAAGGCATTTGCAAATAGTTTGGACTATGGCTTTATATGGCCTATACAAGCACTCATCATCTCAGTAGTATTTGTATTTATAATTGTATTTATCATAATGCGATTTGCAATAGGTAAAATAAACAAGCAAAACATAATTGAAACAATTAGAAAAGAAAATGTGTAAAGAAAAGATTGCTAGCTTTTATACTGACTGTGCGATATATTTGTATAATAAAATTACTTTTATAAGTTTGAAAATAGCAAACCAATAGTATAAAATACTATGAGCTTAAAAAAGAAAGGAAACAAACAAAATGCAAATTCTCTTGGTAGAAGATAACAAAGCAATAACAAAAGCTTTAACATATACTTTAATGCAAAATAAATATAGTATTTTATGCACGGAAAGTGTAGCAGGCACACTAAAAATGCTGGAACAAGAAAAAATAGACCTAATAATATTGGATGTTACTCTTCCAGATGGAAACGGCTTTGACTTATATAAAACAATAAAAAAGAAATACGGAATAAGCACAATATTTTTAACAGCAAAAGATGAAGAAAGCGATGTAGTAAAAGGACTAGAACTGGGTGCAGAGGATTATGTAACAAAACCATTTTCAACAAGAGAATTGATAGCAAGAATCAATAAAGTCTTGCTTCGAAATAAAAAGCATAATATTATAAAAATACAAGACATTACCTGTAATTTAGATAAGATGTGTATATATAAAGGAGAAAGGGAGTTATCCTTTTCTTCTTTAGAACTAAAAATACTAATGTTGTTATTTACAAACTTAAACAAAGTCATTACTAGAGAGTATATAATAGAAAAAATTTGGGATTGGACTGGAAACGATGTATTTGACAACACTATTACAGTATATATGAAAAGAATTAGGCAAAAACTAGGCTCTCCAATTATAACAACAGTAAAGGGAATAGGGTATAGAATAGATGAAGAATAAAGTAAAATTAAAAAAATATCTAGTTATATGTACAATAATCTTCTTGATTTATATAATTGTAAATTATGTATTAACTCAAATGCAGTACAAACAATACACAAAAAATGTAAATGGAGTAATCAATCAAATTGTAGCTAAAGTTCAAGAAAAATATCCGAACATAGATACAAGCGAAATAGTTCAAATATTAAATAGCGACGAAGTAAATGCAAGCAATATACTTTTGGAATATGGAATCAATTTAGAAAAAGATTCCGTAATTCTCAAAAATGATATGAACTACACTAAATTTTTGTTAGTAAATATAGTAGTAACACTAATGCTTTTTATGTGCATCATCTTAGTTTTTGCTGTGTATAAGAAAAATCAAAAAAAGAAAATCGACGAAATAACCAATTATATTGAAGAGCTAAATAACAAAAACTATGCTTTAGACATACAAGATAATAGCGAAGATGAGTTGTCAATATTGAAAAACGAGCTATACAAAATAACAGTAATGCTAAAAGAACAGGCAGAAAATTCGAAAAATGATAAAATTAGTTTAAAAAAGTCATTGGAAGACATATCTCATCAATTAAAAACACCACTTACCTCTATTACTATAATGTTAGATAACATCTTAGATAACAAAAATATGGATGTAGAAACTAGAAATGAATTTATTAAAGATATTCATAGAGAAATAGCAAATATGAACTTCTTTGTGCAATCATTGTTAAAATTATCCAAATTTGATGTAGACACAATCATATTTAGCAGAAAAGAAGAAAATTTAAAAGATATTATAGAAGAGGCAATAAAAAGCGTCTCAACATTGTGCGATTTAAAAAATATGGAAATAATAACAATAAATCTTAAATCAAAAGCTAAGGGAAAAGGTGATAGGCCTGATTATATAAATAATTCAAAAACCAATCAATTTGGACTAGGACAAAATTCACAACAAGAAGTAAAAGGTCCTATAGTTGTATGTGATTTTAAATGGCAGGTGGAAGCGATTACAAATATATTAAAAAATAGTGTGGAGCATTCGAGACAAAATAGTAAAATTTATATTGAATATGATGAAAATAATATGTACTCAGAAATAACAATAAAAGATAAAGGAGTTGGCATAGAAAAAAGCGACATAAAGCACATCTTTGAACGATTTTATAAAGGAAAAAATTCTAGCAAAGATAGTGTCGGAATTGGACTTGCTCTTGCAAAAACAATTATAGAAAAGGATAATGGCTATATCACGGTAGATTCAGAAGTGGGAAAAGGCACAACATTTTGTATACGATACTTAAAGTAAAACAATAAAAAATGCGAAAATATATCTTCACATTTGTACTTTCATACTATTTGTGATAAAATAGCTATGGCACTTTGAGGACAGGTCTAAATGAGACAAAAATATCCCAAACAGACCTGTTCCCAAACCCGACAATGATGTCGGAAAAGAGCCTGTCCCCAAACCCGACAAAAGAAAGGAAGTTGATTTATAATGAATGCACAAAAGTTTACACAAAAATCTTTAGAAGCAATTCAAAACGCACAAGATTTAGCTGTGCAAAATCAAAATTCTCAAATTGAAGAAGAACATTTAATTTTAGCTTTATTGGAGCAAGAAGATAGCCTGATTAAAGAGTTACTAAACAAAATGGGTGTACCAGATAGCTTTGAAAATGATATACGAAATAAAGTAGAAAATGACCCTAAAATGGTTGGCGGCGCAAGGAAAGCAGATGCAAAAGCTCATTCACCCAGAGTTGTGGAGAAAAGATTAAAATTCCTAGATGAGATTTCTAATAAATTGTCAGAAAAATATAGAAAAGAAGAAAATGAATTAGAAATATAGAAAAATACCAACAAAAAGTCATAGCTGACTTGTCTAAACAATAGAAAAAGTTAAAGAGGGTGATGTATATGAAGAAAAAAGTAGGAATCGTAGCATTAGTTTTAGGAATAATTCTAATATTACTATGTGTAATAATGTTTACAGACTTGGGAAATGACATAAGAGTATTTGTATATGAGGAACTAACCTTGCAAAAGGAAATTGTTGAGATGGAAGAGCCAGACAAAATAAAAATAACATATACATATTGGCCAGCCGAAGAAAAGTTCGATATAGAAATAACTGATAAAGAACTTATAAAACTAATACAAGAAAGTATAACAGATAAAAAACTAAAGAACTATTCTTTATCAATATTATTAGCTGTTTCAGGATACTATAATGTTGATTTAGGCAATGGTGTAAGTTTTATGTTTGATAACTATGATAAAGACGGATATGTTATGCTCAATAATAATGGAAATCAATTCTTAACAGCAATAAATCCAGAAATACTGAAGAAAATAGTAGACAAAGTAGATGTAGTACTTGCAGAAAAAGCCTTGATATTCAAAACAGATAAGGTAACAATTAAGCAAGGAGAAACTGCAGTAGAAATAATAGAAAAAACTGCATTAGAGTACATATTAAATCAATGTAAGAACATATATTCTAAAAAAATAAATTATATGCCAGAAATAAAATTACCTGACTATGAAATAGATTTTAACAACAACATTAAGCTATATATTTATAAAAAAGAAGACCAAGGCTGGCTTGAGCAAAATGACACAACTTTTGAGGCACGTGGACTAACAGTATTTGACACTATTTTAGAAAATGCTTTAACAGATATGCCACAGAAAAAGGATATGTTTACTGCTGACAAAATTACGATAGAAGATAAAAATAAATCAATAGAAATTACAGATAAAGACGTAATAGAAAAGATAACAACACCTCTTATCTATTCTACTTTAGGAACACCAGATTGGCTAAAAGATTATGATATAACCAAAGAATATGATGGAGGAATTAGAGTAAAAATAAATGAATATGAATATCTAATTCCAGGCAAAGTCGGAACAGTAAATATAGGTAACAGATATATTATTTCAGAAAATAAAGAAATAAGTCTTTGCTTTCCTTTAATATCAATAGATAACTATGTAAATGAACTATTAGGAAATAAAATAGAGGAGCCAACTGGTACAACTATTATTGCAGTTCCTCAATAATAAGAAGTTGGTATAGAATTTTATATATTACTCCAAAAATAAAATGTTGTAATAAGAAAGGTTTAATAATTTTAACTTTCGTATTACAACTTTTTTACTTTCTCTGCTAACCTTTTTGCGAAAAATGTTACTATATAAGTAAAAAAGAAAAAACAGATTATTATGATGTATTGATATTACAATTCGTCTATGATAAAATAAAAACATAAAATTACGAGTAAAGATAAATATGTAAAGGAAAGGAAAATATGGTTTATCAATTTATTTAAATCATAGGATTAAAAATATGTATTATTTAAAATTATTTGATGAAAATCTAGTTTCATTTGATATGCGTAATGATTTTGGATTAAATATTTCAAATATAAAAATACTAAGTAATAATAGAAAAATATTTCCAATAATTTTGCAAAACGAAATAAATGAAAAAAGTATAGAAGAATTTATTCAAGCAAGAATTATACCTAAAAACAGAGCATTTGTTCAGACTATATTAGAAACGGCAGGTTTAAACATCAATGACAGAAAAGCTATTATTGATGTAAGCAAGGGCCTATCTCTAACTGATTGCTACTGGATTGTACAAGACTCTACGTTAAAATTTAAAGATTATAATTTATATGATAATGAATTTTCTAAAGTTTTATCTTTAGTTGCTTTTACAGGCTATTCTTCAAAGAGAAGAGAATTAGTAACTTCACCTGAATTTACTACCAACGGAATGCTTCCAAAAGCTTGGAGAAGAATTGAAAATAAAATATATTTATATAAAGGCAGTACTCAATCATACCATTTTGCCAATACTGGGTTTGAACCATATAGTGAATTTTATGCAAGTCAAATTGCTAACAAAATGAAAATTGACCATATTGATTATAAATTACATCAATGGAAAAATATGATTACATCTGCTTGTGAAATATTTACTAGTAAAAATCAATCATATGTACAAATAGGAGACATAGTTACTTATGGTGGCTTGAATAATGTGGATGAATATATAAAAAAATTAGGTTTTGAGAACAAATTTTATGATATGCTATTATTTGATGCAATATGCATAAATCCGGATAGGCATTTTGGTAACTTTGGCTTATTAAGAAACAACAAAACAGGAGAATTTACAGACTTTGCACCAATTTTTGACAATGGTGAAAGTTTATTAGCTAAATCAATGCCTAATATATTTGATGATTTTGAAGAATTTAAAAAGTACATTGAGAAAAATGAATTAAATATTTCATATTATGGAGTAAGCTATGATGAAATAGTAAAAAGATTTTGCAATAAAACACATAAAGATAAATTAAGAAGATTATTAAATTTTAAATTCGACAAAGATATAAACTATAACTTACCTGCTAAAAGATTAAAGTGCTTGGAATATATGGTTCAAAGTAGGGCTTCGCATTTTATAGAAATGATAAATTAAAAAAAATTATAGATAAAAAAGGGTGATGTATATGAAGAAAAAAGTAGGAATAATATTAGTGTTAGTTATATTGATAATTATAGCAGTTTTAAGTGTTATATTTTTAAATAATGAAAAATCACAAGATGGCAAAGAAAGCCGTTGGAAAACCAAAGAAATATATGTTAATAGTTTAACAGAAAAAATAACTGATGCAACAGATATGGCTGTAATACCAAGGTGGGAAGAATTAACAATTTACCAGCAATTTTCAAATGTGAGATATAATGAATCAAACTATGATTGCTGGCAAGGAAAAGTACCTACTGAAATGATTGGAGAAAATCTTGGAATTGCAACACTTTCGGGTTATGACGAGTATAGTAAAAATACTTACACAAAGAATGGAACAATATATACAATAAAGAACATATCTAAAGAATGTGCAATTGCTATACAGCTTGATGGCACAAATGAATATTACTCATATGTAAATTCTTATTATAGACCAGAGACATTAGGCGAATTTATAGAAGACCTAAATCTAAAAGAGCTAATATCATTTGGCTCAATTTGGTATGATGATGTATATACAGATGAAGAGGGAAACACACATTATGATAATATTGAATTTCCAGAAGTAGATGATGAAACAATTTGGAAAATGCTATTTTCAAATGCATCTGTAGAAAACGTACATAATGATAGCTCTTGGTATGGCGATACTGTAATGAGCGTAAGTGTGAACATTCCTATACTAGGATACAAAAATATTAGTTGCAGTGTAACAGAAGATGGGTATTTGGAAACAAACATATTGGATACAGGCAAAACATTTTATATAGGAAAAGATAAGGTACAAGAGTTCGTAAATTATATTTTAGACAACTATGAGGGCTATAAAATTGTTTATGTTGATGCAGAGGGCAATAGGTCTGACGAAGAGTTTGATGCAGACGATAATGTTAGTACTGTAGATGATGTAATTGTGCAAACAGGAAATAACGTAGTAGAAGATGTGATTGTGTATATGGAAAACGGCGTAGAGGGCGAAAAGGCTGTAACAAGAGAAAATGAAATTGGTAATAATGTTACAGCGCATAGTGTGGAATAGAAGTAATAATAAAAATCATAATATAATTTGAAAGAGAAAATAAAAAAATAATGGAGATAGTATATGAATAAGAACTATGATGAAGAAATTTTAGAAAAATGTCTTCCAAAATATTTAGAAGAAGATTTAAAAAGATTAAAAGAAGGAATAAAGAATAAAGTAAGTTATTTAGATTGTTTAATTAACGAATTACAAGGTTCAGTAAATAGTGCATTTGTTGATGGTGATATAACAGAAGAACAATGTGATTATTTTTATAAGAAATATATCTATGGAGGACTAATTTAAAGTTACTATAGTGTAAAAAAGAATTATGATTTTGAACAAGAGAGGTATGGTATTTGTATGATAGATTTTACAAATTGTGAAATAAATAAATTTAAGTATTATGGTGGAAAAAATGGAGGAAAAATATGTATCAAGTATAATGATACAGATTATATGCTAAAATTTCCAGGAATAAATGAAGGAATATCTGAATATGGATATTCAAATAATTGTATATCAGAATATGTAGCTTGTAATATAATAAAAACTTTAGGACTAAAAGTGCAAGAAACAATTTTAGGATTATACTATCTAAATGATGTAGAAAAAGTCGTAGTAGCTTGCAAGGATTTTACATCGGAGGGGACTGTATTAAAGCAATTTGCTGAACTAAAAAACAGTCAAATAGAAACTTCTAAAAATGGTTATGGTACAGAACTTGAGGAAGTTATAGAAACAATAGAAGAACAACAAATATATGATGCAAAAGATTTAAAAGAATTCTTTTGGGATATGTTTATAGCTGATTGCTTAGTTGGAAACTTTGATAGACATAATGGAAACTGGGGTTTCTTAATAAACGAAAATTTAAAGAAAATAGAAATAGCTCCTATTTACGATTGTGCATCTTGTTTATATCCTCAATTAACAGATGAAAGAATTGCTCAAATAATAAATGACGAAGCAGAAATGGATGCTAGAATATTTGTATTTCCAACATCTGCACTAAAGATAAATGATAAGAAGATTAACTATTTTGAATATATAAGTAGCCTAGAAAACGAAGATTGCAATAATGCACTAATTAGGATAGTTCAAAGAATTAGTATGGAAAAAATAAATAGTGTTATTGATGAAACTCCTTTTATTTCATCAATTAGAAAAGAATTTTATAAGAAAATTGTTAGTATGAGGTATGAGATGATTTTGAAATATAGCTATGAAAAATTGCAAGACAAATAAACTTAAAAAAGGAGAAAAAATATGTTACACAAAATGAAATTAAACGAAAGCCCATTTGAAAGAATAAAAAATGGAACAAAGATAATAGAATTTAGACTATATGATGAAAAAAGACAAAAAATAAAAATTGGAGATAAAATAGAATTTTCAAAATTACCAGATTTACAGGAAAAGCTATTAGTTGATGTTATAGATTTATACAGAGAAGATACATTTGAAGATTTATTTAAAAAATTATATACAGACGAAAAAGAAATAGCCAGTAAAACCCAAGGTATGTATAAAATTTATTCACCAGAGAAAGAACAACAATATGGCGTTTTAGGAATTAAGATAAAAATAAATGTAGATGATTTAAAAGAAAACATTGAAAAGTTTGTTACATATAACGAACAAGAAGAAGTTGACAAAAAAATAATGCTAGATTATATTAAAGACTTTAATGATGTTCTTACCAGACAAAATGAGTATGGACATTTTACAAGTTCATCATTTATTCTAAATAAAGAAAGAACCAAGATTTTAATGGTATATCACAAAATATATAATTCTTGGGCGTGGACAGGTGGCCATAGTGATGGTGATAATGACCTTTTATATGTTGCAACCAAAGAGGCAAAAGAAGAAACAGGAATAAAAAATGTTACTCCTATTTCTAACGATATTTATTCTCTAGAAATAATTACTGTAAACGGGCATGAAAAAAGAGGGAAATATGTAGGCTCACATGTTCATCTTAATGTAACATATTTGCTAGAGGCTGATGAAAAAGAAGAAATACATATTAAAGAAGATGAAAATAGTGGCGTAAAATGGGTATCAATAGATAAGGTTTTAGAAGCATCATCTGAACCTTGGGTACGAGATAGAATTTATGCTAAAATAATAGATAAGATGAAGAAAGATGGAATTATATAGGGAGATTAGTTTATGTTCAAATTACATTCAGAATACAAGCCAACTGGCGATCAGCCACAGGCAATAGAATACTTATCTAATGGAATAAAAGAGGGGAAAAAGTTCCAGACCTTACTTGGTGTTACAGGTTCTGGAAAAACTTTTACAATGGCGAATATTATACAGCAAGTTCAGAAGCCAACATTAGTGCTAGCACACAATAAAACACTTGCTGGGCAATTATATAGTGAGTTTAAAGAATTCTTCCCTGAAAATAATGTTGAGTACTTTGTATCATACTACGACTATTACCAGCCAGAAGCATATATTGCATCTTCTGACACATACATAGAAAAAGATGCCTCTATAAATGACGAGATAGATAAGCTACGTCATTCTGCTACTGCAGCATTGTTCGAAACAAGAGATGTAATTATTGTTGCATCTGTTTCGTGTATCTATGGATTGGGTGACCCAATAGATTACGAACACATGATTGTTTCTTTAAGACCAGGTATGCAAAAAGAAAGAAACGATATAATGAAAAGGCTAATTACAATGCAGTATAGCCGAAATGAACTTGATTTTAAAAGAGGTACATTTAGAGCAAAGGGAGATATATTGGAAATCTACCCATCAGATGAAAGTGAAAGTGCAATAAGAGTTGAGTTTTGGGGAGATGAAATTGAGAAAATATCGGAAATAAATCCACTAACAGGTAAAGTAATTGCAACAAGAAACCACGTTATGATATTCCCAAACTCACACTATGTTACTACTGCAGACAAGATGGAAAGAGCAATAGGCACTATAGAAGAGGAATTACAAGAACGAATTAAATTTTTTAAAGACAATGGAAAATTGATTGAGGCACAAAGAATAGAAGAAAGAACCAACTTCGACATAGAAATGATGAAAGAAACAGGTTTTTGCCAAGGTATAGAAAACTATTCAAGACACATAAGTGGTAGAGAGCCAGGAAGTGCTCCATTTACATTGTTTGACTATTTTCCAAAGGACTTTTTATTATTGATTGATGAATCGCACGCAACCATCCCACAAGTTAGGGCTATGTATAATGGAGACAGAGCAAGAAAGGAATCGTTGGTAAAATATGGTTTTAGACTTCCATCAGCGTTCGATAATAGGCCTTTGAAATTTAACGAATTTGAGCAAAGAATAAATCAAGTTGTATTTGTAAGTGCAACTCCAGCAGAATACGAATTAGAACATTCTAAAGGAAATGTAGTTGAACAAATTATTAGACCTACAGGACTTTTAGATCCTAAAATAGAAGTTAAGCCAGTAGAAAATCAAATAGATGATTTAATCGAAGAAATTAGAGAGAGAGTCCAGAAAAACGAAAGAGTTTTAGTTACAACTCTTACTAAAAAAATGGCAGAGGACTTAACAGCATATTTAGCTGGATTAGACATTAAAGTAAGGTATATGCACTCCGACATCAAAGCTTTAGAGAGAATGGAAATTATTCGTTCATTAAGGCTTGGAGAGTTTGATGTGCTAGTTGGTATTAACCTTTTAAGAGAGGGATTAGATATTCCGGAAGTATCGTTAGTAGCAATTCTAGATGCAGATAAAGAGGGCTTTTTACGTTCTGAACGTTCACTAATACAAACAATTGGTCGTGCAGCAAGAAACACAGATGGCAAAGTTATAATGTATGCAGATGAACTTACAGAATCCATGGAAAAAGCAATATCAGAAACAAACAGAAGAAGAAAAATCCAAGAGCAATATAACAAAGAGCATGGTATTACACCAAAAACTATACAAAAATCTGTTAGAGATTCTATTAAGGCAAGCATTATAGAAGAGGCAGAAACCAAGTACAATATTAGCAAAGATGAGAGTATAGAGGATATTATAAATAAATTGACTGACGAAATGCTTAAATATGCTTCGAATATGGAATTTGAGAAAGCTGCTGAACTAAGGGATAAAATTAAGGAATTGGAAAACATGGACAAAGGGAACTAACATCTTTTTGTACACAAAATACAGGACTTAAGTAAATATCATAGTAATTAATGATGTGGACAAAAGGCAGTAATTCCCGTTGTCCACGAAGGAGCAAATTAAATGGGCGAATATAGCAAAGAAGAAATGAAATACCTAAATATTTTATCCGAAAAATTTCCTACCATACAAAGTGTGTGCACAGAAATAATAAATTTAGAGGCAATACTAAACTTGCCAAAAGGGACTGAGCATTTTTTAAGTGATTTACACGGAGAATATGAATCTTTTACGCATATTTTAAAGAATGCATCTGGTGCAATAAAAACTAAAATAGATGAAATATTTAGAAATACAATGACAAGCGAGGAAAGAAGAAAGCTTGCAACACTTATATACTATCCAAAGGAGAAGTTAGAACTCATAAAAAAAGAAACAACGAATATGCCAGAGTTTTATCGAATTACTTTATACAGGTTAATAAAAGTGTGTACAGTTGTAGGTTCAAAATACAGTAGGTCAAAGGTTAGAAAAGCAATTCCTAAAGAGTATCAATACATAATAGATGAGTTATTGCACGCAAATCAAAGTAGTTATGACAGGAACATATACTATAACAAAATTATAGACAATATCATATCTTTAGGTAGAGCAGATGCATTTATTATAGCTTTTTCTAATCTAATTCAACAACTTGCAGTGGACCATTTACACATTATAGGAGACATTTATGACAGAGGTCCGGGACCACATATAATTATTGACGAACTTATGAAGTATCATTCTATAGATATTGAATGGGGTAACCACGACATAATATGGATGGGAGCTGGTGCTGGAAGTGAAGCGTGCATACTAAATGTAATACGAATTTGTGCAAGATATAATAATTTAGACATTTTAGAAGAGGGATATGGAATAAACATTAGAAACATAACAGAATTTGCAATGAAAGAATATAAAAATGATGTTCCAGAAATGTTTAAACCTAAAAATGTAAATGACAAAGATAGTAAGTTTGACCAAATTGTAATGGCAAAAACTCAACAGGCAGCTACAATAATCCAATTGAAGTTAGAAGGGCAGATTATAAAAAGACATCCAGAGTTTTATATGGAAGATAGGCTATTACTAGATAAAATAGACTATGAAAAAGGAACAATAAAAATAAATGGAAAAGAATATCAATTATTAGAAAACTATTTTCCAACGATTAATCCACAAGCACCTTATGAATTAAGTGAAGCCGAGGAAGAAGTAGTAAAGAAATTAACTAAATCTTTTAAAAATAGCGAAAAATTGCAAAGACATATACAATTTTTATACTCTAAAGGTAGTATTTATAAAGTACATAACGGCAACCTACTAATACATGGCTGTGTTCCAATGAGTAGTTTTGGAAACTTTATTTCTGTTAATGTAAAAGGCAGAAATTTAAGTGGTAGAGCATATCTGGACTACGTAGATAAAATTGCCAGAGAAGGATATTTTGAAGATGAGGGCTCAGAAAAACGAGAATATGGCAAGGATTATTTGTGGTATTTATGGTGTGGCAAGAACTCACCAATATTTTGTAAAGACAAAATGAAAACTTTTGAAAGATATTACTTAGCAGAAAAAGAAATGTGGGAAGAAATAAAAAATCCATTTTATGATTTTCAAAATGACGAAAGAATATCGGAAAAAATCCTAGGAGATTTTGGCATAGACCCTAAAAAAGGACATATTATTTGTGGACATATTCCTGTAAAATTTAAGGCAGGTGAGAGTCCAATAAAAGCAAATGGAAAATTGCTAATTATAGATGGAGGACTTTCAAAAGCATACCAAAAAACTACGGGTATTGCAGGTTATACTTTAAGATATAGCTCTTATGGGCTAACACTTGTAGCTCACGAACCATTCACCTCGAGAGAATCAGCTATAATAAATGAAACAGATTTACATTCGGAAATACAAATAGTTGAGAAAGTAGAAAGAAAAAGAATTAAAGATACAGATAAGGGCAAGGAACTTATTAATCAAATAAAGGATTTAGAAAGATTGCTAGAAGCATACAAAGATGGAAGCATAAGCGAAAATAATTAGAAAATTTATAAAATTATTAAATAAATGTATAAATTTGTTTGAAATTATGGTATACTAGTAGTGTAGGAAAAAATACAAGGAGTGAAACATATGAGTGAAAAAATATATACAATAGATGAAATTAAAGCAATATTAATGAAAGTTCTAGAGAATATGCCTGTATATAGTGTTGTTTTGTTTGGTTCCTATGCAAAAAACTGTGCTACTAAAAATAGCGACTTAGACTTTATAATAGATACAAAAGACACGTTAAAAGGATTTAAATTATACAGTTTAATTACAAAAATAGAAGAGGCATTTAATAAAGATGTAGATGCATTTGAGAAAACAGAAATTATTGAGAACTCAAAAATAGACAACGAAATAAAGAAAACAGGAGTTGTTGTATATGAAAAATAAAGAATATATATCATTTATTAAAATGGTTGAATATATAAACAAAGCAATAGAGTATACAAAAGATTATACGTTTGAATCTTTTTGTAAAGACGATAAAACAATAGATGCTACTGTTTTTGTCATTAGTCAAATAGGAGAATTAGTAAAGAATATTTCTGATGAAACTATGGAAAAATATAGTGATATTGAATGGAAAATGATAAAAGGACTGAGAAATAGAATTGTTCATGACTACGAAGGAATAAGCTTAAAAAGTATATGGTATATTGTTAATAATGACATTATAGGATTAAAAGAACAACTTCAAAAAATCTTAGAAAAAGAAAAAAGTGAAAAAATATAAGGAGGTATTTTTGATGGGAATATTTGATGTTACAGATAGTTTTGAAAGCCAAATAAAAATGGAAGGATTTACACCAGAAAACGTTGACCAATACATTAGTGGTGTAAAAGACCACACACAACCATTAGTTACATTTGCAAACCAAGGCAAAGATGTAATTTATAGAGAACAGTTATAAGGTAAGTGTGCGTTAACGAAAGCAAAGCTTTCGACGCACTTATGTGCATTTCGTTAAGAGAAGATAAGAAAAAAGATTGTACAAAAGGTATAAATTCCTAGTGTACAATCTTTTTTTAGTTTCAACACCAAAAACAATTAAAAAGTAACCTATAAGTAAAAGCAAAAAATAAAATAAGTATATGCCATTATAATACTTATTTGCACTTCTGAATATTATAAATATAATCAACTATGTTGTCTATAAATTTTTTATTATCTTGAGATAGCTTTAAATATTTAATTAGCATATCACTAGATAAAGAAGAAGGTTGTGAATCTTGATTATCATATAAATCTTCAAATATATAATTAGGAGAAACTTTTAAAATCTTACAAATTTTTATTATTAATCCAACACTACCATTTGACTTGCCGAACTTCCAATGCACTAATATATTTTGTGGATACATCACATGCTTCGGCAAGTTCCTCTTGAGTAAGTCCTTTATTAAGTCTGGCAATTTTTATGTGATTACCAACTATTTTAGCTTCATTTTTCATACAATCACCAATTAATAATATAGCAATTCTGCCTATTTCTTAAAACAAATTTTTAGTAGATATTATATACAAAATCCAATAAAATATTGACTATATATCAGAAAAGATGTATTATAGGAGTAATAAAAATATTAATTAATATCCAAAGGAGCAAAATAATATGAAACGGTGTAATAAGAAAAATTGATGAATTAGGCAGAGTTACAATTCCAATAGAAATAAGAGAAAGATACAATATTAATGTAGAAACACCTTTGGAAATTTTTATTAATGGAAAAGAAATTCTTCTAAAAAAAGTGGAAAATAGCTGTTGTATTTGTGGTGCTTCAGTAGAATTAGTTGAGTATAAAAATAAGCAAGTCTGTAAGAAGTGCATAAAGGAACTTGAACAAACTAATTAGAACATTGCAAATAAAAAAATTGTCCTAACGTATAGCACTTAATAAACATAATAAAGTTAACTTGATGCATAGTGTTTAACAGGTACAAAAAATTTACATTGATTTTAATCATAACAAACTCCCCCTCGCAAGAAGCAAGGGGGAGTTCTTAAGGGGATAACTAGTTATAATCGGAGCTATTTGGCTTAGGTATCCGTAATTCGTTGTACCTTACCTAGCATTGCTAGATATCGGAAAAATCCCAATTTAGAAATGCTTTAGTCGGGCAAAATCCACGCGTTAGAATGCGTGGTGTCAAACCCGTCCTCAGGATTTGCCAAAGCCTGCCGAAGTTCCTCGTTGCATTCGGCAGCCAACTGAAGCAGATGCCAAGCAGTGGTATTAGGTACAGCGTACCTCCAACCAATCCGGCAACGGTACTGACCTTTCCATCCGGGAACGGGCAGACCTCTCTGAACTGCGAGACCTTCCCTAACAAGCTTCTCAATCTGCCGTTCGTACAGATTGAGAGCACACCCAACGAGCCCGTCAGATGCGTACATAACTAACCGATCGTAAACTGTCATTCTGTCCATAGTGGACCTCCTTAAAATTATTTGATGTTTCGCCTCTACTACAGTAGTGACATTATAAAAAAACACCATACGAGTATTATAGCACAATTATAATATTATGTAAAGAAAAATGTGGGCTTTTTATTATATAGCTTAAACTTGTTAATTTCAAAACTAAATTGGAAGTTAATTTAATTTTTGAAAATAAAATAATCAAGTAAAATAATAGTTTATATTTTTTTTTATCTTTTACAATAATGTAAATAATTAACATAATTTATATAAAAACACAACGTACAAACTCTTGTTTTTTATTCTTTTATGTAGTATAATATCAATACTGTAAAAATGATAACTTATTAAACATTAAGAAAAAATAGACTTTTCTGTAAAATAATAAAAAAATATATAGGGGCAAATAATATGAAAGAAATTCTTTCATTACTATGTGTGCCTTCGAGCAAAGCTAGAAAGGAATGAAATTTAAAATGCAAGATAAAATAGTAATAAAGGGAGCAAAAGAGCATAACCTAAAAAACATAAATATAGAAATTCCAAGAGATAAATTAGTAGTTATAACAGGGCTTTCTGGCTCTGGAAAATCATCATTAGCATTTGATACATTGTATGCAGAGGGCCAGAGAAGATATGTAGAAAGCTTATCTGCTTATGCAAGACAATTCTTAGGGCTAATGGAAAAACCAAATGTAGAATCTATTGACGGACTTTCTCCAGCAATATCAATAGACCAAAAAACTACATCAAAAAACCCACGTTCTACTGTTGGTACTGTTACAGAAATCTACGACTATATTCGTTTGCTATATGCAAGAATTGGTGTACCATATTGTCCAAATTGTGGCAAGAAAATAGAAAAGCAAACAATAGACCAAATAATAGATAGCATATTGGAACTAGAAGAAGGCACAAGAATTCAAGTATTAGCACCTATAGTAAGAGGAAGAAAAGGCGAGTTTGTAAAGCAGTTAGGACAATTCGAAAAAGAAGGATTTGTAAGGGCTAGAATTGACGGCGAAGTCGTAGAACTTTCGGATGACATACAAATAGATAGAAAGAAAAAGCATAACATAGAGCTAATTGTAGACAGACTAGTTATAAAAGATGATATTCGTAGCAGACTAACAGAATCTGTAGAAACAGCTCTAAAATATGCAAACAATATAGTAATTATAGATGATAATACTCATAAAAAAGAAATGCTGTTTAGTCAAAATTATGCCTGCCCTGACTGTGGTATTAGTTTTGAAGAATTAACACCTAGAATGTTTTCTTTCAACAATCCATTTGGAGCATGCCCAAGCTGTACTGGTATTGGTTATCTAATGAAAATGGACGAAGACTTAATTATCCCAGACAAAAATAAAACATTGTATGATGGAGTAAAGGCGTTTGGTTCAAGTGTTATGAAACGTGGAGACACAATGGCTAAAATGTATTTTGAGAGCATTGCAAAGCATTATGGTGTAGAAATAAAAGGAGTACCAATTAAAAAGCTACCTCGAGAGTTTTTGAACAAAATTTTATATGGTACAGGAGACGAAGAGATAGACTTTGAATATACATCAGCTGCCGGAACAAGAAGATTTAGAGCACCATTTGAGGGAGTATTACCAACACTAGAAAGACGTCATAATGAAACAAAATCACAAGGAATGCGTACTTTTTACGAGATGTATATGAGTGAGTCTCCATGTGAAATGTGCCACGGCACAAGACTAAAAAAAGAAAGCTTATCTGTAAAAGTTGGAAACAAAAATATAAATGAATTAACAGACATGCCAATAAACAAAATAAAAGAATACCTAAATTCATTAGAGCTAAATAATAAAGATAGAATGATAGCAGATCAAATCTTTAAAGAACTAAATAAAAGATTACAGTTTTTAATAGATGTCGGACTAGAGTATTTAACTTTATCAAGAAGTGCAGGGACATTATCTGGAGGGGAAGCACAACGTATTAGGCTTGCAACTCAAATAGGTTCTGGACTAACAGGAGTGCTTTACATATTAGATGAGCCAAGTATTGGGTTACATCAAAGAGATAACGATAAATTGCTTGCAACATTAAAGCACTTAAGAGACTTAGGAAATTCAGTTTTAGTTGTAGAGCATGACGAAGATACAATGTATGCAGCAGACCAAATTATAGATATTGGACCAGGGGCTGGTGTTCACGGTGGAAACGTTATGGCACAAGGAACTGCAGAAGAAATAAAGCTTGTTACAGATTCTGTTACAGGACAATATTTAAGTGGCAGAAAGCAGATACCAGTTCCTAAAAAACGTAGAAAATCTAATGGAAGAGCAATAGAAGTAAAAGGAGCTACAGAGCACAACCTAAAAAATATAAATGTTAAATTCCCACTAGGACAATTTATATGTGTAACAGGTGTATCAGGCTCTGGAAAGAGTACCTTAGTAAACGAAATATTGTATAAAACCATAGCAAGGGACCTAAACGGTTCAAATGAAAAACCAGGTAAATGCAAAGAGGTTAAAGGTTTAGAGAATATAGATAAAATAATAAATATAGACCAATCACCAATTGGTAGAACACCACGTTCAAATCCAGCAACTTACACAGGTGTATTTGACTTTATACGTGATATATTTGCAGGTACAAATGAAGCTAAAATGAGAGGCTACGATAAAGGAAGATTTAGCTTTAATGTAACAGGTGGTAGATGTGAAGCCTGCAATGGTGATGGAATTATAAAAATAGAAATGCATTTCTTACCAGATATTTATGTGCCTTGTGAAGTATGTAAGGGAAAAAGATATAACAAAGAAACATTAGAAGTAAAATATAAAGGAAAAACAATATCAGATGTATTGGATATGACAGTTGAGGAAGCTTTAGAGTTTTTCAAGAATATACCAAGAATAAAAGACAAAATTCAAACACTTTACGATGTAGGACTAGGATATATTAAACTAGGACAGCCATCAACTACATTATCAGGAGGAGAAGCACAACGTATTAAGCTCGCAACAGAGCTTTCTAAAAGAGCAACAGGAAAAACGTTATACATTTTAGATGAGCCTACTACCGGACTCCATATTGCAGATGTTCATAGACTTGTGGATATACTTCAAAGATTAGTAGACACAGGAAATAGCATAATTGTAATAGAGCATAACTTAGACTTAATAAAAACAGCAGATTACATTATAGATTTAGGACCAGAAGGTGGAGACGGAGGAGGAGAAATCGTCGGAGTAGGAACACCTGAACAAATTGTAAAAAATGACAGAAGCTACACAGGTAAGTTTTTGAAGAAGTATTTAGAAAGATAGACTTTATTAAAATTATAGAAAGGCAAATAATGTGAAAATAAATAAATTATCAGATTTTTTAACACAAATGCCAAAAGGATTAGAAGGTATAAATACAAAGGCAAGATACCTATACTTAGAGTTAGGAAAAAGAAGCTTTTATGATAGAGAATATGAACATATGATGTTTGGAGAAGAAGATATATTTTCTATTTATACTAACAAAATGTTTACAAATCCAAATATGATAATATGTACTACTCTAGAAAAACAATATAAAGAATTACTTGACAAATTAGGAATAGAGAATAAATTAGTTAATGATAAATTAGGACACACTTTTTTAATTTACAAAGATGAAGAAGGAATGGAACATGCTACAGACTTAACAAGAGATTTAAAGAATATACAATTTAACTGTAGTACATCATACTTTGCAGTAAGAACAATACCTAGTGAAATTTTAAGAAAAATTGATTTAGGACTTGGTTATATAACTGAAACAAAAGGATATTCAAATGATTATTGGGATATTCTAAGGAAAAAAGTTAAAAGTAGCAATTTACCTATTCAAACTAAATTTGAACTTATACTAAATGGATTACAAGAATTTGGTGATTTAACAAAGCTAGGAGAAACAGAGTTATTGGCAATGTACGAAAAATTTGTAAGGTATTGTAGCAATAATCAGTATAGAGCTATATTTTCAAGTCGAAAAGTTACTCGGAAGTCCAGAAGAATATAGAGTTGAACTTGTTACTGAAAATAAAACGATTACCTATCTTTTAAATATGCAGACACGTTTATTTGAGAGAGAAAAAGCAAAAACTATAGAAGAAAAATGTTTATAAAGAGAAAGGCTATGAAGTTGAGAATAATTTAAATTATACTCAAACTTTATAGCCTTATTCATAAAAAAGCAAAAGTAACTGTTTTAATTATTGATTATTATTGTTTCTATTATTATTTTCATTTTGCTTTCCTGTATTTTTTTTGCTATTTTTCTTTGAATTATTGTTTTCTGACATATTGAAGCACCTCCAATCTAATACAATTATGCACAAAAAAATAAATTTTATACAAAACTTATTTTTTTAAATATGTTACTTTGATAATGGTTTTTATACTTTGCAATTTTTGCAATTATAATTATGGTTAGAGTAAACTTCTAAAAAAAGTATTTCAAATATGTCGGTCCAGCTACTTTTTCATAGAAATTCTAAATAAATTTTATGGCACCCTTCCATCAGAGATGAACTCTTTCCATAAAATTTATTAAGAATTTCTAACTCAAAGTACTCTCCATTCCATATTTTCATACTTTTTTTAGAAGCCTACTCTAACCTACTTAATAAAATGTTTATTTAAATTGCAAAGTATAAAAAACATTATCAAAGTAACTTACACATCTAGCCTAAGTTTTCAAAAAAAGTTGAAATTTTATAATATTGTGGTATAATTTTCAAAGTAATTTGAATAAAAGAGAGGGAATTCTATGAGCAATAAAGTAATAGGAATAGAAGGACTAGTAGGAAGTGGAAAAACTTCAATTTGTAGAGAATTATTAAAACACATACCGAATAGTATTATATTACACGGAGGAAATTTATATAGAGGAATTGTATATGCACTAATGTCTTCTAAACATATTGATTTAAATAGTTTAAAGAACAACGTAAAAAATATAGACATTAAAGATATGATGGATAAACTTGGTGTTGAATTTAAGATAGAGAACGGTGAAACAGTGATATATATAAATGGCAAAAAAATTGATGAAGATAATTTACAATCAGAAGAAGCATCAATGGCTGTTTCTATAGCAGGTGCAAATGCAGATAATTCTGAATTATATGGCTTTGCTAGAAAATTAATAGATATGTATAAACAAAAATTTAATGTAATTGTGTCTGGAAGAGACTTAATGAACATCTATCCAGATTTAGACTATCATTTATTTATTGAAGCAGATATAGAAGAACGAGTAAAAAGAAAAATGAAACAATATGGAGAAAATGCAGATTATAATAAAGTAAAGCAAAATATAGTGGAAAGGGATAAATTGCAAGAGAGAGCAGGATACTATAAAATCTATGATAAAACAATACGAATAGATGTTACAGACTGTAGCACTGTAGAAGAAGCAACAAAAAAAGTATTATTTACAATAAATTTTTTTGCAAAATAAGCCCGTCCCCAATTGCTGAAAGGAGAAAAAATGGAAAATTTAAAATTAGATGCATTTGAAAGAAATGTAAAAGGAAAAAGAATAGCAGTAATAGGTTTAGGCGTAAGCAATATTCCTCTAATAGATTATTTACATAATTTACAAGCAAATGTTACTGTTTTTGATGAAAGGGATAAAGAAAAGCTAGATGAAGAAATAATAGATAAAATAGAAAATTTTGGCTTTGAGTTAATCACAGGGAAAAATGCACTTCATTTTTTAAGAGGTTTTAATATTATTTTTCGTTCACCTAGTTGCTTGCCAACTACGTTACAGTTAAAATCAGAGCAAAAAAGAGGTGCAATAGTTACATCAGAAATAGAAATGCTTATGAATACCTGTCCTTGCAAAATTATAGGAGTAACAGGAAGTGACGGAAAAACCACTACAACCACATTGATTTATGAAATATTAAAAAAAGGTGGATATAACTGCCACTTAGGAGGTAACATAGGTATACCTTTATTTACCAAAGTTAGAGATTTTAAAGAAGATGATATTGTTGTTCTAGAACTAAGTAGTTTTCAACTAATGGGAATGGAAATAAGTCCTGACATTTCAGTAATTACAAATATATCACCTAATCATTTAGATAAACATAGTTCTTATGAGGAATACATAGAAGCTAAAAAGAATATATTTAATTTCCAAGATTCTACAGGAAAAGTTGTATTAAATTATGATAATGAATTAACTCGTGAATTTAAAAAAGAAGCCGAAGGGAAAGTAGTATTTTTTAGTAGTAAAGAAAAACTAGAGGATGGAGTTATTTATGATGATGGAATGATAAAATCTTGCGAAGATGGAGTAAGAAAGCATCTTATAGATGTTAAAGATATACATTTGAGAGGTGTACATAATTATGAAAACATTTGTGCAGCTATTGCAGCTACATCAGATTTGGTAAGCTCAGAAGCACAAGTAGAAGCAATAAAGGAATTTAAAGGTGTAGAACATAGATTAGAATTCGTAAGAGAAATTAACGGGGTTAAATGGTATAATGATTCCATAGGAACTAGCCCTACTAGAACTATAGCTGGACTATATTCTTTTAATGAGAAAATTGTGTTAATAGCAGGTGGATATGACAAAAATTTAGACTATACACCGATTGCAAGACCTATATTAGATAAAGTATCAAAATTAATTTTAATGGGAAAAACAGCACCTAAAATATATGATGCAGTTGTTAATGAACTTGATCCAGATGATGTATTTCCTATATATAGAGCAAAAAACGTGGAACAATCCGTAGAATTAGCATATAAATTTGCAAAACCAGGTGAGATTGTGCTATTTTCACCAGCAAGTGCAAGCTTTGATATGTTTAAAAATTTTGCAGAAAGAGGAGAAAAGTTTAAAGAATTAGTTAATAATTTATAATCACATTTTTTTACATAATACATATTATATACAAAGTTTTAAGGAGGTATAATATGTATTATCAAAGCTATGAAGATTATATAAGAAGTATATTAGGATATCCTGTACTAACTAATAGTTCTTATCCCAATATTACATATGACTATTCAGATAATTACGAATTTAATACAAATATAATGCCAAGATATAGTAATGAAATATTAGATTTGTATCCGGAAATATACAAGATAATAAATCCAATGGTATGCAAAATTTGTGAGGCAAATGCTAAGCCAATTACAAGAGAATTAGTGGAACAAATGACTGATGAGATATATTTAAATATAGAGGGAAATGCTAATCTTGACGAAGATACTGTAAATGTAAGAGTTACTGTTCCTAGTGGAAAAGATAATTCACGAGAAAATGCAAACTCGCTAAATTCAAGCTCATCTGGTAAAAGTAATTTGACACAAAGCCCATCAAAGCAAAATAGGAGTTCATCTTCTGTGGTAAATAATTTGACACAATCTAGAACTTCTGAAACAAGATTAAGACAAACCGAAAGACAA
>CALXWT010000011.1 GCA_944392445.1 uncultured Clostridia bacterium
TATATAAAATATGATTCAAACGGATATACACGCGAAATGTGGATTGAAGATATTGAGTCATATAAAGAAAAATTGCTACTTATAAACGAATATGGCTTAGGTGGAGTAGCAAACTGGTGTAAAGATATGGAGCTAGAAGAAATATGGAGTGTTATAAACGAGAATTTATAGTTCCTATAGTACTTATCTAATTTTATTAAATATAATGTGTAATATTGTGATATTATAGGGGAAATTTAAGATAGAGGAGGAAATCTTATGGAAAATAAGAAAAATTTAAGTTTATATGTAATTATATTATTATTGGTCTTAGTAATTATTGGATTAATAATATACATAGCCATACAAAACAACATACCATTAACCACTACAGGAACTGATACAGATAGCACATTAATAGATTTAAGTAATGAGATTGAAAACTCAGCACAAAATATAAATAGTGATGAGGATACAACAGGCACAGAAATAGAATTTGTTAGAACTTTTTCGGTGGATACAAAACTAAGTTATAGCGATACTACAGGAAACTATGGGTATATTGTAGTAAATCAATTTCAACAAGATATGCCAACAGTTATGAAAATAGAGAATGACCTATTTGAACAATTAGAAGAAGGTAATAGCTATGAATTTACTTTTAGAGGAGAAGTAAAAAGCAACAACGACCATTCTAAATTGTACGATATTGTAAACGATTTTGAATGTGTGGCAGTTAATGAAACAAATAAAACTGGATTAGAACAAAGGCAAGATGCAATTAATTAATCTTATATATATAATAGCTACCAAAACACCTCGTATTAATAAATCCATCTTAAGCTTTACAGGAATATTCTTATTTTTTACTATAATTTTTACCATTTTTTTGTGAAACACCAACAGAAAGCACATAAAAATGTGTCTAAATAATAGGAAGGGAAAAGGTGGTAAAAATGAAAAAAGGAATAAAGATATTTCTTATTATATTAGGAGTAATAATAATTTTAGGATTAATATTTTTTGCAGTTGATTATAGTAGAGTACAGAAACAAGAAAAGCCAATATTCTGTATAAACTATTCAACTTTAAGAGATGGTGGAACTAAAACATATATAGGTTTAGGATATAAGGTAATTGACTTTAATATGCTAAATGGATATAACGAAATGAAAATTGGCTCTTGGTTTATGCAATATGAAGATTTTGAAAGTGAATATAGTGCGTATACCGAAGAACAATTAAACTCTATTGAAGAAATTATAGAGAAAAATATAGATGAACAAAAAATATTAGAAGAGATACCACAAGAATATTCAATGCAACAAGCCATAAAAGACGGTTGTGTAGTAATAACATACAATGTGGTATTTAATAAGAATAGATTGGATTCTTTTATTACAAATACAAATGCAAATAATGAAAATGGACAGTCAGACTTCATAAGAATTGTTTTATATACAAATGAGGGAGATCCAATTATCACAGACTTGGAATATAAAAAAGATGATGGCTATATATTAACTTACGATAACACAAGAGATACTTTTGGGGCAAATACAAAAGTAACAATTTATGATGATATTCCAAGCAATATTTATACAATAGATTTAGTAGAAAATGAAAACATTATCAATATAGGATTAGTGTTACAAGGAGTTATAGATTATGATTCTGATACAAAAGAATACAAACCATTGCTTGTAGCAAACTATTCAAAAGATTTAACAACTTATGACACAGCACCATCATTTATAGGTGAAGTTACTGATGTAAATGAGAAAATGCTTACCGTAAATTCAGAAGATAGAAGCATTGGAGATGCAGTTTGGGTTAGAGTAGATGATACGTCCGAGTATAAAGTTGGAGATGCAATAGAAGTGTTTTATACAGGTATGGTACTTGAAACATACCCTTGTCAAATTTATGAAATTGATGTAAGAAAGATAGATGAATAAAATCTGAAATTTCAATTTATTAGATAAATTAAGTGAAATCAGTTATGATGCTATTAAGAACAAAAAGCCTAATATTGTCGAAAAAATAAAATGGAAAAATTGTGGTAAAAAACTAATTTTTATGTTAAAATAAAAAGAGATTGGAGAAGAAAAATATGAGTGATAAACAATTGATATTAAATACAGTTCAAAATATAGATGATAAAACAAGTTACGAAGAAATACTATATACACTTTATGCACAGTTAGAAATCCAAAAAGGTATCAAAGATATGGAATCGGGGAATACAAATACCAGTAGTGAAGTAAAGGAGATTATTGATAATATATAAAAACAATAATATGAGATGTTTTTTTATGACTTATTCAGATAGAAAACTGATTTAGGCTATCACTACTACAAAGCGACTGTATGTAAAAGTCGAAGAGAATGATGTATTATTTTTTTGAATAAAAGGAATAATACATCATTTTATTTGTTCAGAAACTTCAAGCGTTATGAGGTAATTTGAGTTGCTAATTTATAATGTTTATGTTAATGTATTTAAAAAAGTAAAAAATATAAAAAAATGAAACTTTTATCCTTATGAAAGACGTCTTATAAGTGTATCAGGTTTGCAAACAAGATAGGAGGAAGAAATGGAGGAACTAGTAGAAAAAGCTAAAAAACGGAGATGAAGAAGCTTTTACGAATCTAATATTGCTGTATAAAGCTGACTTATATAAGATAGCTAAAGCAAGGCTAAAAAATGATGATGATGTTTTTGATGTAATTCAAGAAACAATGATAATTGCATATAAGACATTAAAAAATTTAAAAGAACCCTTATGTTTCAAAGTTTGGCTAATAAAAATATTAGTTAGTAAAAGCAATGATGTATATAAAAAAAAGAATAAAAGAAATGTTATTTCTTTAGAAGAAATTGAAAATTTTTGTGAGAATGTAAGTTTAGATATTGATTCTATAGAAACAAAACTAGATTTTAATTTTATTTGTAAACATCTAAAGTATGAGGAAAGAATAATAATAGCACTATTCTATATGGAAAGATTTACCGATAAAGAAATTGGAGAGATTTTAAAGTTAAAAGAGAATACAATTAAGACAAAAAGAACAAGAGCAATTCAAGAAATAAAAAAAATGTTAGAGAAGGGAGAAAAAAGATATGGATGAAATAGAAAAAAAATTATATCGTGATTTAAATGAGAACATGAAAATTCCTGAGAAATGTGAAGAGGTAATTATGAAATCTTTAAAATCAAAAAGGAAGCATTACTCATGGATAAAAATTGCATCAACAGCTTGTGCTAGCTTGATGATTACGGCAGGAGTAGTATTCGCGGGGACAAAAGTAGCAGAAACAATATGGAAAAAACCAGAGAAAATGGTAGGAAATTTAGAATCGACTATTACGAAAGAAGATATGATAGGAATAATGAGTGAAAATGAGGCAAAAAACAAAGCTGAAAGTTTGCTAAAAAGATTTGACTACAATGAGGAAACAATAAAATCTGTAGGACTTGAAAAAGATACTTTTGACTCTAAAATTAGTTGGAGAGTTGAAACGAATAGCAATATTTCTATAACATTTGATGCCTATGATAAAGAAAAAGAAGCATTATATTTATTTAATAGTGATTGCTTAAAAAAAGATATAGAAAATTGCCATACTACAAAAGAAGATGCTGAAAAAACAGCAAGAGACTTGTGTGAAAAATTTGAATATGACTTAAGTGAATATGATTATGTGGAGGTAAGTGCAAATTTAGAAAATGAGGAAGAAGCTTATATTTGGTATGTAGATTTTTATAAAGAATATGATGGACTAGTAGATAGATTTAATAGCATTAATATTGCATTTGTTCCAGAGATAAATGAGATTTATTATTTTATTGTTACAGAAGAAATTTATGAAAATAATCCAGTTGAAATAACAGAGGAACAAGCAAAAGAAATAGCATTAGAAGCAGAAAGAGAAACTAGTATAAATTACGAAGTCAAAAGCACAGAAATAGAGCTTGGAATTGTTTCGATGAATGGTGGAGCATATTCAAGAACGACGAATTATGAGCAATTCTGTGAACAAAGCAAACTAAATTATCCAGAAGAACAATATATAGAATATCTTACAGAAAAACGTATTAGAAAAGCTTGGAAAGTAATGATAGAATATGATGTCCCAACTAATGATATGTTTAGTGATAGTTTTAGGAATCAAGATTTAGGATATATTTATTATATTGACGCAACAACAGGTGAAGTTATAGGTGGAGAAGAATATAACAAAGGTATAACTATAAAATGATAAAAACAAAAAAATATAAACAGATTAAGTGGGTACTAGATTTATAATAGAATCTAGTACCAGTTTTTATAGGAAACAGATATAAAAAAGTTACATTAAGTTACATTTTTTAATATTGAAGTATAATGAATTTTATTATAATATATATATAGTGCAATTGTTATTTGCACAAGAGACAAGAGACCTTTTTAAGAAAGGAGTTTACAATGATTAAGCGGCTAATTTCTTCTTTGTTGGCACTGGTCATGTGCCTTGTACTTTCTTCTACAGCATTTGCTGCAGAAGGAAACAAGGATACTACTAAAGGAAATGTTGCTACTGATGTAAAGGAGGAGACTCTTTCTGCAGAAAATGCTAACATTGTTCCTTTCAGTGGTGCTGAAACTTGGGGAAAAACTTCAAGCTTCAAAAACGTTGGGACTTTTACGATGGAAGGCAATAACTTGACTCCTGTTAAAACTATGGGAGCGAATGGTAATCTGTCTTTAAAACTAGACAATGCTAATGTTGTTGGGTCTTTGGACAGCATTAATTTGCGAATCGAAGTCAGGAGTCATGCCACCCAGAAAGTTTTAAAGTCTTGGACGTTCTACGACTTCTGGGGAATTTCTAACACTCAACTTTCGGGTTCTGTCAAGGTTAATAAAGGAGATCAAATTCAGATCTACTTTAGAGTTTATGATGCTGATACGGGAAATTATAATGATAACCGTCAGGTGAATATTTCCTATAGCTATAAACTTCAATAACCTCATTACGAACTAAAACAACTAATTAGTTTAGGTCTCTAGTTCTCTACTGGAATAGCTCAGTAAAGCTATTTTGGGAAGAGCGTATGTTCAATATTTGAGAATATACGCTCTTTTTATATTAATCAATTTAAAGAATAGTACACACTTTTTCCCTTTAAACCGTTAAATTGTTTTAACAAATTATTATTGTTAGCCAAAATAATAATTGAATTTTTGTATTTATTTTCTTGAAAAGAGGACAATTTATCAATTATTTCTATACCACCTATATCTGGCATAAATAATTCTAATAATATAATGTCAATATTAGTTGATTTTTTTAATAGTTCCATGGTTTCATATCCACTAGTTGATATATTAGAAATTCTGGCATTATTGAAATTCGAATTTATTAACTGCATTATGTTCTTGACATAACCAATATTATTTTCAGCAATTAATATATTTACCATAAAAGTTCACCATATATTATGACATATATATCGACAAAAAGTTTCAAAAGTCATTTTTTTATTACAAAGATTATATATAGAATTTGTGAAATAAATAATTGCTAACGATATAAAAATTATTATAATATAACATCTACCAAAACATCTCATATAATAATATGAGGTGTTTTTTATGGCTTATTCCGATAGAGAATTGATTGCAAGGCTTGTGCAATGCGAGGCAGGGGGAGAGGGAGATAATGGAATGAAAGCAGTTGCAACAGTATTCTGATGGCGAACTTAAAAAATAGCGATATATATGGTGTGAGGTTACTGCAAGGTATTGAAAATATTGATACAGAAAATCTCACCAAAATGTTCACAGATATAAAAAACAGGGGAATTTTAAAAGAACCATTAAAACTAGAGTTAAAGAACTATTTTTTAGACAACCTAAATTCTAATTTTAAAGATTACATTGATCAATTTATATATTATAGGAAAATAAACGGATATACACAGGAAGAAGTTGGACAAGTATTAGGAATGTCTGGTAAGGAGTATTATAAAATAGAAAAAAGAATCCGCAAGTTAACTGACATTAATACAATAGAAAAAATAGCCAACTTTTTAAAGATAAGTAAGAGCGAATTAAAGATAAATTTAGAGGAATTAGAGAGTATGAGAAATCGTAAAGACTTTTCATACAATGTTAAATTGAAGGAATATCTCATAAAGAATAATATTAGTAATAGTGAATTAAGTAGAAGAATTGGCATAAGTAGAAGAACTATAATAGATTGGTTTAATAAAGGTGCAATGATTTCTGATGAAAGTGTCAGTAGGATAGAAAAATTTATAAAGCAGTTTGAAAAAAATAAGAGTTCAATTAAAGAAGACGAAGAGGAACTTTGAAATTTTATAGATGTAGAATAAAAGTTAAAAGGTAAAAGAATAGCAATTTTGCTATTCTTTTTTTGGGAGGAAAAGTTGATAATAGATATACAGAAAAAAGAATGTGGAATAAATGAAAGAAAAGTAAATAAACCTGAAGATGTTTTTAATCTAGAAGAAGTACAAGAAATAAAAGATGCTATACAAGAGCATTTTTTATTTTTGGGATTAGATAGAGTTAATAACATTAGAAATATAAGCTTATTGGGAATTGGAACAAGTTCTCATATAGAAATTGATGTTAAATATATTGTAAGAACAGCTTTAGTAACTGCAAGTGATAGGGTAATCTTGGTACATAATCATCCATCAAATTCACTTGAGCCAAGTTTACAAGATAAGGAAATATCAAATATTTCTAATCAATTACTAAAGGCATTTAATATTAGATTATTAGATCATATTATTGTAAGTGAAAATTCTTATGTTAGCATGGAGTCTTTAAAACTTATTAATGATAAATATGAAAGTGAAAGAACTAAAATGCTTGATAAGATAACAGTTATAGAAGAAAATATAAAACTTAAAGATGAAATAGTTAGATTGAATAAAGAATTAAAAAAATATAGAGAAATGGAAAAAGATACAGAAGATGAGTACGAGTAATATGTCTAATTAAAAAATAAAAAGCCACAGAATCGATTCTGTGGCGAATTAAAAATAGAAATGGAGGAATTTATAAGATGAAAAATTATAAAAATTATTTTTTAACAAGTGAAAGTGTAACGAAAGGTCATCCAGACAAAGTAGCAGATTTGATTTCTGATAGTATATTGGATGAATATTTAAGGAAAGATAAAAATTCAAGAGTGGCTGTTGAAACTATGCTATCAAATGGTAAAGTTACAGTAGCAGGACAAGTAAGTTCAAACGGTCAGGTAGATATTGAGAAGGTAGTGCGAGATACATTAAAAAAAGTAGGTTATGATGATGCAGAAAATTCTATGGATTACAGCAAATGTAAAATAGAGATAAACCTAACAAAACAAAGTGAAGATATTGCTTTAGGAGTAGATGATGGTGGAGCAGGAGATCAAGGAATTATATTTGGATATGCTACAGATGAGACAGAAGAATATATGCCGTATCCAATTATATTAGCACATAAACTATCTAAAAAGATTGATGAAGTTAGAGAAAATAATATTTTGCCATATTTAAAATCAGATGGTAAGGTACAAGTTACAGTTGAGTATGTAAATGATATGCCAATTCGAATAGATACTATTTTAATTTCAGTACAACATTCCAAAGAGGTAGAATTAATTCAGTTACAAAAGGAAATATTAGAAAATGTGATTTTAGAGACAGTAGATCCAGAAATGTTAGATATTGAAACAAAATTCTATATAAATCCTACAGGTAGATTTGTAATAGGAGGTGCTATTGCTGATACTGGACTTACAGGAAGGAAAATAATAGTAGATACTTATGGAGGAATTGCAAGACATGGAGGAGGAGCTTTTTCAGGGAAAGATGGAACAAAAGTAGATAGGTCTGGAGCATATATGTTAAGACATATAGCAAAAAATGTTGTTGCAAATGGTTTAGCAAGAAGGTGTGAAATTCAAATGTCGTATGGAATAGGAATAAATAAACCAATATCTTTATACATTGATTGTTTTGGAACAAACAGAATAGCTGAAGGATTAATTATAAAATTAATAAAAGAGAGGTTTGATTTGACACCCCAAGGAATTATTAATTATTTAAAACTAAAAGAGCCAATATATTCAAAAACTACTAATTACGGTCATTTTGGTAGAAAAGGATTTACTTGGGAAGAATTAATACAAATATAAATTGGAGGAAAAGTTTTATGAATATTGATACTATAATTGAAACAGTGAAGAAACTTGAAAAGTCAGGAAATGATATTTCAATAATTGTAAAAAACATGAAAACAAAAGAAGAAGGAGTTGCGACTATATTACCAAATGGCAATATAGTTGTTTTCGAAGGTAGTGAAAACGGAAGTGATGATAAAATATATTCAATAAAAAATTTTAAGAAAAATTATTCAATTATAAAATTAGAAAATGAACTAGGAGAAGAATTTGAATAAGAGTTGTATAAAGTTTGGATAAGAGTTAATATAACACAAACTTTATATAAGCTCTTTTTTATTTGAAAGGAGAATGTAAAGTGTACATTTTTATTTTAATAGTAGTAGCAATGTTAAGCTCATTTGCTACATTAATAATACATTGTTGTCTGATTATAGGAAAGGAAAGTGATAAACAGTGGGAGGAAGAAGTGATTATGAAGAAAGAAAGCAAAAAAGAATAGAAAGGTATAAGATACTATCTGAAAAGGCAAAAGAACGATCGAATCAATATATGAATTCAAGTGCAAATAAAACGCTAGAAAGAATACCATTAGGACAACCTATTTTAGTTGATCATTATTCTGCAAAAGGACATAGAAATTTACTAGCGAGAGCTCAAAACAATATTAAGAAATCTATTGAAGAAGATAAAAAGAGTGAATTTTATAGTAGTAGAGCAGAATCAGCAGAAAATAGTAAAGTGATATATAGTGATGATCCAAGAGCAATTGAAAAGCTAAAAGAAAAATTAGAAAGATTAGAAAATGAAAGAAATTCAATAAAAGCAAGAGAACATTATAAGTGGGAACTTACAAATATTGGTGCTACTATCAGAGAAACTAAAAAAAGGATAGAAAGGTTGGAAAAACTTGAAGAAATTAAATTTGAAGATGTAAAATTTGACAACTGTAAGGTGATACATAATAAAGAAATTAACAGAATTCAGTTTTTATTTAATGAGATTCCAAACGAAAATATTAGAAGAGAATTAAAATCTAATGGATTTCATTGGTCAAGAAAAGAACAAGCTTGGCAAAGAGAATTTAATCAGAATTGTATAAGAGCTACAAATAGAATCGTAAAAGATATTTTTGAAAAAAAACAAGAACAGGAGGACGAGGAAGAATTTGAATAAATTGGAATTGTTTAATGAAATGTATGAGTTAACAGAACATAATTTGTTATGCTATTCAGAAAATTATTTAATGACAAAGCCAAAATCTAAATTTATAAAAGAATGGAACAGAGAAAAAGAAAAGTTAGAGTTATTAAAAGAAATAATAGAAGAAGAAAAACAAATTATGAAAGTAAAGAATATAAATTTTACACAAAAACAAATATTAAAGATGTATCCCAATACTATATATTATGTTAAAAATAGCAATGGAGGATTATTAGCAGGTTGTATAGAATTGGAGGAGGCAAAGAGATATGCAGAAGAGTATAAAACAGAATATATGAAAGATAAATTAAACAATAAGGTAGGAGTATATGTTTTTGATAAAGAAGGTAAAAATTTATATGTGGCTAAAGGAATTGAAAACGATATAAAAAAAGAAGATACAGAAGAATTTGAGTAAATTGATATAGACTAGAAAGAAAGGAGAAAAATATGTATTTAAGAATAGATATTGTGAATAAGAATCAATATGAGACATCAGAAAATTACAAAGAAATTAAAATTTTAGTACCTAATGATTCAATAGAACTTGAAAAAGATTTTAAATATTTAGGACTAGATTATTATAATTTAGATATTCAAGATACGCACATAAAAGAATGTGAATTTATATGTAAAGAAGATCCTGATTTTTCATCAAGAATAACAGATGCAATAAATAAATTGATTTCTAGGTCAAGTGATTTAGGATATACAACGCCATTTAATTATATGAAAACATTTTATTGCATGATTAATAAATTTAATGATGAGGATAGAGAAAAGTTATTAGCAATATTAGAGGCAAAAAAAGAACAAATAGTAAACATAAATGAAGCAATAAAATATGCTAATAATATAAAATGTTTTGAATTGATTGATGCATATAATAATGAAGAATTGGCAAAAAGATTAGTATATGACGGAACAATAGACATTGAAGATTTAATGGAATATGCAGATTTAGAAAGATTGGGAAGGGACTATGCAGAAACGAAAGAGATAGTAAAAACGCAACAAGGTTACTTAAGTCAAGAATTTGATTTCCAGAAAAAAGCTCAAGAAGAAGAGGAAGAATTTTAAATAGTATTATAATTGATAAAGTGAGGTGATTATTATGGAAAATATAGAGACAGTTACAATAAAAGATATAAAACAGGCACTTTTCGATTCTTATTTGGATACGGAATATCATGAGGCATTGGCTCATAGTATGATGGTTTTAGGATATGTAAATGATTCGCCAAAGAATTTATTTTTTGGGACACCTAAACAGAAAGAAGAATTAGAAGAAGTAGAAAATAGAGCATTAACATCTAATGAAATAAGTGAAATAATACATTTAATGATGTATCAAATGAGAAATGATTTTCAGTATGGAATATTTAAGCCTATTACATTAAAATATTTGAGTATTTCAGAAAGAATGAAGAATACAGAACAAAAAAATAATCAGAACAATAATAAAAGAAAGAAATTAAAATGTAATATTTATAATGCGTTTGGAAGTATGGTAGAAATAATAGGGATGACATCAAAAAAATTGAAACAAAACAAAATGTTTGAAGAATCAAGAGAAATGATTGAAAGAGCAACAGAATCATATAGTTATGATGAGGCATTAGAGATTATAAATGAATATGTAAAGACTATTGATAAGTGTCAAAAGAAAGAGGAGGAAGTGGAATATGAATAGGACAATTTCAAAAGATAGAGTTGCAGTAAAGTCAGGATATTACTTTGAAATATTTGATAAAAGTGAAATACCTGATACACTAGAAAAGCATCATAAAAAAGTAGAATTAGATAATGTTATATATGATTTATATCATGGGACAAGTTTAGAAGATGAAAAAACAATTGACAATATGTTTGGAGATAGAATGGGATATGCAATTGATGAACATACAATTGAAAAACCAAAATGTGCTTTAATTGGAGAAGATGGAAACATATTTAATTTAATGGGAATAGCATCACGAACATTAAAGAGAAATGGAATGCAAGAAGAGGCAAAAGAGATGTGTAATAGAATAACAAATGGAGCAAAAAGCTATGATGAAGCACTTATGATTATAGACGAATATGTTGAAATAACTGATAAAGAAGAAATGGAAGAAGACGAATATTAGTAAATAAGTGGATAATTTAGAGATGTCTAAATGACCTCTAGTTCTTTGGGGAGCACCCAGCTAAAAGCCACGCTTTTAGGCAGTTTCACGAAGCGAGGAGGTCGCCCTGATCCTGCAAAATTGCTTGAAAGCAATTTTGATAAATAATTAGGAGGTGCAAAGGAGGTTTTGGGAATAAAATATGGAAGATGAAAAATTAGAGAAATTAACAATAAGAATCTCTAAAGAGAAAAAAGAAGAGTTAAAAAAGCTAGTAGAAAAAAGTTCTTATAACAGTATTTCTGAACTAGCAAGAGCAGGTATTGATAAAGAACTAAATATTCAAATATATAAAGATAATTTAGATTTTATAATTAAAGAATTAGATAAAATTATAGATGCCAAACTAAATCCTTTTATAAAATCACAAAGAAAGCTAACTGCAAAATATTTAAGAACAAGTGCTATTAATACATATTTATTAGGAGAACTTTTAGACAAATTGTTAGGAGATGATATGCATAAACAATTTATTAATATGCTAACTAATGCTAGGAATAAAGCTAATTATTATATTAGCCGTGATACAGAAAATATGACAAAAAAAGATTTATATGATTTTTATACAATAGGAGAGATATATCGAAATGAGTAATGTGGTTTTCTTATTTGAAAATTTTAATCCAAATATAAGGACTACTTTTTTCAGACATAAAAGTTATACAAATTATTTGGGGTACAGTGAATTTGCAATAAAGAATACTAATACAGAGCACGGACTTTTTGGAATAATTGATAAATTTCCTGATATTGAGAATATGAAAGATATAGAACCAATTAATCAACATATAATCAAACTAGCCAATAATAAGATTCCAATTTTTCGTTGTACCATATCTTTATCAGAATATGATGCTATTAGACTTGGTTATGATTCAAAAGAAAAATGGAAAGAACTTTTTAAATTGAAATTATCAAGTTTTGCAGATAAATTAAATGTAAAATATCATGATTTGCAATACTGTCGGAGCAGTTCATTTAGAAAGTGGACATCCCCATTTGCAAGTTATGATTTGGAGCAAACAAAAATATAAAATGAATTATTTTGTAGATTATAAAGAAGTTAACAAAATGCGAGAGGAGTTTACTAACGAAATATTTAAAGAAGATTTGCTTGAACTATATAAAGAAAAAGATATTACAAGGAAAGGGATTATTACTGATAATAAATTCTTACAAGAAATAAAAAATGTTAGTTCAAATAAAAAGTTTATAAAGGATATTCTACAATATGAAAAAGACTTTAATGATAAAAAAATATTGAAACATAATATTTCAAATAAAAAAATAAAATTGGTAGTTGATGATCTAATAAAAATAAAAAGTCTATTAAAACAAACAAGTGGCAGTATAAAATATCAGTATTTAAAAAAATATCCTAATATTATAAATGAAGTTGATAATCTATCTAAAAAAATAATTGAATTGTCTTTAGAATGTCAGGAACAAGTGGAAAAATATATACAAATTAAACAAGATATTGTAAGTTATAAATATCAAAATGAAGAAAAAATAAAACAGGCACAAACAATTGAAAAAGAAAAAGCAGAACAAGAGATTTTAAAATTAATCGGTAATCAAATATTAAATTTTGAAAGGATATTATTAAATCAAAAGCTAGAATATAACCAAATACAATATATAAATAATGGCAGACAATTAGTTTGGAATATTTTTAATACGCTATATTTTACAACAAGGCAGGAAGAAAAATATTTAAGAAGATTTGAACTAATATATAAGAAACAATTATCAAAACAGGCTAAAAAAGAATTAGCACTAAAAAAGAGAAATGAATCATCATTAAATTGGGAAAAATAATATGTAAAATAATTGTATTTAACTGTTTTTTATGATATAGTAGGTTATGAAAAAATAAGAATGAATGGAGCATAAAAATGAACTATAAAAAAGACTTATCAGAACAAAATCAAAAATTATTATCGAATATAGATATAAATATTGAAGATAGAGAATATTCTACTGAAGAAATTGGACGAAATATAAATGATATTAGTAACTATATTATAAGTAAAAGTAGTAAGAATGGAGATCTTGATAAAACAAGAATAGAATATATGCCATTAGCCAATATTTTACAAAGTTCAATTAGAATGGAGAAATAATATGACAATATTGTATGTATGTGGAATCCTATTATTATTTATACTTGCTATTCTTTTTATAGGAATAATGTCTTTTAATGAACAAGTAAAAAAATACACAATGACGGTAGCATCAGTAATTTATAATGGATTTATGGGATACATTGATACTATTGTATTACTGATTATTTATGGATTTTTTACGAATAGACCTAATGGTAGTGGATATGATGTACCAAAAACAGAATTTGCTTTTAATGTATTTATAGGTATAATAATATTAATTATATATTTAGTATTATTAATTCCAATAAATATATACATGAAGAAAAAAGGAAAAATTGATTCAAAAGCTTATACAATAGTAAGTCTAATTGCAACAGCATTTGGAGCAATAATCTTTTGGATTTTTTTGGATAAAGGACAAATATTATTTTAAAAAAATGTGTGTGTTTTACAATAAATGCAGAAATAGTAAGTTATAGAGGTGGAAGTTGTGAAAAATAAAAATTATGTTATTCTGATAGTCATTTTAATAGTTATTCTAATAAGTATATTAGTTCCAATAAGAAATGAGGGAGTTATGCATGTGGATTATAAAAATGATAAAACAGTTACAACTAGATATAAGGCTTACTATAATATATATGGAATGAGAATATATAAAATTGTTATTGATTATAGCGAAGATTAACAAAATTGTTATGAAATGAACTTTAGTTATAAATTACTTTATTATGAAAATATAGATTAATTTTTGGGTTTATGATATAATGCTATAAAATAATAATTTGATAGTTATAAAATATAAGGAGGTCTTTATATGAGTAATAAACAAAGAATATTTATTGTAATAGGATTAATAGCAATCATTGTAGTAAGTTTTGTAAGTGGTCTACTTATTGGACAGAAGAATTCACCAAAGAATGATTTGGCAATTAGTGCAGTATATGGAGAAACATTTTATGCAAGTATAGAAAGCATAAAACAGTATGATGATGGTAGTTTTCATATTAATGTCAAGGGACTAGAAGTTAATGACATAAATTATAGAGGAGACTTTACATTTAAAGTAGATGACAGTATAAATATGACTTGGAGAGGGAAAAAAATTAATGTTTCAGATTTAAAAGAAGGAGATAATATATCAATCACATTTACTGATGAAATAATTAATTCTATTAGTCCAACACCTTTAGATGAAGTTGTAAAAGTTCAATTATTAAGAGATGAAGAAAATCTAGCTAAAACATACAATTTAGATATTTTAAATATTGATGAAATATCTAGTGTAACTATCGATACATTATCTGAATTTAGAAAAGTAAAAGGAATTACAGACAAAGAAACAATAGAAACAATATATAATGTTTTTAATAATAAAACAACTCAAATAGAAAGTGTAAATGATAATCCAATAAATCCAGATATATTATTTTCTGTCACATTCAAAAATGATAAGGGAAATTATAAATCAGCTTATATCTATAAAAAAGACAATCAATATTATATCGAGCAACATTATAATGGTATTTATGAAACATCATTAGATGACTTTAAAACAATTGAAGAAATAGCAAAGTAAATATATTATTAGTTGAGACAGATAATAAAGTTGAAATTATCTGTCTTTTAGTATATAATCGTAGCAAAATATAGTAAGTTGGAGACAATAGTATGAATAAAAAAAGAATAATTATTATAACGATATTAGTAATTTTAATTGTTATTTTAGCTTTATGGATTAGTGGAATAATTCCAAAACAAATAGCCCGAGTATTTGCAACAAATTATTTAAAGAAAAACTTTCCAAAAATGCATTTAGAGTATGTGGACATAGAATGGAGTTCTAATTTTGGAGGATATTCTATAAGATTTAAAGACCAAAATGATGAGATACATGGTTTTTTGATGAATAACAAATATTTTCCAATAAATATAGGACAAGGTTTGTTTGGATTTGAAGAAGAATATAGAGCAAAATATGGAGAGTAAAATTTAAGGTATTAACAAAAAATAATCAATAAATAAAAATAGTAAGTTATCGCTGTGATTTAATTGTTAAATTAAAAGAAAGGTAGAAGGTGATGTTAATGAAAAAAGGAGTAAAAATTGTTCTAGTTATTGTAGTGTCATTATTACTACTTGCCATAATATTTTTTACAGTGGACTATTTTAGAGTAAAAAAACAAGAAAAACCAATATTCTGTGTTAAAACGATAAGTTATGACGGTAGTAAAGTTACTTATTGGGGATTAGGATATAAAGTAATTAGATATGTGGGTGTTTCCCCAGATGAACCATATGAAAGAAATATTGGCACAAAAATAGGAAATTGGTTTATGAAATATGAATTGCCTAAAAACTATAATATTAAAATTGAATATAAAGGAAAGACAATTACAATAACTGATGAAAAAGATATAGAAACTATTAAGAATATATTAGTAAAATCAGAATATACTAATGATATATGTAGTGGAATGATTACTCATAAAATAGTTTTAAACAATGAAACTTACTACATAAAAGGATCTTGCAAGGAAATACAAAAAGAAAGTAAACAGGCAATGATAACTGATGAAGATTTGAACACAATAAATAATATTATTTTTAACATATTAAAAAATAAGTCTAATAATATTACAAATACTTTGCCAGATAACGATATAGTAATAAATGAAACAATAGGAATCCAATAGTTTAATTCCAAACTGATCAAATTATTGCGACAACTTACAAGATATATATAACAAGAACATTTACATTTTAGTAGATGTTCTTTTAATTTACAAAAAAGGAGGAATGGTAGAATTCCAATAAAGGAGAAAGAATATAAGTAGAAGAATATTAATAATTTTAGCAATTATAATTAGCATTTTTATTAATGCATATCTTTCGGTTAATTTACATTTTATATTAAGCAAAAACTTTGATGGCTTATTTAATATAAATATTATGACAATAATAAATACTTTATTTAGTGAAAAGAAAGTATTTATTATTTTTTGTGTTTTAGAAATAATAATAATTTCATTTCTATTATTATTTTCTAATAGAAAGAAAAACATATATCATAGCAATACAATAAAATTAACAAATAAAATAGAAGTTCCAATTCCAGTAGGAGATGGACAATATGGCACTTCGTGGTGGTTAGATAAAAAAGATTATAGTAAAATTTTTAAATGTAATATTTTAGATAGAAATAAAAAATATAATGAGGTTTCTTTTTCTTCAGGTGGTGTTATAACTAATTTTGAAAGAAAAGATAATATAGAAAAATATTACTATATTGATGATAATGTTCATTTAACCATAGTAGGAAGTTCAGGATCAGGAAAAAGTAGAAGTATTATAATACCAACGATAACTATGCTAGGTTTAGGTCGGAGAAAATATGTTCATAAGCGATGTTAAAGGTGAACTATATTTATATACAGCTACTAAATTAAAAGAATTAGGATATGATGTAATAGCTATTGATTATATACAGTTTTTAAAAAGCAATAAATACAATTATTTAGATATTGTCATAAATGCAGTTGAAGATGGAAATATAGCTTTGGCAGAAAGTTTAGTTAATGATATTGTAAATGTATTAGTTACTAAAAATGATAAAACAGAACCTATATGGGTAAACGGAGAAATGTCAGTAATTAAGACAGCAATAATGGCAGTTGTACTTGAAAATAAAGGAAAAAGGAAATATCAAACACTTGCTAATGCTTATTACTTTGTTGCAGAAATGTTTAAAACAGCAGAAGATGGAGAAATGTTAATTGATAAATATATGAAAAATAAAGATGCGGATGATCCAATTAAGAAGTTTTTTGCAGTAGCAGGAACAGCACCTTCAAAGACTCGAGGTAGTTTTGTTGCTGCAGCACTTTCAACTTTGCAAATGTTTATCAATGATTATGTGGCAAATAATACTCAAAAATCAGATTTTGATTTAAGAAATTTCGCAAAGAAAAAGACAGCAATCTATATGTTATTACCAGATGACAGAGATACATATCATAAATTAGGAAGTTTATTAGTACAACAAATTTACACATCACTTGTTGAAACAAGTAGAACTGAAGGTGGAGAACTAGGTATAAGAATGAATTTTATATTAGATGAATTTGCAAACTTTACCAAAATTGATTCATTCCAGTCAATGCTAACAGTTTCGAGAAGTAGAAATATTAGATTTATAATATGCTTACAAAGTTTTGCTCAATTAGAAGAACGATATGGAAAAGAAGGAGCACAAAATATTTTAGATAATTGTGCTTGGATGTATTTGAAAAGTGCTAATATAGATACAGCAACAAAAATATCAGATAAATTAGGAACATATACAGCTCAAAGTTATGGAGAAAGCAGTAATTCAAATATAAAAAATGATAGAAGTAGTAGTAGCATGAGTCTTGTTTCAAGAAAACTATTAACAGCAGATGAAGTACAAAGGATAGAAAGTCCATATATTTTATTAATGATAGCAGGAAAACCACCTGCTATTTTAAATGTACCAGATATTTCAAAAATGTACTTTAACCAAATTAACTGTATGGGAACAAAAGCAGAAAATACAAGATTAAGAATTGAAAGAGAAAAAGATAGAAAGGAAAGTAAACTAGAAAAAATAAAGATTTGGGAGATATGGAAAAAGTATTATAATTTAGAACTTGAAGATTATAGTATTGAAGAAAATGAGGAAATAGTAAATATGATAAAGAATAATTTGGAAAGGAAGATAAAAAGTTGAAACTAAAAAAGGAAAATGTAAGAAAGATTATTAAGATTATATTTAAAATTATATTAGTAATTATTTTGTTAAATACAATGCAACAAGTTGTCAATGCATCTAGTTTAGAAAGTACAAAATTAGTAATTGGAACTGAAAAATTAGTAGATGCAGTAATAAGTTGGTTGGTAGGAATAGGCATAACGATTTGTGGAGGTTACTTCATCTATTATGTGTATTGTTTAAAGACAAATGATGAAGGAGAAAGACGAAGAAATATGCAAAATATAAAGACAACATTAATTGCTATGGTACTTATAACATGTGGATTAGCATTAATAGATACAATATTAGGATTCTACAAGTAAATATAAAGAGAATTTATATAAAAAGAAGGTGATACATATATGGCAGATATGCTTGTAGAACTCATAGAAAGTTTTATTGGAGGCTCTGAAGCAACATTAAACTCTCTTTTTAAAAGCATGGTAAATTTAGTTTTCCATATAGAAAGAGAGCTCAGTAATTTAAAATTAGCAGATGGTAGTTTTATAAATTTTAATAAAATTTATGAGACTATTTTTAGTTTCGCAATATATATTCTAATTATTGTTTTTATTAGTAAAGCTATAAAAATTTATTTTATGATGCGAGAAGGAGATGCAGAAGAAAATCCTATTCAATTAATGATAGGAATGATTAAAGCGGTAATTATTATGATATGTTTTAAAGAAATTTATAACATATTTGTAGGAATAGTACAAGAATTTTTAAATGGAATATTATCCAATATGACTGTTCAAGGAACAAATTTAGCAGAAATTTTAACAGGCAATATGGGGGGAGGAATATTTACTGCAGTTGCTTGTTTAGTATTATTGATTGTATGGCTTATATTAATTTGTCAATTTATTATGAAAGGAATAGAAATTCTTGTAATGAGACTAGGAATACCTTTTGCATCAATTGGACTTTTAAATTCTGATAATGGTGTTTTTACAGAGTATGTAAGAGATTTTCTACTTACTGCTTTTACTCTTGTTGTTCAACTAGGCTTATTAAATTTATCAATATTAGCACTTGTTAATGGTCATTTAATTTATGGAATTGCAATAGCAATCGTATCTGTAAATACACCAATGATGCTAGGAAAATTTATGATAAGACCAAATGGAAGTCTAATAAACAGTATGGGAAATACTGCAAGATCAATAAGAGCATTAATGCCAAATTGGAGAAGGAGGAGATAGAATATCGAAACTTTACAAGAATTAATAGGAATATTAAGAAATATAGGAATTGGAATTGCAGGGGTTACATTTATTATATTATTAATAAAAATGAGTATAGAGCCAGATGAAAAAAGTAAATATATAAAATTAACTAAACATTTACTAATTGCAACAATATTAATAACAATTTCATTTAGTCTAGTTGATATACCTAAAATGTATTTTGGAAGTACGGTTGAGATAGTAGATGAAGGGGCATCTGATATGACAATAGAAAAAGTAGAAGATAAAGATTGTCAAGATAGAGAAGTAGTTAATTTAGGAGGAAAAAGGTATGTCGTAACTGATACAGGAAAAAAATTGGCAGCACTTACTGATGATGAGCCACTACATTATGCGTTTGGATTATATTCAGAAGGTAAAGTAGTAGATAATGTTTCGTATTTAAGGTTATTTAATGAGTGCCAAGATTTTTGGAAAGGATATTATGCAGATATACAATATTACAGAGATGCAGATGGATTTATATTTCCCACTACATATACTTATCCAGAATACATTAATGCAAAATCAAATCAAAATAATAATATAGAAACAGGAGGAAATGATAACAATGGAAAGTAAAAGATTATTAAAAATACCAAGTCAAATAAGATTAAAAACGGAGTTTTTTGAAGGTTTTGGTACACAAGAATTAATAAGAACAATAATATGTGGTGTAATTGCCAGTGTTATAGCTTATATTATTTATTTAATATTTAAACAAGCATTAATATCGACACTTATAGTTATAGGAACAATAGTAATGAGTGTTATTTTTTTTACAAAAAGCAGAAATAATTTTTCAATGTCAGATTCTATAAGGAATATATTAAAATTTCAGACAATGCAAAGAAAATATAAGTATGTCGGAGGTGATTTTTATAATAAAAAAGTTGTTAAGTAACAAAAAGGATATATCTTTAAATGAATTTTTAAATATAGCAGATATAACAGAAGAAGGCTATGCAATTACAATAGATGGTTATATATTAATGTTTTTAAATATAAAACCACAAAATTTCGAGCTGTTATCTGAACAAGAACTTGAAAATAAAATGAATTATATGAGTGTAGAATTTTCGAATGAGCAATATCCATATAAAATATTAATTATGCCCAAAATATTAGATATTTCAGATAATATAAAAGAACAGGAAACATTAAAACAAATGATAAACAATGATAAATTTATACAAATAATTAATAACAGAATACAATTCTTATTAAATTTGGTTACTAATAAAGAAATCATAGAAAATGAATTTTATTTAGTTATTTGGGAAAAAGAAACAGAAAAGTCAAAAATAGAGTTACAAAAGAGAGCTAATAATTGGAAGAATAGATTAAGAAATTGTGAATTAAAAAGTGAAATATTAAGTAAAGACGATATTATTTATTTAATAAAATTTTTTAATTTACAGGCATATAAAGATGAAGGAAATGATTACGAGAATCACATCACAAAAATTAAAAGAAAGGAGTTAAATGTTAAAAACAAATGAAATATACAATATAGATTGTATGGAAGGATTAAAACTAATTGATGATAATAGTATAGACCTAGTAATTATAGACCCACCATACCTACTTAATATAAATAATGTAAAAAATCTTTCAAATATGAATAGATATGCAAATGATTTGTTAAATTTAAAAGATGGGTTTGATTTAAAAGTATTGGATTTACTAATTCAAAAAATGAAGAAAATTAATATTTATATTTATTGTTCAAAAAGGCAAGTAAAAGATTTACTAAATTACTTTAGTAATAAAAACTGTAATCATGAAATATTAACTTGGCATAAACAAAATCCATCTCCACTAATAAATAACAATTATTTGCCTGATACGGAATACATATTATTTTTTAGAGAAAAAGGAGTTAAATTATATGGAAATTATCATACTAAAAGAAAGTATTATATCTCATTAACTAATAAAGTTGATAAACAAAAATATAAACACCCAACAATAAAACCGTTGGAATTAATAGAGTATCATATAGAAAACTCTAGTAAGGAGGGAGATTTAATATTAGATTGTTTCGCTGGTAGTGGGACAACACTTGTAGGAGCAATAAATAAAAATAGAAGATATATAGGATTTGAAATTGATAAAAATTATTATGAAATAGCAAAGAAAAGAATTGAAGAGGCAGTTCTTAAAAAGAGAGGTAATAAAACTGAAAAAGACACAATATAATTATGATTTAATAAATCTTTTAACTCCATGTCGGAGGTTTTAAATTTGATAGAAATAAGATATATTTAGGAGATAAATTTGCAAAGATTTATACAATAATACATTATCCAACTAATGTTGAACTAGGATGGCTCGGAAAGATAGTAAATGAAATCGGAGCAGTTTTCTCGATAAATATAGAGCCAACTGATAATTCAGAATTATTAGAAGGATTAGATAGAAGAATTAGAGATGCAACAGCACTTGCAAAGTTAGCAAAGAATGAATCTAGTAAACAATTAAAAGAGAAAGAAATAAAAGAAGCTAGTGAAATTATTAGTAGAATACTACAAAATAATGAAGTTGTTTCATATTTAAGCATTTATATTTTAGTAACAGATGAAAATGAAAATAACTTAAATAAAAAGTGTAAGGAGATTGAAAAAGAAGTAATAAAACAAAAATTGAAAATAAGACCATTGACAAATTTTTTATTACAAGAAGGCTTTAAATCAATTGCACCATTTTTCACAATACAAAGAGAAATAAATAATTATTTTAAAAGAAATATTTTGACATCAACATTTACAGGAGGTTTTTTGTTTAACAAAAATACATTTATTGATGAAAAAGGATATTATCTAGGTATTAATGAAAAAGGAGGTATTGTAATTTTTAATATGTGGCAAAAAGATTCTGATAGAACTAATAGTAATATGGTTATTGTTGGTAGTTCAGGATCAGGAAAAAGTGTTGCTGTAAAGCATATTGCATATAATGAAATACCTAGTAGTAAAATATTAATTATAGATCCCGAAAATGAATATTCCTACCTTTGTAAAAATTTAGGAGGAAAGATTATAAATTGTAATGGAGGAGAAAAAGGAGGAATATTAAATCCACTACAGGTAAGAATAGATAGAGAAGAAGATTCAAATTCATTAGCATTACATTTTCAATTTTTAAGAACATTTTTTTCAATTTTATATCCTAGTTTACAAGATATGGAGTTCTCTGCACTAGAGTTATTACTAGAAGAACTATATAAAAAGTTTAATATAAGTAAAAATACTAATATTGCTAAATTAAAAAATACAGATTTTCCTAAATTGGAAGATTTGTATTTTTTTATAGAAGAAAAAAACAAGCAAAAATATAATGTAATATACGAAAAGATTTTGTCATTAATAAGACCAATTTGTGTTGGTCAATCATCAGATATATGGAATGGTTATACTAATATTGATATTAATACTGACATGACAGTATTTAATACAAGCAGTATGCATAAGTTCCAAGAACAATACAAAAGAGCACAATATTACAATATAATGTCATACTGTTGGGATTTCTTGAGCAGAGATGTAAATGAAAGAACAATTCTTATAGCAGATGAATGCCACATGTTAATAGACCCTAATATTCCACAAACTCTTGAATATTTAAAAAATATTAGTAAAAGAGCAAGAAAATATAATTCAAATATTATTGTTATAACTCAATCAATTCAGGATTTCCTAAATGAAAAAATTAGATTATATGGACAAAGCTTATTTACTAATAGTACATATAAATTATTCTTTAAATTAGATGGTCAAGACTTAAGAGATGTACAAGAAACATTTAAGCTGACGGATAAAGAAACACAATTAATCTATAATGCTAAAATAGGAGAGGCTCTGTTCATAGCAGGTATTAGAAAAATATTCATTAATATGTATATAGACCAAGAAGAGTTAAAAAAGATAGATGAGAAGTTCAGGAGTCAGCCAATATATGCATAAAATATTATATTTATCAATAGGAGTTACTCTTTTTGTAATTATAATAGGTTGTGCATTTTTAGAGTTTGGAAATAGTACATCTAAAGAAAATAACAAATATACAAATGATATTAAAATTGAAGACAATATACAATATAAAGGAAAATTTCCAATACCAGTTGCAAATTTTCAAGTTGTAACAAGTGCATTTGGAAATAGAGAAGGTGGTGGAGTAGTATCATCTAATCATAAGGGAATTGATTTGGTAGGAGAAAAGAATAGTAATATTATTTGTGTAAAAGTTGGGACAGTCACATGGGCAGGATGGCAGAATGGATATGGAAATTGTGTAGAAATAAAGCACAAAGATGAAAATGGGAATATATTTTATACATTTTATGCTCACATGCAAGATAATTCTTTAAAAGTAAAAGAAAATCAAGAAGTAATTGAAGGTCAAATTATAGGAATACAAGGAACAACAGGAAATTCAACAGGTGATCATTTACATTTTGAAATAAGATTAGCAAATAAAGTGCAGATAGATCCTGCACCATATTTATTTGAAGAAATGGAGTAATTGATGAATAAAGATTTTGAACATAAAAAAGAATTAGTACATTATGTGTTGATATTAATAATTATAGTTATTATTGTTATTTTTAACAATACTTTTTGGAAAATTGGAAAAAGTGAAGTAGAAAATAATAACATAGAATTTCTAAAATCTGGCAATATAATTTATAATGTACCATTTGAAGAACAATGGTTTGATTAAGGAGGTGGTAAATGTGCTTAATTATATTGCTAAAAATGAAACAAAAAATATAATACAAAAGATATGTGTAGAAAAAAATATATTAGTTTTATATGAGACTCATAATGATATTAATATAGAAGAATACATAAAAAGAACGAATGTAAATTTTAATGTATTAAGATATTTTATAATTGATTTAGAGTGCATTATAGATTTAAATAATTTTCCTAAAATTATTAGTCAATTAAAAATAATGTATCCAAAAATAAGAATAATTGTTATGGCAAGTTATAATAATAATTATCTGTTGCTTGAACAATTGTATCAATTAAAAATATATAATATTGTTGATACAGATTTAGTACAAAATATAGAAAAGCAAATGTTAGATGCACTTTCTGAAAAAGGAATACAAAAGAAACAAGTTAGAAGATTCGATATACAAGAACAAGAGAAAAAAATTAAGAAGAATAAACAAAAAGAAAAGCTAAAATATACTATTACAAATATAAAGAAAAAAATCAAAAAAGAAAATATGCATGAAAAAAGTAATGTATATTTTCTTTTTTTGGAAACAGTTACAAGAATTGTAAAATTACTATCTTACATTTTATTTTTCATATTAACAAGTATAGGTATAACTGTATTATTTAATGAAAATTTAAGAAATATGATGTTACAAATTATTGAAGGGAGGTGATGAAGAATTTGAATAAAGAAGTTGATATAACAAGTAAACATGTATGTTTCTCTATGAATGGCAATATTCATAAAGCAATGAAACAATATTTATTAAAATTAAATCCAGAAAAAACAATGAAAGATTATATTACAGAATTAATTATTAAAGACTTAAAAAATAAAAACATTTTAAAATTAAAATAAAGAAGGGAGTAGAATATGATTAAAGCAAAAATATTAATAATAATATTTGCTGTTGTAACAACAATATCAATACTAGGAACATTTTCAGAGATTCATGCAACAGAAGGTAAATTAGAAGTTTGGGAAGAAGAACAACAGGTTGAAGAGGATAAGGTAAAAGAATACAGAGAAAATATAGAAAAAGAAATTAATAAAAATGGAGTAACTTATAAATTGAAAGATATATCTGAACAAGAAAATAAGAAAACTATATCAAAGAATAAAGAAATAGAAAAAGAATTAATTGTAAAGACAACAAATAAATATGATGTTTTAAATATGTTCAAACAAGAGATAAATATTAAAGAAAATGGATATACTGGAACATTAAAAATAAATAATTTATCTTTAAAGATAGAAGAAAATGATACATATAAAGAAGAGTACAAGGTATATTATGAGGAAAAATATGAAAATGTAAAAAGTAATGAATTAAATGATATTCCTAAAACAATAAAAAAAGATGGAATAGTATATTATTTAATTAATCCAGTATGGACAGTTGTAGAAACACAAAATATTGATGGACAAGCAGTACCTGTTTCTTATAATGGAATAATGAAATATGAGGCAATAGAAGTAAGAACTATTGTAAGTAATTATAAAGCAACAGTTAAATATAGTGGAGAATTAAAAAAGAAAGTTGTAGATTCTGTTACATTTAAACTACAATATGAAGAGATACCAATAGATAAAGGAGAAAATGAAAATAAACAAAGCAATATGTTACCAACTGTTGCAACAACAGGAACAGGAATAATTTTATGTAGTGGAATAATTTTGCTAAGTAGAAAAAATGTATTAATTTATAATTACAAAAATAATAAATGGAATTTAGTCAAGAAAACAAAAATAAAAAATAACGAAAACAAAATCAACATAACACCAATAAAAATGGATAAATCAAGAAAATATAAAATCGTTTTAAGTAATATGTTATTTAATAAATTGCGTAACCAAAATATTATAATAAAATATTACGATAAACAATTTATTTGCGAAGTAAAAGAAAAAGAAATTGAGATAATGGTGTAGGAGGATATTATGAGAAAAGGAAAAATAATAATAATTGTTTCAATTATTATTTTAATACTAACAATAATAATTTCAGTAATAAATATACATAATAAAAATAATAAATTGATAGATTTAAATCAAATCACAACAGATTCAGAATATGAAAATATAGTATATGACGAAGTTGAAGATATTTGGCAAGATGAGGTGTTGGGAATTTTAACAATTGAAAAGATTAACTTAAAAGCAACAGTTCGAGAGGGAACAGACAGTAATATTTTAAGTAAATATATAGGACATATAGAAGAAACAGCTACTTATGATGGAAATATAGGACTAGCTCGGACATAATAGAGGAAATCAGTATTCATACTTTGCTAGGATTAATGAATTGGAAGAAGGTGATATTCTAACTTATAAAACAAAATTTTATACAAGAAATTACAAAGTAGATAATATAAAAGTAATTTATGAGACAGATTGGAGTTTATTACAACCTACTAAAGAAAATAAACTAACATTGATAACTTGTATATCAGATAAAAGAAACCAAAGACTTTGTGTGCAAGCAACGGAAATTGAGTAAAATCTATTGCCAAACCTAAAAATTAATGTTAACATCAAATATAGAAGGTGATGTTTTATGAAAAAGAAAAAAATACTTGTACTTGTTTTTACTTTGATTATTTTAGTATTAATAGTTGTAGTTTTATTAAAAAGACATAGTTCTAAAACAACAATATCAAATAGTAATACTGCAGAGAATGCTATATTAAATGAAGAAAAAGAAAATATTACAAATTCTTTATTAACTAATACAATTTCAAATAATGTTAGTGAAACTAAAAAAGAAAACAATAATATAATAACTAAAGAGAATACAAAGGACTCAAATAAAAACAGTCCAACAAAAGAAGATAATAATTTGAATAATAAACAAACTAGTAATAATACTAATAACAAGACAGATAATAAAATAAATATTACAACAAACAACAGTAATAAAAACGATAGTGGCACAAATAATAACAACAAAAATGATAATAACACAAATAATAAGGTAGATAATGATAATAAGCATCCTAATGTAGATAACGAAGGAAATAAAGAAGACAAAAAAGAAGAAGAACAAGAAGAAATAAACAAAGATTTAGCAAATAAGCATTTTACTAAATATAATTCATCTAAAACAGCTCATGCAGTTTCATATATAAATAATCTAATGAAAAGTCAGAGTGACTATAATGAGTTTGGAGGATATGCAGTAGCAGTTACATCAAAGCCAACTAATTATTGGTTTTCATATAGTGGTGACTATAAACTTAACGGAGTAGCATTAACAGGTTGCATAGTAAAAGTTTATATAGAAGATGAGTATAGATATAATAGTAAAGGAACATCATATTATTTATATGATACAAAAGCTTATGTTCATCAAGAAGTTTTAGAATAATTAAATATAAAATTTTAAAGAAACCTAAAGTGGTTTCTTTTTTTAAGGAGGATTTTAAATGATAAAGAAAATTAATAAAAAGATTATAGCAATATTTATGATTTTAATAACAATTTTAAATATTAGTGTTCCTGCTTTTGCAACATTGCAGATAGGAGATACTAGCCATTTGTATGGTGAAAAAGAATTGCCACGGTTTTTTAGAAATAAAGGATTCAGGTGCAATTAAATTAGTTGTCAAGGTTTATTATAAAGACCCAGATACAAAGCAAAAATTACCTGCATTCTGTATTGAACCTAGCAAACCACGGTGTAGGATCAGGAGCAACAGATTTTGATGGATATGATTCATATATAAAAGAAGTATTAAAAGACCAAGCAATATGGAGATGTTTATATGAAGGATATATGGGAGTAAACTGGAAAGAAACAAGTGTAGAATGTGATGACGACTGGTATTTCGTAACAAAAGTGGTTGTGCATTGTTTAGTAAATAATGAATCTCCTAAAAGTACATATAAAGTAGCAGACCGTATTCTTGGATCTGATTTAGCACTAGGACTTACATTAAAAGATTTACAAAGAAGAGGAAAGAAGATATTAGATGAGGCAGAAAATTTATATTGGAAAGCTAAAAATGGAACTGAAAAATATAGAGAGGCTACAGTGGAATTACAAAAGAATGGCAATTTGTATATAAATGATAAATATGTAATTCAAGAATATAAATTGAATGCTAATAAAGAAATAGGAAGTTATGATGTAAATTTAAGTAAATTTCCATCAGGAACAACTTATGAAAAGAGCGGAAACATTGTAAAGATTAAAATACCAAAACAAAATATTAAAGATGATATAAATGGAACAATATATGTTATGAATGCAAAAGTAAAAACTTGTCCTGCTTTTTATGCAGAAGCGGAAAGAGATGATTACCAAGATTATGTAATTGCAGCAGATCCATTCGAAAAAACATCAACTAAAACAAATTTGAAAATAAATTCAGATACAGCAAATTTAAAAATAATAAAGACAGATGAAAATACAGAAGAAAAACTTCCAAATATCAAATTTAATATAAGATACGAGAATGGAGAAAATATTGGAGATTTCATAACAGATAAAAATGGAACAATATTTATAGAAAATCTAAAACCACGGAAAAGTTGTTATAACAGAACTAGAAACAGATGAAGAACATATATTGGATACTACAAGAAATAATGCAACACTTATCTATGGAGAAACAAGCACTGTGAATATTGATAATAAAAGAAAAACAGGATCTTTAAAAATTTACAAAGTTGATTTAGATAATGAGAAAATACCAGTATCAAATGTTGAGTTTGAGATTATAGATTCAGATGGTTTCAAATACAAAGCTACAACAGATGAAAATGGTATTGCATATATTGAAGGTATAAGAACAGGAATGGTTTCTATAAAAGAAACAAAAACAAATGAAATATATGAGCTGTCTAATGAAACATATAATGCAGAAATAGAGTGGAATGAATTAGCAGAAATTACAATAAAAAATGAAAAATTAAAAGGTCAAATTGAAATATTAAAAGTAGACGCAGAAGATAAAGAATATAAGATGGAAGGAGTAAAATTTCAAGTAATTAATTCAAAAGAGGAAGTAGTTGAGACAATAATAACAAATAATGAAGGCTATGCGAAAACATCAAGAATACCAATTGGAGAATATACAATAAAAGAAATTGAAACCGATGATATGCACATTTTAAATGGAGAAACTATTAAGGTTGATGTTAAAACTAATGAAACAATTAAATTAGTAATAACTAATGAAAGAATAAAGGGAAAAATTAAAATTGTAAAAACTTGTGAATCAGACAATAATATTACAGGAGACAAAGCAGGTACACCAATACCAAATGTTAAATTTGAGGTATATGATTCTAATAAGCAATTGGTAGATACAATTATTACTGATGAAAATGGTATTGCTATTACAAGAAAGTTAGATAAAGGAAATTATACAATAAAAGAAGTAGAATCAGGAAAATGGTATTTATTAAATGAAAATGAATTTGCAACAGAAATAAAAGAAAATGATGAGATAGTTGAAGTAAATATTACAAATAAACCTGAAGAGCCAAATGTAGATATAGAAAAAGAAGGTTTAATTCAGACTACAGCAAATGAAGAAATTAGATATGACTTTCACATAAAGAATACAGGAAATACTAAATTAGATAAGTTTACTTGGTACGATTATTTACCAACAGACTATGTAAGAATTACTAAATTAATAACTGGAACATATAATCAAGACTTAAACTATGCTATTTATTATAAAACTAATAAAAATGATTATAAACTATTAAAAGATAATTTAAACACACAAGTAAACAACTATATTGATTTTTCCGATTTAAAACTAAAAGATGGAGAATATGTTACAGAATTTAAGATTGATTTTGGAACAGTTGATGTAGGATTTGAGTCAGTAATAGACCCATATATTTTTACAACTGTAAATAGTACAGTAGAAAATGATGATACTTTTACAAATAAAACAAGAATTGAAGGATATAATGATACCTATCTAGTTTGGGACGAAGATGATCATACAACAAAAGTATATGAAAAAGAACTAAAAGTAAAGAAGTTGCCAAGAACAGGCTACTAAAATTTAATATTTGAATAGGGAATAAATAAGCTTTTCTTATTTATTCTCTATTTGCTTATGTAAGAAAGGAGAAAAATATATATGGATGAAACAAGTAAAACAAGATTAAAACAAATGCAAGAAATAGATGCAAAAATAGAAAAAATAAATTATGACTTTTTAGGTATAGAATCAAGGAAAAAAGAAATGGAAGATAAAAAAGTGGAGAAACAGAAAGAAATTGAAAAATTAGAAAAAGATAAAGATAAATTAACAATGAGATCTGAAGATATGAACAAGGCAAGGAAAATTATTTACATTGTAATGAATTTACAAAAAGATATTAAAGAAATAGATTCGATTAATAATAAAATTATTAAATTAAAAAGCGAAGTGGAAGAAATACAAAATAAAATAGAAATACAAAACAAATTATTTTTAGATACGAAGAACGAAAAAGATAAATGTCTAGAAGAAAGAAGAGAACTATATTTAGGAGAAGAAAAGCAAAATATAGAAGAAACCAAAAATAGTAATCAAAAACAACCTGAGGAAACAAAAGAGGATAAATTTATGATGAATTTAAATAGGTTAATAGAATTAGAAATAAGCAGATATATGGAAAATAAATCAAAGGAATTAAACAAAGAGGAAGAAGATGAAATGCAGTCTTAAAAGAGGTGATAAAAATAGAAGAGAATTTATTGGAAAATATAAACAATTTAGTAAAAGAGACATTTAACGATACTAACAAAATGAAAGACTTTTTGGAAACATTATCTTTAATGTATAATATAAGTTATAGCAACATATTAATACTAAAATCTCAAAGACAAGACATAAGCTTGATAATCTCAAAGAACGATGTTGAAAAACATAAATATGAAGTAAAAGAAAATGAGAATCCACTTAAAAAAGTAGCAAGAATAAAAGACAAAAATAAGCAATACAAGTATATCACGCAAGAGGTTTATGATATAAGCCAATTAAATATATCCAATAAAATAGAGAGCAAGAAAAGTATTGAATATATTGAAAAAATGCTAAAGGGTATGTGTTCAAGAAGAGGATTACAGTATGAAGAAAATAATGCAATGGCTAATATTGAAAATATAGTAAATGATATAAAAAATAACTGTAGACAAGAAAATTTATCTAAATATAATCTTGATGGATATTTAAAGCAAATACAAATAGAAAATAGTGCTACTACATTTGTTATTGCAAAGAAATTAGGTATAAATACTCGAAACTATAATTTAAAAGATATTTGCAAATGGGGTATAGAAAATGATGTTAATACCTTAAAAGAAAGTATGAGATATATACAAAAGTTTACAAATTATTTTATATTGGATTATAAAACACAAGAGAAGATTAATCGAATTGAAAACACAAATGAAGATGAAGAAGAATTTGAATAGATAAGAAAGGAGCATAGATGAAAGAAGAAAGATTTTCCGTAAATATGTCAAAGCAAGAAATGATAAGATTTTATGCTAATAAAATTGTAGAGGATGGAATTAGAGGTTGTAATGAATTTAGTAATATAATTTGTTTAAAAAACTATGAAGATGGTATAGAACTAAAAAAATATAAAAATGATCTTTTAGAGATACTATATAGAGATGAAAGAGTTGCAGATGTATTTATTGATGATGAATTAAATTTAAATATGGTATTTTATACTGACTATTGTCCGTTTTATTATGATGACGAAGATAAAGATTTGATATATTGCAAAATATCAGATAGTCCTACATATCAGAGCAATATACTAAAAGACTTCACTAATTATATACAAAAACTAATATATGAAGAATCATATATGTCTATTAGAAATTTACTAGAACATTTTACAGAGGAAAAACAAGGAAAGAATGAATCTAAAGAAAAACTATATAATTTTCTAAAAAAGAGTATTATACAAACAGGATTCGTAGATAAATATATTGATAATATTAGTGTATATGTTACATATAAAAACCATAAAGAATTAGAAGATGCTCTTTTAGAAATAGTAAAACAGAAAGAAAAATCAGAAGAAATTGAAACGGAATTTGAATAGATGAAAACTCCAGTTATTGAAGTATAACTGGAGTTTTCTATGTTAATTGTAGAAAAACGAGAGATGCCATAAACTCGTTTAAAAATAATAAAGAGATAGGTGTTATGAGCCGACGCAATAAAATTCATTCGTATTAGTGTAAACAGTCTATTTGCACAAAATGCGTAAGTGAGATTTCGTAACGCAAACTCACAATAAACAAAGAGTTTCAGGAGGCAAAACTTGTTTGAGGATATGCAGATGTAAAAAGTGTGGGCAAGGATGCACAATGTTACTAAATAACAGCATCTGCAGTAGAAATTTTCTACATACTAGACTATCATAAATGTAAAGCGATGGAATGACGGGGTTAAATTATATGATGTATTATTTTGTTATAAAGGGGATAATACATCATTTTGATCTGCTCAAGAATTTCAAGGGTTAATGTAAAAATAGATGTTTTTTTACTAATTATGTGTTAGAATGTATCAAAAGGTAATTAGATGACTTTATAATTCAAACATTATTAAACTAAAAAATGGAGGAAGTATGTGTCATAGAAATTGGAAAGAAAAAATGGAAGAAAAAAACTGGGAAGAAATGCAAAAATATAAAGAATTTGATAAAGAAAATTTTAAAGGAATAGAAAAATTTTCAAAGATATTTAATAGAATATTTAACTTTTTTAGGTTTTCTACATTGGGAATTTGTATAATAGCTATTGTACTAGGCTTAATAATATACCTATCTTTTGTAGCAAACTTGAATGCAAGATATTTATGATTTATTAGATTGACTAAAATACTAAGATATAGTATAACTTTAGTAATAAATAGAAAATGAAATAAAGGGGGATTTCTATGTTATTAGAACTAAAAGATGTATCAAAGTTTTACTATGGAAAAGAAACAGTAGCAAGTGGAATTACAAAAGTAAATGTAAAACTGGATATTGGAGAATTTGTAGCAATTACTGGTGAAAGTGGAAGCGGAAAATCAACATTATTAAATGTACTATCTCGGGCTTGATACTTATGAAGAAGGGGAGATGTACATTAAAGGAGAAGAAACATCAGGATATACGGAAAAAGATTTTGAGAATTATAGAAAAAAATACATAGGAAATATCTTTCAAAACTTTAACTTAGTTAATAGCTATACAGTTTATCAAAATATTGAACTAGTATTGTTAATTAATGGATATAAAAAGCATAAAATAAAAAAACAAATATTAAAAGTAATAGATGAAGTTGGACTTACTAAATATAAAAATACAAAAGTATCTAAATTATCAGGTGGACAAAAACAAAGAGTAGCAATAGCAAGAGCATTAATAAAAGAAACACCTATAATTGTTGCAGACGAGCCAACAGGAAATCTAGATAGTCAAACTGCAAATAGTATTGTTGAATTATTACATAAAGTGGCTAAGGACAAGCTTGTTATTGTTGTAACACATAATTATAATCAGATAGAAAAATATGCTACTAGAAAAATTGTAATGCATGATGGCAAAATAATAGAAGATAAAAAAATAGAAGTAAAAGAGCCAATAGAAGATATAAAAGAAGATATAAAATATGTAGGGCTTTCTTCAATTCCAAAGGCACAAAATAAAAGGAAAAATATAGGAATTTTAAATAAGTTTAGATTAGGAATAAGAAATGCTTTTAATATTAAAATAAAATTTTTATTGCTATTTGCAGTATTTTTATTTATAACTACATCTGTATTTGCAGGATATACTTCACTAAAAAAGAAGGAATATGATCAAAGTAATACTGGATATAATAATTATTTTTTAGATACAAGTGATAAGAGAATTATAATAAAGAAAAAAGATAATTCAGAAATAACTAAAAAAGATTATCAAAAAATTGAAAAATTATCTAATGTAGATTATATAGTGAAAAACGATTTATTACTAGATGCAAGGGTTAATATAGAAATAGATAATATGTCTACATCTGCACAAGTAAAAGATATAGAAACTTTTGATAAGAATCTAGTATATGGAAAAATGCCAACAAAAGATAATGAAGTGATATTATATGGTAGTAAAGATAGTTTTTATTTGACAAATCCAGAGCAGAGAATACTAAATGCTAAATGCAATATTAGAGATTACTCAAGTAATAGCCTTACAGAAAGTGTAAAGATTGTAGGAATTGCTTTTAATGAAGATAATTTATATGTAGAACCTACTATTTATGTTGGAGAAAAAATAGCTAATGAAATAAGAAAAAATATAAACATAAATTCTAGTAAAATACAAACTGAATATAATGAAAAAATATATGTTTCAGATCCATACCAAGCACAATATAAAGTTGTACCAAATAAAAATGTTCCAAAAGGTTATGCATATGTTTCTAGAGATATGAATTATTTAGCAGACTATGGTTACTGTGTAGGAGATACTTTAAAAATAAGTGTAGAAAATATGTATTTTAAAGATAATTTGAAAGTGGAAATAGATAGAACTTATACAGAGTATAATTTTGAGTATTTAACAGGTGAAAAAGACTATAAGACTAATAATGGTGCAATATATGTAAATCAAACGGAATATGAAAATCTATTTAAAAAAGGAAATTATCAAAGTAGTATATTTATCAAAGATGTAGAAAAACTAAATAATACACTTGAAGAATTAGAAAAAAGCGGATTTACAACATTGTATGTAAAAGATTGTTTGCAAAGTTATATGGGTGGATATGAACAAATCATAGGAACTATAAATGTAGTAATATTAATTGTTGTAGGAATTATATTATTTTTCATATCTTACTTTATTATAAAGATAATATTAAAATCAAGAAATGTATATTTTTCTACAATAAGGATATTGGGAGCAACTAGAAAGAATGCAAAGAGTTTATTAAAGATAGAATTATTTACAATTTTAAATATAGCTTTTGCTTTTGTTATAGCATTAATAGTTTTAATAAATAAAAATATTATAATCAATGAATATATACAAAATTTAATATCTTTCTTAAAATTAGGAGATGTTGTAATAGCATATATCATATTAGTAATAATTTCATTATTAATTGCAAATACTTATTCAAAAAAATTATTCAAAAAATCAGCAATGAATACTTATAGGGATGAGGAGGTGTAGTAATATGATAAAATTAGAAAAAGTTAATAAATATTTTAATAGATTTAAAAGAAATCAAATCCATGTTATAAATAAAACAAGTTTAGAAATTGGGAATAATGGATTAGTTGCAATTTTAGGAGATTCAGGCTCACGGAAAAACTACACTTCTAAATGCAATAGGTGGACTAGATAAAGTAAATAGTGGAAAAATATTTATAAATGGAAAAAGAATAACTAGAAAGAGAAGTTCAAGAGTAGATAAAATAAGAAACTTAAATATAGGATATATATTTCAAAATTATAATTTAATAAATGATTTAACTGTTTTTGAAAATGTTGCACTTGCTTTAAAAATGAGTGGAGTTAAAAACAAGAATGAAATAAAGAAAAGAGTTAATTACATATTAGAAAGACTTGGAATATATAAATACAGAAATAGATATGCAAATATGATTTCAGGTGGAGAAAGACAAAGAGTTTCTATTGCAAGAGCTTTGGTAAAAAATCCAGATATCATAATTGCAGATGAACCAACAGGAAACTTAGATAGTAAGAATTCACTTGAAATAATGAATATTATTAAATCTATTTCTAAAAACAAATTAGTAATTTTAGTAACACATGAAAGAGATTTAGCAGAATTTTATGCCTCAAGAATTATAGAAGTAGTAGATGGGAAGGTAGTAACTGACAGAATAAATGAACATGATGAAGAACTAGATTATAGATTAGAAAATAAGATATATTTAAAAGAGTTCAAAGAAGTAAATAATTTAAGCAAGGACGATATAGATTTAAAGATATATTCTGACAATAATGAAAAACTAAATGTGAAAATAGTAGTAAAAAATGGTAATTTATACATACAGGCAAAAGAACAAAAAGTAGAAGTTGTAGATGAAAATTCATCCATAGAATTTGTAGATGACTACTATAAAAAAATGTCAAAAGAAGAATATGAAAAATATCAGTTTAATTATGATGAAATAATTAATAAAAAATATAAAAAGAGATATACATCTATTTATAATCCTATTACTCTACTTGTAGATGGATTTAAGAAAATATATAATTATTCTATTCTAAAAAAGTTGTTATTACTTCGGTTTTGTTGCATCTTCAATGTTTGTACTTTATGCTGTAAGTAATATAATGGGAGTTACAGATATAAAAGATGAGAAATTTATAACTAGAAACAAAAATTATCTTACAATTACTGAAGATGAAATAAAAGTAAAAGATTATTTAAAATATGAAAAACTAGACTTTATAGATTATATAATGCCACGGTGATTCACAAATACAACTAAATATAAAATACGATGATTATTATCAAACAAAAGAAGCATTTGATAGCTTTACTGTTTCTCTTGCTAATATAGATATTATAAATAAAGAAAATATAATATTAGGAAGAATGCCAAAAAATGAAAATGAGATAGTTATAGATAAAATGGCATTAGAAAAAATATTAAACACTGATTTTTGTAGAGCTAAATCTGTCGGAATCAAAACAGTAGAAGGCTTTTTAAATAGAGAAATATCTTTGTATAATGTATATGGACAAATACCTAATATTAAAATGGAAGATTTCAAATTAGTAGGAATTTGCGATTTAAAGACTCCGTCTGTATACATGGATAATAAAATTTTTGTAAATGTGCTTTCATCTTCTACTAAAGGAGATCCATATAGCGACTTTATAGTTTTAAGTGATTCAGAAAATAACGATTATTTATCTCATAAATTGTATGATGTAGAACTTGCAAAAAATAGAATAGAACTTACAAAAGGAAGAATGCCAAAAAATGATTATGAAATAATTGTTAATGAAACTAATAAGTATGAGATGGACTTATATGAAACAATAAATGACAAAATAAATGGTAATGAATTAAAAGTAGTAGGATATTATACTAGTAAAGAGCAAATAAATGATTTCTTTACAACAAATAATACAATTAAGTACAAGCTATTACAAGATAGTAATAATATAACGATATATCCAAAAGATAAGCAAAAAACAATTAATTACTTTAATGAACAAGGAAAATATATAGAAGATACATATCAAAGAGACAGAAAAATTTATGTAGATTCAATAAAAGATAGTATAAAATCAAGTATTATCTTAGCAAGTATAATTTTAGCAATTTCTTTAATAGAAATATTTTTAATGATACGCTCATCTTTTTTATCTAGAGTGAAAGAAGTTGGAATATTAAGAGCAATTGGTTTAAAGAAAAAAGATATATATAAAATGTTTCTAGGGGAAATAATAGCTTTAACAGTCGTAACTGCAATACCTGGATTATTAATTATGACAAATATATTAAAAGGATTACAATTAATACCTTATTATCAGGATCAGTTTATGCTTAATATAAATGTGATTGGAATTAGCATAGTTATAATAGTTGCATTTAATATAATAATTGGCTTGTTACCAGTATTTAATGTGATAAGAAAAGCACCAGCACAGATATTAAGTAGAAACGATGTAGATTAGGCTGATAAAGCAAAATATAAGACAATATATTTTAGAATTAAATTTTTAAAACTAAGAAGATGATAACAAAACTGTCATCTTCTTTTGTTATTGGTAATATGAATACTTATAAAATAGAAACAGGAAATAAGTTGAAATTATATTTTATATAGTATATAATCGTGGTAAAAGTTAGCAAATTATTAGGGTAGCAGTAGATTGGTAAAATGTTAATATGCATTGCTTGTAGCAACGAACAATTCTTTGTATAATATTTGTAAAGAAAGGAGTTGTTGTAAAATGTTAAAAGAAAACATTAAATTAATAAGAAAATCAAAAGGACTTTCACAAGAAGAACTTGCTATAAAATTAAATGTCGTTAGACAAACAATTTCTAAATGGGAACAAGGTTTGTCAGTACCTGATGCAGAAATGTTAATCTCATTATCAGAAGTTTTTGAAACACCTGTAAGCACATTGCTTGGAGAAAAGATTTCTGAATTTAAAGTAGACGACTTAAAAGCAATTTCGGAAAAATTGGAGATAATAAACCTACAATTATCACAGAGAAAAAAAGATAGAAGAAAAATAGTTCATTGGATGCAAATTTCATTATGTATAGTTATAATTGTAATTTTTATAACTTTAATTCTATTAAATAGCCCATACTTAAATTGGGATTATAGTAATCCTGAATATGCTGTTTTAGGAGTTACTTTTCATTCATTTGAATGGTTATTTATTAGAATAGTACCAGTTATCATTATTGGATTAATCATTGGGATTTTCTTGACAAGAAAGAATGATTAGAGAATATTGTAGATTAAAAATTATTTAATTTAATTAAGAATTATCAGATAAAAACATTAACATAGTAATAAAAGACGGTTTTATAATCGTTTTTTATTATTATATATAAATATTGAAAAACAATAAAAAAGTATTGACATTCAAAAAATAAAGGCATATACTAATTTACAGTAAGGAGGAATTAGAATTGAAAATTTTAGGAGAGAAAAGTCTTTCATCAAAAGTAGAAAAAGGATTAAATATTTTATTTTTTGTAATAACTTTATTAGATATTATTGTATTAGGAGTAGCTGGTATTACATTATTTTCTGAATTTAATAGTTCTACAATGAGAGATAATTACCTATTTAAGATAGTTTTAGAAGCAGTAATCAGCTTTATATTTATTGCAACAGGAATTGTTGCATTATTTATTATTTATCAATTTATTAAAATATTTAGGAATTTAAAAGAGAGTAAATTATTTGAAAAAAAGAATACAAACTATCTTAATAAAGTTTCAAACTTATCAATTATTATAGGATTTTTATATTTTATGTGTTTAGTAGGAATTAGTATATTTTTGAGTAATTACAATTCACTTGACTTGTTAACTGATTTCTTAATAAAAATATTAATTTTAGTGTTTTCAGTAGCTTTTTTTATATTTGGAATAGGTATTAAAATTTTAAATGAGGTTTATAAAAAGGCAATTGAATACAAAGAAGAAAATGATTTTACAATTTAATATGTGGGAAAGGAAGAAGAAGAGTGGCAATTATTGTTAATGTAGATGTAATGCTAGCTAAAAGAAAGATGTCGTCTGGAGAACTAGCAGAAAGAATAGGAATAACTCCTGCTAATCTTTCAATATTAAAAACAAACAAAGCAAAAGCAATAAGATTTTCAACTTTAGAAAAAATATGTGAGGTTTTAGATTGTAAACCTGGGGACATTTTAGATTATGAAGAAAGTAAATGATTTAGGAGATATATGAAAAAATAACTTACTGAAAAATATAGAAAATTAATATAAATAAAAATATTTAATAGGAGGGATTGTGATATGAAAAAAAGAACAATTATTATTGTAATAATAGCAATAATTATAATAACTATTGCTTTATTAGCTTTGTTTTTATATAAAAATAATAAATCAAATAGTCAAGTAGATACTACTCGTATTTACGACCAAAATGGTCAACTAATAGCTGACTTTTCTAATATAAATGAAGTTACTGAAATAAAAGAAAATCTTTCAATTCAAGGAATAGTAGAAGTACATCATAATGGATATATTTATATATTCAATGGTCAACATTTTGGAGAATATGGTTTTGAAATGGAAGAATATACTAGAGCTAATATTGATGATAAAAATCAAAAATGCATAGATTATGTAACATCTAAAGAATATGATACAAGATATATAGAAGAAGGAGATATAGTAATTTGCAAAGGAGATCTAACTAGTTACTCTATTAAAAATGATGATTTAGATACAAAGGATAATCCAATTATTGTATTAAAAGCAAATGATTATAATAAAATGCAGCATGAAGCAATAAAAGAAGAAAGAACAGCAGTTGTAACAATAGGAGAATATTTTGATTTTAATGGAGAAATATATTTAAAATATGAAATATCTGATAAAGAATACAAATTACCTTTTGTACTAAGATTTAATGTTAAAGAAGATAATACAAATATAAAAGGAAAACTAGAAAAAGGAAAAAAAGTAAAAGTAGAATATAAAAATCCAAATATATCTACAGAACAATTAGTATTAAAATCAATAGAAGTTATTTAAAAAGGATGTAATTTTAATAAGGAGAAGTGATCATGAAGAAAGCATTTGCAATTATATGTACAGGAATATTGGTTGTGATTTTTAGTTTTTTGTTAATTAGAATAATACAAAGTTTTTTTACTATATATTTTTATTATGATTATGTCATTTGGTGTGGAAAAGAAGAAAAAGAGTATATAGAAGAAGAAACAGGATTTATTGAAATCAAGTCAAATATAGCAACATTTAGAAATAGTTATAATGATGGTGAAATTATTTCTTTATTGAATGGTTTTCCTAGTATATTTACGAAAGAAACAATTATAGGAGGATATGAAATATCAGAATACATAAAAGAAAGAAGTAATAAGTTTGAGGCAATGGTAAAATGCAGTCTGCCATATATTGTAGTGTGTATTGTTATATATATAATCTATTATAAAAAACTATTACCAATATTAACAGAAGAGTAAAAAGGTTACATTTTCTATTATTGAAAGTTAGTAACTAATAAAATATTCTGAAATTACTAAAATTAGAAGGAGATGTAAAAGATTGAAGAAATTAGATAATATCATATATATTATAATAAAAATATTAGGAATAATAGCTATAACTATATTGTCGTATATTATAATTTTTACAACAATGAGTTTAATGAATAAAATAGATTTTTTAGAAGTATTAACTGATTTATCTATATACAAAATATTCTACTCTATTACGATAAAAATGTTTATTCCTGTAATTTTAATTGTAGTTATTATTGCTATTCCATATTTAATTATATTTATTATTTCAATCATTATATTAATAATAAAATATATTAAATTTAAAGGAAAAAAGAAAAAACAAATTATAACAATAACTGCATTACTCATATTAACAATATGTTTTACAATTAAAGGTATAGAATTATTTCCATTAACTAATGATTATGAGATAAAAGTAAATTCTAAAATAAATGAAATATCAAATATTGAAGTTAGAAATTTTCTAAAAAAAGAAATAGATGGAAATAAATATATATATGTAATTAAAATTAGACAAAGCTTTCCAGATGATTATAATGTGCAAATACATTATAAAGATATAACAAACAAAATAGAATATGCTTTTTTGTCGGATTCCAATTATGATTTTATAGAAAGAAATGCAAAAGACATAACAAATGAATTAACTATGAAATCTATTATTTTAATTTTAGTAGGGTACTTGCTTTGTATATATTTATTAAAATATGTTTTAAAGGAATTCAAAAGAATAACGATAATAAATGATAAAACAAATGAAGTAATATAATTTACAATATTAGCAATAAAATGATAGATAATCAGAATAACAGAACTGTATATTATAAATATGAATATGGGATAGTAACAGATGCAGACATAGAGAAACCAGATATAACAGGATATATAGTTATTGAATAATATTAAAAATAAGAATAGAAATATGAACTGAACCCAAAAAGTTAGACACTTTTTGATTAAGTTTATATTAGGCTACTCTTAGGGAATGAATTCTGTAA
>CALXWT010000012.1 GCA_944392445.1 uncultured Clostridia bacterium
AAAAGAAGATAGCTAAAAATAAAAAAGGTTTAGCAGAAGAAATAGTAAAAACAATACTAGTCATAACGAAATAAAAGTACAATAGTAATTTTAATAATATTGGCCACCATAATAATTGGTTTTGGATTTGGAGAGGGTGGAATATTTCAAAGAGCACAAACAGCAAAGGAACTTTATACCAATTCTGAATCTTCAGAATTAGATTTTTTAGATGATGCGATGCAACACATAGATGAACAGTTAGAAAAGGCAAGAGAAAAAGGAAGAGATAATAGTAGAACAAGTCCAGACACACCAGTAGAGCCAGAAATAGAGTATACAGATGTTTATGTAACTTTATATACAGATGGAACGCTAGGTTTTGCAAGTACAGAAAGTAAAATAGCAAATAAAACACCAAAAGAAGGGAAAAGTTGGAACATAACAGGGAAGGCATATAGTGGAGAATGGCATGAGAAATGGAATGACGAAGAAGAAAAATATAATTATTATACAACAGCTACAACACCTTGGTTTGAAGATAGAGGTCAAATAAAAACAGTTATATTTACAGACGAAATAGTACCAAAAAGTGTAACAGCATGGTTTATGGGATGTACGGAATTATCTTCAATTGAAATGATGGAAAATCTTAATACAACAAATGTAAGCAATTTTTCAGGATTATTTTGTGACTGTATAAAATTAAGTAGCATAGATGTAAGCAGTTTAGAAACAAAAAATGTGACAAATATGTCTCGGAATGTTTGAAGGATATGTTGACTATATGTCATTAACAGAAATAAAAGGGATAGAAAACTTTAATACAAGTAATGTAACTGATATGTCATATTTGTTTGATTATTGTAGTGAGCTAACTAGCTTAGAGTTCGGAAGTAATTTCAATACTAGTAAAGTAGAATATATGAACAATATGTTTTGTGAATGCAATAGCTTATCTAGTATAGATATTAGTAATTTTGATACGCGCAATGTAATAGATATGTCATATATGTTTTGTGATTGTATTAGCCTATCTAGTATAGATGTAAGTAATTTAGATACAAGTAACGTAAGGTATATGGATTTTATGTTTGGAGGATATTATTATGACATGGGCTTAACAAAAATAGTAGGTTTAAATAGTGAAAAATTCGATACAAGTAATGTAAAAAGCATGCGCTCAATGTTTGAATATTGCGTTAGTATGGAAGGTATAGATGTAAGTGTTTTTGATACAAGTCATGTAACTGATATGGGAAGGATGTTTAATGGTTGTAGTAGTCTAAAAAGTGTAGATGTAAGTAAGTTTGACACAAGCAACGTAACTGATATGGGAGGAATGTTTCAAAATTGTAGTAGCCTAAAAAGTTTAAACTTAACGAAGTTTAATACAAGTAATGTAACAGATATGACAGGTATGTTTTATAATTGTAGTTCATTAACAGAAATAAAGGTTGGAACAGGATGGACTACTGAACATAATCCAATTACTGATGGAATGTATACAAATTGTCCAGTAAGGCCTTCAATATAGTTATCCAACTGATGCCAAATAGAAAAATACACATAAAATAAAAGATATGTGTATTTTTTTGTGCTTTTTTTCAGCATTTTCTTGATACATAGGGCATAAAATGATATAATCTAGCTTGGATAGAAAAAGGAGTAGCAAATAGGAAGGAATGAGCTTATAAATGAGTTTAAAAACAAAGGTATATGCTTTTGTTGGACCGTCTGGAACAGGAAAAAGCTATAGAGCACAGTTGGTGGCAAGTGAAAATAATGTACATTATATAATAGATGATGGACTACTAATACACGATAATGATGTAGTTGCAGGAAATTCAGCTAAAAAAGCACCTACAAAAGTAGAAACTGTAAAAAAAGCCATTTTTATGGATAAAGAAGATAGAAGAAATATGACAGTTGCTTTAAATAAAATTAGACCAGAGTCTATATTGATACTTGGTACATCAGATGGTATGGTAGAGAAAATAGCTGAAAATTTGGGATTAGAAAAACCAGAAAAAACTATATATATAAATGAAGTAGCAACTGAGCTAGAAATGGAAACTGCAAAAAGAATTAGAACTACAGAGGGAAAACATGTTATACCAGTTCCAACCTTTGAGATAAAAAGAGATTTTGCAGGATATATCTTAGACCCACTTCAAATTTTTAAATATAGAAGAAATAATGAACCGTATATATCAGAAAAGTCAATTATAAGACCTACATTTAGTTATTTGGGAAAATTCACTATATCAGATACAGTTTTTAGGCAAATAACAGAATATGTTGCTAAAAAAACCGAGGGAATTCATAGGGTTTCTAGGGTAAGAGTTGAAAATTCTGTTGGTGCTACTAATATATATGTAGAGGTATATGTGATTTTTGGTTACAATATAGTAAATGTGTTAAGAGAGTTTAAGCAAAAAGTAAAAAAAGAAATAGAAAGATTAACAACAATGAATGTGCAAGAGGTGTCTGTATTGGCCAAAGGAATACACATGCCGGAGAATAATAGTAAATAAAAAGTATATAATAATACAGTAGGAGGAAAGAAATGTCATTTGTAGTAGCAATCGATGGACCAGCTGGAACAGGAAAGGGAACTGTTACCAAGATTTTGGCTAAAAAATTTAATTTAGTAAATATAGATACAGGAGCAACATATAGATGTGTAACATTAGCAATGCTTAATAAAGGAATAAAACTAGATGAATTAGACAAAATAAAAGAGCTCTTAAAAAATATAAAAATTGAAATTAAAAGAGAAGATGGAGAACAAAAAATCATTTTAAATGGAGAAGATGTTACTAAAAAAATAAGAGATAAAGAAGTAACTGAACAAGTATCACAAGTATCTAGCATAAAAGAAGTACGTTTAAGCATGGTAGAGCTTCAAAGAAAAATGGCAGAGGGCAAAGACGTTATAATGGAAGGAAGAGATATTGGAACTTATGTATTTCCATCTGCTGACGTGAAGATATATTTAGATGCTGACCTAGAAGAAAGAGCAAAAAGAAGATTCAATCAAAACAAAGAAAAAGGAATAAACATGTCTTATGTTGATATTTTAAATAATATTAAATTAAGGGATGAAAACGATAAGAAAAAAGAAATAGGAGCTTTAAAGGTAGCACACGATGCAGAAGTAATAGATACAACAACAATGAGCATAAAACAGGTTGTACGCGAAATAAGTGGTATTATCAAAAAAAAGAAAAAAGACATGAAAATGCAAGAAAAAATATATAAAATCCGTAAAGAAACAGGATGGAAAAAATTTGTAAGGTCCATTGTAAAGGTAGTGTTACGAACAGCTTATAGAATTGCTTTTAGAGTAAAAATAACTGGAAAAGTGCCACAAGAGGGAACATATATAATCTGTGCAAACCACATAAATTATCTTGACGCAGCTGCAATAGTGTTGTTCAATAAAAGAAAAGTAAATTTTGTCGCAAAGGAAGATTTATTTACACATGGAATACTATTTTGGCTAGGTCATTTATTTGATGCTATTCCAATAAAAAGAGATATGCAAGACATAGAAGCTATGAAAAGATGCTTAAAAGTGCTAAAAAATGGAGAATTGTTAGGCATATTCCCAGAAGGTACTCGTAAAGGTATGGAGAAAAATATGAAAGCTAAAAATGGTGCTGCTTTTATGGCAATAAAGTCAGGAGTGAAGGTAATACCAACAGGAATACATGGAACATTTAAGCCATTTAGCAAGGTATATATAAATTACGGAGAACCAATTGACCTAAGTGAGTATAAAAACCAAAAGGACAAGCTAGATGAAGCAACAGATATTGTTATGACCAAAATTAAAGAACTTACAGAAAAAGAACCTACAAATTAGGATTGATATTTGTGCTCACACAGATTGTATACACTAGGAGCAAAAATAAAAATGTACGCCTATTGAAATAAGAGAAAGATAGAATTGACAAAATTACATAATAGGTGTATAATTTTATAAGTTGATTTTTGAGAAATAGGCGTTTTTCAACGAAAACATTGGAAAACGTCTTAAGTTATGATAAATTTGAATTAAAAGGAGTAATTAGTATGAACAACCAAAACATTAGAAATGTTGCAATAATTGCACACGTTGACCATGGTAAAACTACTTTGGTAGATGCTCTTTTAAAACAAAGTCACGTTTTTAGAGCAAATGAGCAAGTAGATGAAAGAATAATGGATTCAAACGATATCGAAAAAGAAAGAGGAATTACAATTTTATCTAAAAACACCTCTGTTATGTATAACGGAACAAAAATAAATATAGTAGACACACCAGGACACGCAGACTTTGGAGGAGAAGTTGAGCGTGTACTAAAAATGGTAGATGGCGTACTTTTATTAGTTGATGCTTTTGAAGGACCAATGCCACAAACAAGAGAGGTGCTAAAAAAATCTTTAGCACTAAACTTAAAGCCAATCGTAATAATAAATAAAATAGATAGACCAGGTGCAGAGCCTTTAAAAGTTGTAGACAAAGTATTAGAGCTATTTATCGAACTAAATGCAAATGATGAGCAATTAGATTTTCCAGTAATCTATGCATCAGCAAAAAATGGAATAGCAAAAATGCATTTAGAGGATGAAAGCGATAATGTAAATTGCATATTCGACACAATAATATCAAGCATAGAGCCACCAAAATGTGATATGGACGGAGCTATGCAAATGCTTGTATCAAACATAGACTATGATGACTACTTGGGTAGAATTGCAGTAGGAAGAATAGAAAGAGGAACTATAAATAATGGTATGAGTGTTGCTGTGTGCAAAGCAGACAAAACAGAAAATGGAAAAATAGCAAAACTATATACCTATGAAGGATTAAAAAGAGTAGAAAAAGAAGAAGTATCAGCAGGAGATATAGTATGTGTATCTGGTATAGCAGATATAAATATTGGAGATACAATCTGTGACATAAACAATCCAGAAAAAATACCATTTGTAGATATAGATGAGCCAACGGTATCTATGACATTTAGTGTAAACAATGGACCATTTGCAGGAAAAGAAGGACAATTTGTAACATCAAGACATATACGTGATAGATTGATGAAAGAGCTAGAAAGAAACGTAAGTTTACGTGTAAAAGAAACAAGTTCAGCAGATAGCTTTGAAGTATGTGGACGTGGAGAACTACACTTATCAGTTTTAATAGAAAATATGAGAAGAGAAGGATTTGAACTTTTAGTATCTCGTCCAAAAGTTATTTTCAAAGACATAGATGGTGTAAAATGCGAACCAATGGAAAGATTAGTTGTAAACGTACCAGACGACTGTATAGGAAATGTTATAGAAAAACTTGGTAGACGTAAAGCAGAAATGCTAAATATGGAACCAGCAGAAGCAGGGCATACAAAGGTAGAGTTCAAAATACCAGCAAGAGGAATAATTGGATACAGAACAGAATTCTTAACAGATACAAAGGGCGAGGGTACAATGAATAGCACTTTTGAATGCTATGAACCATACAAAGGCGATATACAAGCTAGAACAAGAGGTGTGCTTGTAGCATTTGAGCAAGGAACATCAGTAACTTATGGACTATACAATGCACAAGAAAGAGGAGAACTTTTTATAGGTGCAGGTGTAGAAGTATATGAAGGTATGATAGTTGGAATAAACTCTAGAAATGAAGACATCTCTATAAACGTATGTAAAGAAAAACACTTAACAAATACAAGAGCGTCAGGTTCAGACGATGCATTAAGACTAGTACCACCAATAAAACTATCACTAGAAAAAGCAATAGAATTTATACAAGATGATGAGTTAGTTGAAGTAACACCAAAAAGCATACGTCTAAGAAAGAAAATATTAGATAGCAAGACTAGAGAAAGAGAAGCAAGAAAGAAAGAGTAAAATGTCGGGTTTGGGGACAGGCTCTTTTCCGACAGAGATGTCGGGTTTGGGGACAGGCGTATAGAAGTTTGACTTTTTTAACTGATATATGTCTGTCCCTTTGCATAAAAAAAGAATAAAATTGTCTGTCCCCTTGTTCCAAAGAGGAGAAGAAGTAAAATGAAAAAAAAAGAACTAGAAAAAATAAAAGAAAAAGCACTAGAAGATCACATTCCAATAATAATGGACGACACATTAGCTGTTATAGAAGAAGAATTAAAACTATTTAAGCCCAAAAGAATACTAGAAATTGGTACAGCTGTTGGATATTCTGCAATTTGCTTTTCAGAATTCTTGGCAGAAAACGGAAAAATAGATACAATTGAGAGAGAAGAGGAAAGAGTTATAGAAGCAAAAGAAAATATAAAAAGAGCAGAAGTAGAGGATAAAATAAATATTATACAAGGGGATGCAGTAGAAATACTACCAACATTAAATGAAAAATATGATATGGTATTTATAGATGCATCAAAGGGGAAATATCCGTTTTTCTTAAAAGAAGCATTGCGAATGCTTGCACTAACCGGAGTAATATTTGCAGACAATGTTTTATATAAAGGCTATGTACTAAGTGACTACAATAAGCATAAACAACGTACAGCAGTAAGAAATTTAAGAGAATTTTTGAAGGAACTAAACGAATTGCAAGAAGATAAACAATTCGATGTTAAAGTTTTAGAAGTAGGAGACGGCTTAGCAATAGCAAAGAAAATAATCGTTAAAAGTACTGGAATATCAAATAATAAGTCGCCATTCCCTATACAATAAAAGAGACCCCAGAGAATATTTCATCTCTGGGGTTTGAGGTTTTTACTTACGAATAGTTACTTACGAGAACTCATGAGTCCGATGATGAGACTCAATCCAATGGGGGTTCGCGGCGCAGGGATGGGATAGCCATCCTTAATGGCTTCATGGAAAAGCCTAACTATCTCAGAATAGTTATGGTGGATTTCTGCCCACCTAAAGCTATTCATGAAAGCATCAGCTTTCATCTCAAGCACATTTACGTCGTTGGTAACGGGCATCGGGTAGTTGTACCTTCTGCCCTCCTCCACCAGTTCACGGAGACGAGGATAATCCTTTCTCTCTAAAGCTCTTTCGAACCTGCGACGGAAGTACCGGGCATCCGCTTCGGCATCCAAAGTGGACATGTTCTCTCCGTAAGTTTTGCTTGTCATAAGATGTTCCTCCAATTAAAAATGATTTGTAAAAAATAAATTTTACATAAAACTATTATAACTCTTTTTATGAAAAATGTCTAGTTATATTTAGAAATTTATGCCAAATATCGTATAAAAGATAAAACTGTATCAGTTGCAAATATTGCAAAAAGTATATATACGATGGTAACTTGAAGGCTAAATGGAATTTTGGATAGTACCAAATTTATTTTCTTTTTAAAAAATGGATAAATAAAATTTATAACTAGTATTGCAATTATTCCCCAAGCAAAGGAATAAAATATACTTACTCTTCCGTTCAAATTCATAAATTCTTCAGTATAATCCCACCACTTTAGAGAGAATAACGCTTCCATGCCAAAACTTACTAAATATTCGAATAATGTAAATATAATGGCTGAATATATAAATAGCTTAAAATTTTTCTTTTTATATGTGCTAAAAAACATAATAAGTATAATAGCACCCCAACCATATATTGGGCAAAGAGGTCCATACAAAAAACCTCTTTTGGTAAAGTGGCCTAAAGAATAAAAGCTATATGCAGTTTCTATCAGCCAACCTATAAAAGCGAAAACTATAAAATATATAAAATATAAATATGCTCTAGGTAATTTCTTTTGGCTAGAAAGTTTATTATCATTAGTGATTTTATTATTAATATCAGTTTTAGTACTATTTGTTGTAACAATTTTTTCACTTGCTGTTACTAAATTATTTTCTTTTTCTGCTTCCATAATTACATTCCTTTCTACAATATATATAATATCAGATTTTAGGCAAAAAGTAAACGGTATTAAGAAAAGTTTAACTGAACTTTACATAAAATACAACTAACTGTCAAGTAAATGGTGCTAAAAGGATTGTAACTAGCAGAATTTTGTAGTATAATAGTGAAGACTTAATAAAAAAGGAAAGCTAATTCTAAAGAAAAATGCGTACTTTAAAGTAAAAAGCAGAAAGGAATTGATTTTTTTAATGAAGTTAAATATAGTATTAATAGAACCAGAAATACCTCAAAACACTGGAAACATTGCGAGAACATGTGCTGCACTTGGAGCAAAACTTCATTTAGTGCACCCATTAGGATTTAAAATTACCGAAAAAGCAGTAAAAAGAGCAGGACTCGACTATTGGGATAAATTAGAAATAGAAGAGCACACATCATTTGAAAAGTTCCTTGAAAAATATAAACCAGAAAATCACAACATGTTCTTTGTTACAACAAAGGGAAAGCACGTATATTCTGAGCCAGATTATTCTAAAATGGACGAAGTATTTGCTTTATTTGGAAAAGAAACTAAAGGTCTTCCAGAGGACATATTGTTAAAATATATTGATAAAACAATTAGAATACCAATGAGACCTACACTTCGTTCTTTAAATTTATCAAATTCTGTTGCAATAGTTGCTTATGACATACTAAGACAGAGAAATTACGAAAATTTAGAAGAAATAAGTGAATATTTTGATGATAAATTGAACTAAATAGAGAAAGGAAATAAAATAAAATGAAAAAACCAGAATTATTAGCACCAGCAGGGTCATTTGAAAAAGCTAAAACTGCATTTATGTATGGAGCAGACGCAGTATATTGTGGAACAGGAAGCTTATCTTTAAGAAGCAGAGCAGAAGTAGATGATAATGATTTAGCAAAAACAATAGAATATGCACATAGTATAGGTAAAAAAGTATATGCAGCTATAAACATATATGCTTGGGACGAGTATTACGAAGAAATAAAAAAACAAGCAAAAATGTTAAATGAGATGAAAGTAGATGGAATTATTGCATCTGATGGAGGAGTAATAGACATCTTAAAAGAATATGCACCAGATGTGGATATACACATAAGCACACAGGCAAATACCGTAAGCTATCATTCTGCAAACTTTTGGTACAAAAATGGAGCAAAAAGAGTAATACTTGGAAGAGAAATGAATAAAGAGCAAATTAGAAAGATAATGGAAAATAAACCAAAAGACTTAGAAGTAGAGATGTTTGTTCATGGAGCAATATGCTTTGGATATTCAGGTAGATGCTTTTTAAGTGATTTCTTAGCTTCAAGAAGTGCAAACCTTGGAGACTGTGCACAAAGTTGCAGATGGGCATATAATGTGTATGTGGAAGAACATAACAAACCAGGCAATTTGATGCCAGTAGAACATGATGAAAAAGGTACATATATATTTTCATCTAAAGATTTATGCTTAATCAAAGAAATACCAGAAATAATTGAAATGGGAATAGATAGCCTAAAAATAGAGGGAAGACTAAAAACAGAATACTACCTAGCAAGTGTAGTAAATGCATATAGAAATGCTATTGATGACTATATGAAAGAGCAGGAAAAATATGATTATACAAAATACTTAAAAGAGCTAGAAAAAACAAAAACCAGAGGACTTACAACATTCTATTTTAATGATAGAAACAACAAAGACTTCCAAGAATATGATGGAAAACAATATAACCCAGACTATGAATTTGGTGGAAAAGTAGTTGGAAAAGATATTGAGAATATAGAAGATGTAGACGACAGTAAAAAAGATTTATTACAAAAAAATAGCGAAAAGATGAATATAGAAGATAAAGAAGAAAATGCAAGGTATATTATAGAAATTAGAAACAAGCTAAAAATTGGAGACACAATGGAAATACTAATACCAGACCAAATAACCCCAGTAGAATTCAAAATAGAAAAACTATGGGACACAGAAACAGATGAGGAAGTAGACGCTGTTAACCCAGGCAAAGTAGGACAAAGTATAAAAATGAAGTTGCCTATAAAATGTGAAAAAGGCTGGATACTAAGAAGAAAAAAATGACACTTTGGTGCCTGTCACCAAAGTGCCATTTGGCACTTTTTGGGACAGGTTTACCCTGAAAGCCTGCCAGCAAGTTTAAATCCGATTATAAAGCATAGAATAGAAGCTATGCCTACTAAGTTAAATGAAATTGGACTATACAACACTAGCACACTGCCAAGTGTAAAACCTATTATAGAATAATAGGTTTGCATATAGAAGTGTTTAAGCAATAGCCTTATTATTACTAAAAAGCATACACAGCCTAATACAAGCCCAATACCCATAGGAACTAAAACACTTAAATTCATACTAGCTACACTATCTAAATATGTAGAGTAAACACCGCATGCACATTAGAATTAAAGTGTTACTAACACCAGGAAACACAACTCCAATAGCCATCAAAAATCCAGACAAAACAAGAAATAAGAACGAAAAATAATCTATACTATTAGATAAGTTTAATTTACTTTCCAAAAATACTAAGAAACATCCTAGTATAAAAGATATAATTGTAAATGGAATGTATCTTAATCTAAATATATGCTCTGAATTTACCTTCTTAACTAATAAAGGAATACTACCTAAAATAAGTCCAATAAAGCAAAAGCTAGTTTGAGTAGGAAATGTATTAAAAAGCATTTTTAGTATATTACCAAATAAAAATACACCAATAACGCCACCTAAACCAATAGGAAGCAAATAAAAAAAGTTTTTCTTAAAATCTTTAAATAAATTAAATATTGAGTTAATTAACTTATCATACATACCTAAAATAACGCAAATAACACCACTGCTAACACCCGGAAGTATTGCACCAGCACCAAGCAATATTCCTATAAAAAAATTAAATAGTTTATTCAAGCTTATTCACTCCTTTAGAAAAAATATTATTGAAAAAAATCACAATTATTTTTAACCCTATCACCACTAAATTACTATTCAAAAAGCTTACAAAATAGTACAACTTTATAATTATAAGGTCAGGCACTTTTAATTTTCTTACACATATAATTTATGTATAAGGAAGTCGGAGGTGCATTTATGTTTACTGCATTTTGTGGAGGTTTAGGAGCTATAAGCTTTGTAGAATTTTTAAAATCAGCTGTGTTTCTATTAGGATATATATCAAGTAACAATCTTTTTCCAGAGCCATTGTCGGCAGAGGACGAGAAAATGTATTTGGAACAAATGAAAGAGGGAAGCGAAGAGGCACGTAACATATTAATTGAAAGAAATTTAAGGCTAGTTGCACACATTTGCAAAAAATATAGTACGGCAAAAGCAGAGCAAGACGATTTGATTTCAATAGGCACAATAGGATTAATAAAAGGAATAAATAGTTTTGAGGCATCTAAAGGTGTAAGACTTGCAACGTATGTAGCAAGGTGCATAGATAATGAAATATTGATGTACTTAAGAAGTGCTAAAAAGCTTAATGCAGAGGTGTATTTGGAAGATCCGATAGGAAAAGATAAAGATGACAATACAGTCACTCTTCAAGAAGTTTTGGAAAATGATGAGAGAAGCATTGAAGAAGAGGTGGATTTAAAGTTTAAAATTAAAAGACTATATAACAAGATGAAAGAAGTTTTAAAAGATAGAGAAAAATCAATAATAGAGCTAAGGTTCGGGCTTAAAGGAACCAAGCCAAAAACACAACATGAAATAGCAGAGATGATGGGGATATCACGTTCGTATGTATCCAGAATTGAAACCAAAGCAATAGGAAAGCTTGCAAAGGAGTTTAAAGAGTAGAGAAATGAGATGTGAATAATAATTATCCAATATTACAACTGTGTTACAGGAATATTAAGAGTTATAAAAAAATTTCCTTCATTATCAAAAATAAATTGCAAAACGAAAATAAATGTGTTAAAATTTATTCCACTATGTTACACAAGCAAAATAAACCATAAAAGTACTATAAAAAATAACATAGCAAATAACAATAGATGGAGTAAAGATATGTATAATAAATTTATTTTTATAAATAATAATAGAAGAAAAAAGCAAAAAGAATTAGAAGCACAAAAGGCAGAAGCAAATTCGCAAATCAGTTTTGATATGCTTGCAAATGCACAATACCAAAACAATAATGGAGCCAATAATAACGTCTCAGCAAAGCCAAAAAACAATGTAGTGTTCAAAACAGGTGGAGTAAAAAGAAGCAATGTGGCTCAATCAACACATCAAAGTGGAAAAAACTTAAATAGGTTTATAGACGATTATGTGTTAGTAGACATTGAAACTACTGGACTATCGCCAATTTATGATGATATTATCGAAATTGGTGCAATAAAAGTGGAAAACAATAAGATGATAGATGAGTATAGCCAGTTAATAAAAATAGATAGAATTTTACCACAAAGAATAATAGAGTTAACAGGAATTACAGATTCTATGCTAGCTACAGGTAAAATGCCAAAAACTGTACTAGAGGAGTTTGTTAATTTTGTAGGTAATAATGTTATTATTGGCCATAATGTAAATTTTGATTTAGGTTTTTTATGTAATAAATGTAAAAAATATCTAGATTACAATTTAAACAATGACTACATAGATACATTGTATTTAGCTAGAAAATTGGTGCCAAATAGTATAAATCACAAACTTGGAACACTTGCAAAGTTATTTAATATAAGTTACGAAGGAGCTCATAGAGGACTAAAAGATGTTGAAATAACGTATGAAGTGTATAATAAATTAAGAGAAATAAGTTAAAATAAAAGCCTTAGAATAAAAATGAAGTGCACCTCAAATGTTAGATTTTGGTCTAACATTTGGGGTGCACTTCAATGAAGTAGGGATTTTTAAAATTCAAAAAAATGGAAAAATAAAAAGCAAAAAAAATCACATAATAATATTGAAAAATTAAGTGAATTATACTTATTTTTTAATTTTACAATATTAAGAAAGGTGATTTTATGAAGGAAATATTTAGTTTTATATTAGCTATTTTATTAGTTTTTTGTATATTTCAATTAAATGTAAATGCTGCTTCAATACCATTAAATTCAGTTACAGTAGATGTTAGTAAAGAAAAAGTGGCACCTGGTGAAGAAGTTACAGTAAATATAAACTTTGGTACTGACCTTGGAGCATATACTTTTGATGTGGCTTACGATAATAGCATATTTGAGTATGTAAGTGCTGAGGGAGGAACTCCAAATGATAATGGTACCAGAGTAAGAGTTACTTATTACGATACAGCAGGTGGAACTAATCCACGAATAAATATGTCTGTTACTTTTAAAGCTAAAGCAGATATAACTAGTACAAATCCAACAGACTTTTCAGTTACAGCAGAGGGATTAGCAAATAATGATGCATCACAAGAATATGATGATATTACCACTCCAATTAAGAAAGACGTTACAGTTGAGCCAAACTATGTTGATTATACTATAGAATTCAATCATTCTGGAAAGCTTATAGCAGATGAAGAGAATACGATGGAGTTAATTACAAAATCAAGCATGGGAAGAAATTATGACCATGTTAAAATGCAAGTTGAAGTAACTAAAAAGCCTTCAGACAGTGCTACTGTACAGTTGCTTGCAATAGAAAGGACAAGAGCACAAGTAGACTTAATTAAAGATGGTTGGGGAGAACCTGATGGATATGAATTAGGTGGAAAAGATGTAGAGCAGATTCTGGATGTACAAGGAGTGTTTAGCGAAGTAGGAGAATATGTAATTAAGATTAGTTTATTAGATAAAGATTCATCAGATGCAGTAATAGCAACAAAAGATTTTACATTAAATATAGAAACTACTACTGGTGGTACAGATAATGAGGAGACAACACCACCAAATGGTAATACTGGAGACACAGATAACGGAAATCAGGAAAACAACAATGGTGGTCAAAGTGGAAACGAAAATGATAACGAAAACAATGGACAAAACGGTAATACTAATGAAAATACAAACCAAAATGGACAGAACCAAGAAAATGTAGAAGAAATGCCAGAAAATCTACCACAAACAGGTATGACAAAATATGTTTATATTATTACTGCTATAGCAATACTTGGAACTGGATATATTACTTTAAAAAATGAAAAAATAAAAAACAAAAAATAAAATTGCAGTAAATATTATTGCATAGGAAACAAAGAAAAAATTTAAAAGAACTAAATATAAATTAGAAAAGATTTTCAAAAAGGACAAAATCTAAAATGATAAATAAGATTTTAAAACTACTAATCATTTTAATTATTTCTATAATAATAGGAAATACACTATATGGTATTTACAAAGAGGAAAAAATTAGTAATGTTCCAGGGAAAAAATCAGTAGAAAATGGATTCAGTATAGCAGAGTTCATGACGGGAAAGGACAATGAAGAAAAATCGGAACAAATAAACTTGCCTACAACATACAAGGGTTATGAGGTATCAGCCGAATTATATATACCAAAAATTAACTTAAACACTTATGTACTAGATGACAAAAGTGATGAAGCAATGTGGATATGCCCTACAAAATATTACGGACCAGAGCCAAATGAGGTGGGAAATTACTGCATTGCTGCTCACAATTACGACAAGGAAAATATGTTTAACCATATAATAGAATTGGAAATAGGTGACACAATATATTTATCTGATAATAAGAATGGAAAAGTAAAGTATGAAGTTTACGATATATACAAAGCAATACCATCAAATACGGAAGCTCTTTTGCAAAACACTAGTGGAAGAACAGAACTTACCTTAATAACATGTAGTGATTATTCAAGTAAAAGAATTATAGTGAAAGCACAAATGTCGGTTTTAGGGACAGGCTCTTTTCCGACATAATTGTCAGACTTGGGGACAGGCTCTCATTAACGTCTGTCCCCAAACACGACATTTGTGTCGAAAAAGAGCCTGTCCCTAAAGATGACATACTTGTCCGATTTAGACCTGTCCCTAAAAGTGCCAAATGGCACTTTTGTGACAGGCACCAAAGTGCCAGGAGGTGAATATGAAGAAAAAAGCACTAATTATTATAACAACTATTGCTATTTTAATAATAGCTTTTATTGTTATATTTAACATATTTGACTTTAATGAAGTAGATAGTGAAAAGCAATCAGAAGTAAATAAAGATAACCAACTTACTAGGCAAATGTTTTTGTCAAATGATTTTCCGGCTGAATATCAGCCATACATTGACGAACTAAAGAAGAAGTATCCGAATTGGGAGTTTAAGGCATTGTATACAAACTTAGATTGGAAGTATGTTATAGATAATGAAAATGTTTTTGGAAAGAACCTAGTTCCCAAATCTTATTCTGATAGTTGGAAAAATACAAATCCCGGAGAGTACAATGTTGAGGTTGATAGTGGTTGGGTAGATTCGTCTAGGACTGCTGTAGAATATGCGATGGATCCTAGAAACTTTTTGAATTATGTTAGAGTGTTTCAATTTGAAGAATTATCGTATAATTCTTCAACTAATAATGCCTCAAGCATAGAGAAGATACTGTACGGTACAGAGTTCTATAACAGAATTGTTGAGTATAAAAACTCTAGTGGTACCAATATAGTAACTGATAAAAAATATTCGGATTTAATACTATCTGCAGCTAAGACCTCTGGCGTAAGTAGTTTTCACTTGGCTTCTAGAATAAAGCAAGAGGTAGGACCTTTTTTGTCACATAGTTCTATAAGTGGAACTGTAAGTGGCTTTGAGGGATTATACAATTTCTATAACATTGGTGCTACTAGTTCATCAGAACCAATGGGAGCAATAAAAAATGGACTTCAATATGCAAAAGATGGCAAAGGGGCAAGTGACTCTACTAAGAAAAAATACTTAATTCCATGGAATACAAAGGAAAGAGCAATTACTGGAGGGGCAATATTTATTGGCTCTAGTTATATAAATTCTGGACAAGATTCAATTTATCTTCAAAAGTTCCATGTGTATGATACAGGAAGTGATGAACTTTTTTGGCATCAGTATATGACAAATGTTTTGGCACCGTATAGTGAGTCAAAGTTAATATACACAGGCTATTCAAATAGCAATATGCTAGATAATGCAATGTCTTTTGTAATTCCAATTTATGAAAATATGCCAGACTTACCTTGCACTAGTCCAGCAATATCTGCAAGTGATTTTTCATCAGATAACACAAAAGTGTATGCAAACGTGGAGACTAGTTTAAATGTAAGGTGTGGACCAGGAACATCGTATGAAAGTTTGACTACAATACCAGCAGGAACGCAAATGACTAGAATTGCAAAAGGAAAGCAAAAAGGAGAATTATGGGACAGGGTTATACTAGAAAATGGATTAGTTGGTTATGTATTTCAAACTTATGTGGAAGAAGTTCCAGATATTCAAGCTGAAAAAGTAGAACTTTCATTAGATAAAACTACAATAAATAAGGGGGAAATAATTCAGTTAAATGCCAAGGTTCTGCCAGAAGAAGCGGTAGACAAAAAGCTAACCTATAGTTCTAACAATACAAATGTAGCTATAGTAAGTTCAAGTGGAAAAATAACGGGAATCGGTTCTGGAAAAGCTACAATAACTGCTAAGACTAGTAATGGAATAAGCAGTAGTATAGATATTACTATATATAGCCCAGTAACAGATATATTACTTAGCACAGATAATGTAGTAATTCAAGTGGATGGAAGCTTTATAATAGATGCAGAAGTTTTACCAGAAGACGCAGACAACAGAAAGCTAAACTATAAATCAGAAGATGACAAAATAGCAAGAGTGAATGAAGATGGAAAAATAACAGGAATTTCGGAAGGAAATACTAATATAGTAGTAAGTTCTGATGAGGGCAATATATCGAAAACAATAAAAGTTACAGTTACTAGAAAATTGCAAGATGGCGAAATTGTATTTGACGAAAAATTACAAATAGATGGAAATGAGATTACAGGTTTAGCAAATAAAAATAATACAGTAGATGATTTGCTAAATAAAATCCAAACAAATTATACAGTAGAAGTATATAATAAAAATGGAGAAAAAATTTCTGGAAATAGCTTGGTAGGAACAGGTAGCACAGTAAAAATAATGGATAATAATTCTTTGGTAATTGAATATACATTAATAATGTATGGAGATGTAAATGGAGATGGAAAAATAAATAGTATAGATTTATTAGTATTGCAAAGGCATATACTAGAAATAGAAAAACTTGGCAATATATATGTAAAAGCTGGTAATGTTAGGAAAAATGGCAAAGCACCAAGCTCCGTAGATTGTTTATTAATACAGAGACATATATTGGGTCTACAGAATATAGAACAGTAAAAGATTCTTGTTTTTTACTTTAAAACTATAATAAAAATAGAAAACATAGCATTGTTAGAGTTAGAAATTCAATAGAAAGGAAAAAGATGAAAGGAAAGTATATAATCTTAAAAATAATACTAATTTGCATTACTATATTAAGCTATAGCTTAATAATTACAGTAAATGCTGAAAATTCTTCTCAAATTATAATAAGTAGCAGTAAAAATAGTGTAGCTAGCAATGAAGCATTTACTATATTATTAAGTGCAAACAATACTAATATTGCGGCATATACTTTATGGATATATTATGAAAGTGAAAAAGTAGAATGCATATCTCAAATAGATAACATCAACATTCAGAATAATAAAATAATATATACATGGTATTCTAATGATGGAGAGAATAAAAGCTTAGATGATATGTTAGAATTGGAATTTGTAGCTAAACAAGAGGGAATAGCAACTTTTTCTGTAACAGGTGAATTTTATAGTGAAACAGGAAAGCAATTAAAGCTTCAAGGAAATAGTTTAGATGTTGTAATAGGTGATGTAACTTTAATGGCAGAAAACAATTCTATGATAGAAACTCAAGAAGAAAACAGTTCTCAAAAGAACACACAAGAAGATACAGATTTACTAGCAGAAGTGCAAAATGATGATAGTAGTTTAAACTTAGGAATAATGAGAACAAATCAAGAGGGAATTACACCAAATTTCAATGCAGAAATATTAGAATATTATTTGGTTGTAGACGAAACAGTAAATAATTTAGATATTACTGCTATTCCTGTTAGCAAGAAAGCAGAAATTGTTATAGTTGGAAACAAAAATCTAAAAAGTGGTATAAATAAAGTTAAGATTACAGTAAGCTTAAACGGAAATAGTAAAACATATACTATAAATGTGACTAAAACAGATAATCCAAACAAAGCAAATGCCAATTTAGAAACATTGGCAATACAGAATTATACATTGGAACCAGAATTTCAAAATAGCATAACGAACTATTATGCAGAAGTAGCAAATACGGAAACTTTGGTAAATATATTGGCAATAGCAGAGGATAGTAGTGCAAATGTAAAAATAGAAGGAAATAATGACTTAAAATATGGAAGTAACAATGTGGTAGTTACTGTAACTGCAAGAGATGGAATAACAGATAAAAAATACAATATTGAGATATATAAAAGAAATGACGAAGAGGAAAATGTATATAAGGAAGAAATTAAAGAAAATAATGAAGAAGTAAATATGTTACTAGAAGAAAAAAGCATAGAAATAACGGAGAGTAAAGAAAATCAAGCAGAAGATAATGAAGTTAATGGTAAAAGCAAAGTTATAGTGATAGTAGTAATAATAGTGGCAATAATTGTGATTGGAGTAGTTATAATTGCAGTTAGAAAATATACAAAAAGTAGAAAATGATAGGTTTATAGCTAAGAATTGCTATATAAGAAGAGAGGCTTTGATAATAAATGTAAAATAACAAAAACTTAACAAAAGTCAACATAATACTAATATTGACTATTTTTCCATTTTATGTTATAATAGAGAAGTCGACGGGAGATAAAAACTTGGAAAATAATGGAGGTTATTATATGAGTAAAAATGTATTAATATTCGGACATAAAAATCCAGACACAGACTCAATTACATCAGCTATAGTAATGGAAAATTTTGAAAAAAAATTAGGACATGAAAATGCAAAAGCAGTTAGAACAGGAAATGTAAACAAAGAAACACAATATGTGTTAAACTATCTTGGAATGGAAGCACCTGAACTAATAGACGACGTAGAAGATGGTCAAGAAGTTATTTTAGTAGACCATAACGAAGCAACACAATGTGTTAACAATATTGCTAATGCTAAAATACTAAAGGTTGTAGACCATCATACAATGAATTTCGTAGCACCATATCAATTATATTATAGAACAGAACCAGTTGGTTGTACACAAACAGTTTTATTTAAAATGTATAAAGAAAACGATGTAGAAATTGATAAAAACATAGCAACACTAATGCTAAGTGCTATTGCATCAGATACATTAGTACTAAAATCACCAACAACAACTGATGATGATAGAAAAGCAGTTAAAGAACTAGAAAAAATATCTGGTTTAAGTATAAATGATTTTGGTGTAGATATGTTAAAAGCAGGAACAGACATTAGTGAATATACTCCAGAGCAAGTTATAAATATAGATTCAAAGTTATTTGAGCAATCAAATAAAAAATTTAGAATAGCACAAGTAAACACAGCAGATTTAGACTCTATATTTAAAAATCAAGCATATTTTGAACAAGCTATAAATGAAGATATACAAAAAGAAAACTTAGACTTTTATGTATTTGCAGCAACAGATATAATTAACTCAAACTCAAAAATTATATCTTTGGGAAATGATGCAGGAGTAGTTGAAAAAGCATTTGGTGTACCAGTAGATAATCATACAGCAATGCTTGAAAATGTAGTATCTAGAAAAAAACAAATTTTACCACCAATCTTAGATAATTTGAAATAGATTAGATAAAAATAGAATAGATAGAAAAGCTAGCAATAAAAAGCTAGCTTTTAATAATCTTTATTAGTTAGTAATGAAGTTTGGGTATATTTTTCTTTATAAACACTTGAAATTTAAAAAAAAATTTGTTATTATATAAAAGTCATTAAAAATGCCGATGTGGCGGAACTGGCAGACGCACCAGACTCAAAATCTGGCGGGAAACCATGTGGGTTCGAGTCCCACCATCGGTACCAATATATATTAATTTAGTGCATTTATTCGTGGAATAGATGTACTTTTTTTCCACATCTTGAAAAATTATGTGAGAAGTTGTATAATATTTAATACTGTAGTGTTGTTTTGAAAAATGCTAGGAGATAAGTGCAACATTACTAACTGGAGGGAATATAAACAATGAAAACAGATATTATGCTTGTAGATACTTCTATGTTTCGTGATGCTCGGAAAGTAAAATGTGTACCAAGTGAATTACATGATTTGTGTGATTTCCTTGCAGAAATTATGCCAAATCAAGTTACCCCAATAGGTTTAGTTTCTTTTGTAACAGCAGTTATAGAGAAACTCTTAGGAGATAAGGAGGAATTTAACGGAAAAAAGTTCTCGTGGGAACTTAAAAATGAAAAATATAGGCTTGCAATTTATATGAACTATTTTCCACTAATTGTGGATGAATTAGCAAGTGCTGATTTTTCAAAAGAATTCCGTAAGTACTTTGACATTTCCTTTGGAGAGTCTCTACCTCCTATTGAGAATGAGGGAGAGTATGATGTAATGGTAATAGCAAGAGATGTTGTTGACATCTCTAACAAAGACAAAGCAGAGGTGCTGGCAGCACTTTATAATCGTGCACACCCTAGGGGAGTGGGAATTTTAGATTATAATCCTTCGCAGATGAGTATCGAAGAAGCTCGTAATCTTTTGAAAGAAAATTCTTACTTTGACCTTATAAATGGTAGAGTAATGAAAGTTAACCTGTCCAGCAATGTGTTAATAACGTATGCATACAATCGCGAGAATGGTGACGGATCTGCTGAACGCATTATTTCTCATTGCCGGAATATAAAGTAAGGTCCTAGCATAAACATGGGGTAGTATACTTCAATTGAAGTTACTACCCTATTTGTTTGTTCAAAACACATATAAATCTATATACTTCAGTAAGACACGATTTGTAAAGAACTTGAGAATAAATCAAGAAAAATATTATAAATTTTTCTTGATTTATTTCTATACAAATGATACAATATTTGAGTAAAAGTATATAATTATATGCTTTTGGTACAATTTAATAATGGTGATAGATATGCCAATTTATACAAAAGCAGGTTTACCTGTAAACGAAATTTTAAGAAAGGAAAAAATACAAATTCTAGAAGAACTAGAAAAAGCAAATTCTTCAGAAGAAAATAACAAAGTTTTAGAAGTAGCAATTTTAAATTTAATGCCATTAAAGGAAGACACAGAGTTACAATTATTACGAAAATTATCTGCATCAGGGAAAAGCATAAAAATAACATTTGTAAAAGTTTCAACATACACAAGTAAAACAACAGCACCAGAACATATGCAAAGATTTTATTCTACATTTGGAGAAATAAAAAACAAATATTTTGATGGCTTAATTATAACTGGTGCACCAGTAGAACAAATGGAGTTTGAAAAAGTAGATTACTGGGCAGAACTTGAAAAAATAATGGACTGGTCAGAGTCTCATACTAAATCTACATTACATATATGTTGGGGAGCTCAAGCAGGGCTTTACCATCATTATGGGATAGACAAGCATTTAATACCAAATAAAATGTTTGGAGTATTTGAACATAAAATTGATGATAAAAATTCAAAAATATTATTTGGATTTGAAGAAGGTTTTAAAGCACCTCACTCAAGGCATACAACAGTATATAAAAAAGATATAGAAAATGTGCCAGAACTAGACGTGGTAGCTGAGTCGGATAAAGCGGGAGTGTTTATTGTAGAAAATAAAGCCAAAAGGCAATTATTTGTTACAGGACATTTGGAATATGCAGTAGATACTTTAGACAAAGAATACAAAAGAGATGTGTCTAAGGGATTAAAAATAGAAATACCAGAAAATTATTATATGGATAATAATCCAGAGGAAAAACCAGTCTTTAGTTGGAAAGAAAATGGAGACAAAATATATTCAAACTGGGTAAACTATTATTTATAAAATATTTATATAATTTTCTATTGATATTTTTTAAATTGTATTATATTATAAATAAGAAAATTTATTTGATATAATTATCCGAAATAAAGAGAAAAATTCAAGGAGGATTTACTAAGTAATGAAAGAAAAAATAGCAGCAATAATTATGATAGTTTTACTTACTTTAGGTTTATTTGCTACATCAATAAGCGCTACAGATGCTAATATTACAACCAATACAACAGATTTAAGAAATGATGCAACTGTTAACTTAGTTGAAATGAAAGACAGAGAATTAGAAACTTTACAAGATTACCAAGAGTCTTATGGAGATAATACTTATGGATTAGTTGCATATATTTTAAATGTAATAAGAATATATAGTATACCCTTTGGCTTTGTAGGAATTGCAATAAGTGGTATATATAGGTACATAATAGGAATAAGAAAGTTAGATGTTAGAGACAAAGGCTTTGGTGCTATGATAGGAATTATAACAGTAATGGTAATATGTCAAGTTTTACCATTAGTATTTGCGATAGTTGTAAAAGGCTGGAGGGGTTAACTAATGAAAATATTGTTTGCCGTTAATAACGAAAGTATTTCAGAATCAATTATAAAAAAATATCAACAAGAATATAAAGAAATTATATCAAGCAAAAATGTATACTATTTTGATGCAATAACAAGAGAATTACAAAAAGATAAAACTTATGACCGAATTGTTATAAGTGAAGATGTAGAACCATTTGCAAATAATAATTATGGTGTAATAGATAAATTTATATTTGAAAGACTTGACAGCATAAGCGATGAAGCTACATCAGCAGATGGACAAGATATACCAATAATTTTAATATGTGCAGATAGAAGAACAAAATCAGAAAATATATTAGTTAAATTATTTGGAATTGGAATATATAGTGCATTACTTGGACAAGATAGAACAATATCAAATGTATGTGCACTAATAAATAAACCACGTAATAAAAAAGATGCAAAAATTTATTATAGAATAGAAGCAGATGATGTTGAGTATAAGGCAGAAGGCGAAGGGAACGTTAACGAAGTAGAAATACAAAACATATTAAATCATTATAAAAGATTAGGAAAAAACGAAGAAGAATATATAAAAAGTTTTGATAACATAGCTGAACAATATACAGACGCTCAATTAAGAGTAATTTGTAAATTCCTACCACTTAATGTGAAAGCAGTATTAGAGGCAGGTTCACAAAAATATCAAGAACTAATTACTTTTGGTACAGTAACACCAAGCATTAGTCAAGGAAGAGGAAAAAAGGATAAAGAAAAATATGTTCCAAATCAAGACTATCAAAATGCTAAAAAGAAAAAAGCTATACCAATAAGTAGTGCAACCAATAAAATAGATGTATTAGAAAGAAATATTGGAAAATCGGAATTAACAAAACCAGTAGTTATTCCAAGAGTAGCTAGTCTTAAACAAGAAGATGATGAAACATATTTAGAGCAAAATAAGCCAGTAGCTACAACTCAAACAAATCTAAATTCAATGAGTACGGTAGTACAAGAAAAGGTACAACCAAAAGAACTAGACCAATCCGAAATAGAAAACATATTACAATCTGTAGAAACCGATATATCTGAAAAATCGGAAACAGCAGAACCACAAAAGAAAAGAAGGGGAAGACCAAAAAAGGTACAACCTGTTGTACAAGAAGAGGTAAGTAGTGAACCAAAAAGAGGAAGAGGAAGACCAAAAAAAGTTCAAACTACAGTAGAAACAGTAGAAAAACAAGATAATGATGTAAATTTATTCGACTTAGGAAGTGATACTAAAGAAGAAATTTCTTCAGGTGGACTTATTTTGCCAGGGCTAGAGGATGAAACTTCAACAGTACAAAAAAATAGTGTATCACAACAAGCTAATGCTGATGAATCTGTAAATCTATTTGGACTAGGAAATAATTCACAAAATACAAGTGTTAATACCAACACTAATGTGGGTTATAATTCAAATATGTATAATCAAAATAATTATACACCAACAACACAAGAACTTGAGCCTAATAAAAATTACGAGCAAAGAGATAATTCTAACCTAAAAAGTTTACTAAGCATGTCAAACAAATTAGTTGCTTTTGTAGGAACCTCAAAAAATGGAACATCATTTTTAGTAAACAGTACAGCAGAATTGTTATCAAAAAGTGGAATAAAAACAGCAATATTGGATTTAACACAAAATAAAAACTCATACTATATATATACTCAAAATGATGAAGAGTTAAGGAAAATAGCATTTAATTGTGTAGATAATTTGCAAAACGGAATTGCTAAAGGAATAGAAGTAAGCAAAAATTTAACTGTATTTACAACTTTACCAGATAGAAACATAGATTTTACTGATTATCAAAACGTACTTACAACATTAAGCAAAAATTATTCGTTGGTTATTATGGATTGCGATTATGATACAGGATATGCATACTTCGATTGTGCTCAAGAAATATATTTAGTACAAAGTTTTGACATTTTAACTATACAACCATTAACAGCGTTTTTAAGAAATTTAAAGTCAAGAAATATACTAGACCCAAGTAAGCTAAGAATAGTTTTAAATAAAGTACTAAGAGTTAGAAGTATAACAGAAAGAGTAATTATAGGAGGAATGTCTTCATATAATGACCCTTCAATGTCGTATATGACAGAGCTTTTTGATAAAGACAATGTAAAATTCTGTACCATACCATTTGACCAAGAAGCATATTCTAGATATTTAGACGGATTAGTAAACTGCGAAATATCTACTAAAGGATATCCAAAAACACTAATAGCAAGTCTAGAAGGATTAACAAGCATGATGTATCCACTACTAAATAATGATAAACCAGCAAATAAATTTAATACATATAATCAAAATACAAGTGGTTTTACAAGTAATATAAATGAAACACTAAACAAAATGAAAAATAGATATTAATAGAAACAAAGGGGGGATATCTTTTGATAATAGCAGTAATATTAATACTAATAGTTATAATAATATTACTAATGGTATATAATATGTCCATACACAAAAAAATAACTAATTTTAATAATCTTAATCAAAAAGTTACAAATTTAAATATATTACAAGATTTTATGGATACAATAAGTCAAAATGCATCAGTAGAAGAAAAAATAGAACAAGCAAATAATATTATTATTGAAAGATATCAAATAAAATATTCTACAATAGTAGTATATGATGGAACAAAGTATGTGGTAAGAGCATCTAATGTTGACCAAAAGCATTGGGATGCCTTAAGTGAATTACAATCAGAAGAAGTTTTTAAAGAAAGTATAGAAACATCTATACCTAAATATATAACTGTAGAAAATGAAAACGAAAGATTACCTTATCAAAAAATGGAATTTGCTAGAGCAAAAAGTGCAATGTTTTTTCCACTATATATAGACAATGTGTTTATAGGATACTGGCTACTAGAAGGAAGTAATGCACATGAATTTGATTCAATAGACACTACTATATTAGAGGTAATGAGAAATAATATTGTAGCAATTTTAAAAACAGTTGCAAATCAAAAAATAATTGAAAGTATAGTTAGAGATGATAAATATAGTACATTAAAAACAGCAGAATATTTATATGGAGAAGGAAGAAAAACCATAGATTTATATACAACGTCTACTGTATGTATGTTTAAAATAATTAATATAGAAGAAATAAACGAAGACATTAGTAGAAAAACAGGAGATACGGTAATTACTAAAGTTTGTGGTATAATAAAGTCTAATTTATCAAATCAATATATTTTTGTAAGATATATGGGACCAAAATTTGTTATAGTCTTCTCGGGAATAGAAAGGTCAGCAGTTTCTAGTTTTATAAAACAAATGAAAGATGATGTAGAAGCATTAGAAATAGAACCGGTAGATGTTGAATTTGAAGATGGCGAAGATGTAATTGCAAAGCCTAAGATAAATATTATAATATCTACATATTATAAAGGAACAGCATTAGAAGGAGTTCTAAAAAAACAAGAAGAATACTTAGACAATGCAGACAAAAATGAAAGTAGAATAAGTGAATTATAAGGAGGTATGTGCAATGTCAATGATGGATGAAACAATGAGTTTTAAAGTGGAAAGAGATAAAAGCGTTAAAGCAAAAGAAATACTTAAAGAAGTATACAATGCTTTACAAGAAAAAGGATATAATCCAATAAACCAAATTGTGGGATATATTCTATCAGGGGACCCTACTTATATAACAAGTCATAATAATGCAAGAAATTTAATTAGGCAAGTAGAAAGAGACGAATTACTAGAAAGAATGGTTAAAGATTATATAGGATTAGATGAATAAAATGAGAAAATTAGGAATAGACTATGGAGACGCAAGAGTGGGACTAGCCATAACAGATGAACTCGATATAACTGTACAAGGACTAGAAACTATTCATCACAAAGGAAACGATAAAATAGTACTAAAAAGGTTAGAGGAAATTCTTAACAAATATAAAATAGATACTATAGTTATAGGATTACCAATTAATATGAATGGAACTAAGTCCGAAAGAGTTGAAATTACAGAAAAATTTATTCACAAATTAAAATGTAAATTTAATACAGTAAAGATTGTGGAAGTCGATGAAAGACTAACTACTGTGGCAGCACATAGAACGATGAATTACTTAAATATAAATAAAAATGAAAAACGAAATATTGTAGATACTATTTCTGCAGTATATATTTTAGAAACATATATGAACAAAATTAAAAATAGTATGTAATCTTAAAATAAAGAAATAATATAATAATAGACATTAAATTTTTATAATATAAATAAATATATTTTGAAAGGAGAATATTATAATGAGTGATGATGTAAATAACGTTCCAAACAATCAAGAAGGAGAGGAATTAGATAATATAATAGTACTAAATGATGAAAACGGAGACGAAATTGAATTCGAATTCCTAGATTTAATAGAATATGATGGAGAAGAATATGTAGTATTACTACCAAATGACGAAGAGGAAGCAGACGAAGTTGTAATACTTAAATTAGAAGATACAGATTCAGAAGATGAAGAATCTTATGTAAGCGTTGAAGATGAAGATGTATTACAAGCTGTATTTGAAATCTTTAAAGAAAAATTCAAAGATGAATTTAATTTTGTTGATGAGTAGTTTTGAAAGCAAAATTTAGTATGTATATTTTTTGAAGTTGTGTGACAACTAAATAAAAAATATACATACTATTTTTTATCTTTTTTTATCTAAATGAGAAATTATTAGAAAAAGTATTATAATCATTAAAGATGTAATCTATATGGATTATATCGAATTTCTTAACTTTTAATAAAGTTAGGAAAAGGCAGAAGCATTAAGATAATACAAAAAGGAGCATTATTATGACAAAAAAACGGAAAATCTTTTCTTTCCTGTTAGCTATTGTTATGTGTTTCTCTATTTTTGGAAGCGCTACCGCAATGGCTACTGAGCCGGAAGCAGATGATGTGCCTATAACGGCAATTACGAAAGAAAAAATAGCAGAAAGTGAGGCAATGCTTAAAGCAATAGTACAGCCTAGGGACACTCAGGTTGGCCAAACGCTAACCGGAACTTTAAGCCCTCGAATGGTGTATACCGGTACTTTAGTTGTCGATAAGGACTATAGTAATGTTACGGTATACTATTCGACGAGGCGTACTAGTGGTAGTGGTGTAGCCGTTTATAAATTGACTATTGATGGACCTGAATATAGAAGTGGCAACATTAATGCCAATGGTAAAGCTGATTATTTTACAATTGGTAGCCTTTCAAAAGGTACATACACAGTAAAAATCCAGAGAACTGAAGGTTCCACAGATGCTTATTTTGCATTTGCCATGGAATTTTATCAGTAATTAACAACCCAAATGCTTCTGCCTAAAAAAAGAAAATAGTATTTTCTTTTTCTTAAGAGCTATACTTTATGTATAGCTCTTAAGTTTAAGTAAAAATTGAAATTAAAATAAAAAAATGTTATAATAATACCAATTTCTTATAAACGAAAGGAAAAATATGGAAAGTAACATAATAAAAATACTTATTATAGAAGATAGTGATGTAATTGCAACTGGAATAAAAACAATATTAGATAATGAAGGATTTAAAGCATATACCAGTAACAGCATAAAAGAGGCAAAAGAAATACTGAACTCAAATAAATTTGATTTAATTTTATTAGATATTCTTTTGCCAGATGGAAACGGAATAGATTTTTATTGTACTATAAAAAAATTATATGGAAATATTCCAATTATATTTTTAACTGCAAAAAGTTCAGAAGATGATGTTGTAAAAGGGCTAGAACTCGGGGCAGATGATTATATTATAAAACCATTTAGAATGAGAGAATTAATTTCTAGAATTAAAAATATATTAAGAAGAAATGATACGTCCAATATAAAAATTGGACCAATATATTTTGATAAAGAAAACAATACTGTATATAAAAGAAATGAACCAATAGAATTAACAGCATTAGAATATAAATTGTTATGTATTCTAATGGAAAATTTAGGCAAAGTAATTACGAGAGAATATTTGCTAGGAAGAATATGGGATGTATCTTCAAACTTCGTAAATGATAATACATTAACAGTTTATATGAAAAGAATAAGAGATAAAATAGAAGATGATCCAAATAATCCTAAAATTATAAAAACTATAAGAGGAATTGGATATAAGGTGGAAAGTAATGAAATACAAGAGTAATACTTTAAGTACCGTAATAAGATTAGTCATTATAATTACAATTGTTATGTGTATGCTTATATGTGGTGCGTTTTATTTAATTAATAATAGGCAGAAGCAAGCATTATACAATAATTACAATCTTAGTATAAATGATACTATAGCAGTATATGAAATTCAAAAAAATGTAAATGAATATATTATAGTAGCAATTATAATTTTAGTAATAAGCTCTATGCTATACATTTTAATAAATTATATTTCATATAAAAATGAAAAAAAAGAATTACAAGAAATTTTAAAAAATGTAGAAAAAATTTACAAGAATGACTATAGTTTTATAGTTGAAGAAACTAGCAAAGGAATCTTCCAAAGTGAACTTTATAAACTATTTATAAAACTCCAAGAATATGCAAAGGAAATAGAAACCGATAGAAATAAATTAAACTCATATTTATCAGATATTTCACATCAAATTAGAACTCCTCTATTTTCTGTTACTGTTTTAGTAGACAATTTAATTGAAAATAACCATTTGTCTAAAAAAGAAAAAAAAGAATATTTAAATAAAATTTCTTTGCAATTAGATAAAATAAGTTGGTTAGTAGATAATTTATTAAAAATGGCTCAATTAGATACTAAAGCCATAATTATGAGTAAAGATATAATATATGTAAAAGAAATTGTAAAAGAAGTTTTAAAAAATTTAGAAGTAATGATTGATCTAAAAGCTTCTAAAATAAAGATAAAAGGAAATGATGAAGTATCATTTATAGGTGATTTTAAATGGAGCTTAGAAGCTTTAACTAACATTTTTAAAAACTCTCTAGAACACTCAGAAAATGGAAGCAATATATATATAAATTATGAAGAAAATCCTTTATATACAGAAATTAAAATTAAAGATACTGGCTGTGGAATGGACAAAGAAGATTTAAAACATATTTTTGACAGATTTTATAAAGGAAAAAATTCAAATAAAGATAGTTTTGGAATAGGTCTTTCACTAGCAAAGGAAATAATAGACTTACAAGATGGTGAAATAAATGTAAAAAGTAAATTAAATATAGGAACCGAATTTAGTATTAGGTTTATAAAAAAAAGTTAATAAATTATTAACTTTTTTTCTTTATGTCACTGTAGAGTCACTTTTTTGTTATAAAATAATTTTGTAGGGAGGTAACTATATGGAAATTTTGAAAGTAGAAGATTTATCTAAAATATATGGAGAAGGAGACACTAAGGTTAATGCACTAAATAATGTTTCTTTTTCGGTAGAACGAGGCGAATTTGTTTCAATAATGGGTGAAAGTGGAAGTGGAAAATCTACTTTACTACATCTAATTGGTGGACTAGATAGAGCAAATTCAGGAGAAATATATATCGAAGGGAACAAATTATCACAAATAAAGCCAAGTAAACTTACAGATTATAGAAGAAGACAAATAGGAATAATTTATCAATTCTATAATTTGGTTCCAATACTAACGGTAAAAGAAAATATAGAATTACCACTTTTATTAGATCATCGTAAACCAGAAAAAAATAAAGTGGATGAGATTATTAAAGTGTTAGGACTAGAAGGAAAACTAAATTCTTTTCCAAGTCAACTATCTGGTGGACAACAACAAAGAGTGGCTATTGGTCGTGCAATTATTACAGAGCCTTCCATAATATTAGCAGATGAACCAACCGGAAATTTAGATTCTAAAAATTCAAATGAAATAATTTCTTATTTAAAATATACTGGAAAAAAATATCATCAGACAATTTTACTTGTAACACATAGCGAAAATATAGCTTTGCAAACAGATAGAATTATAAAATTGCAAGATGGAAAGATTATACTTGATGAAAAATTAAAATAAGAGAAAGGTGTTTTACTATGAATATTAGTTTAAAATTAGCATGGAGATATTTAAAAAACAATAAAAAAAGAAGCATTACAACAATTATGGGTATTATAATAGTAACGTTATTACTCATTTCTATTATTCTGTTATTTAACATTTACCAAAGTTATATGATTAGTGTTAGTAGAGCTAATTCCAATTGGGAAGTAAAGTTTAATAATATCGAATATAATAAAGCTGTAAGCCTTATACAAAATTCTGATATTAAAGAAGTTTCCTTGATACAGGATATAGGAATTGGAGAAGAAAATTATTCAGAAATTAATGTGGAAATGAATATTCATTTAAAAGCATATAGTTCAAATGCAATAAATAATTTAGGAATAACAGTAATAGAGGGAAGAATGCCAGAAACAAATAATGAAATTGTTTTAAGCCGAAATCTTGTAAATGTTAACTCTATGAACGAAGTAAATATCACAATTAATGGGAAAGCTAAAGAATATAAAGTTGTTGGAGTTATAGAGCCACCAGATTTTGAAAAATTTTCTATGCAAAATATGACTATAGGAGCTATTACTTTCTTAGATGAGTCTATTCTATCCAAAGAGACTATTGTTGATGCTAGTGTAATATTTAATGATATAAACAAGGCATACCAAGTTTCAGAAGAAATAGCAAAAGTTTTAAAATTATATAATAATGAAGCTGAATTACAAGAAAATTTATTGTATAATACCAACCTTTTACATTATTCGGGTATATGGAATATGAAGGATGAAGAGGATGCAAAAATAATTATTCCATTAATATTTTTTATTGCTATTATTTGCATTATAGCTAGTGTATTTCTATATTCTATATTTAACATGACTGTAATACAAAGAAAAAAAGAATATGCAAACCTAAATTCAATAGGAGCAAATAAAAAGCAAGTATTTAATTTGATTTTTATAGAAACAACTATTATGTTACTTATTGCAATTCCAATAGGGTTAGTTTTAAGTTTCATTATAATTTTTGACAATATAAATCAAATAGAACAAATAATTGGTTCTTTGAGTGGACTATATTCACAATTAAATATTTCGTATAAGTTAATTATTATGGTAATAGTACTAATCTTTTTTATAGCATATTTATCAGTCGTATTGCCAGCAATACGAGCAAGCAAATATACTATAATAGATAAAATAAAAGAAAACGAAACGAAATTTAATAAACGAGCATTAAAAGTAACAACTAAAACAATAAAAGGTACATTAATTTATAGAAATATATTAAAACATAAAAATAAATATGTAGTTATGATGATTAATGTAATGTTGGCAGTTTTTATGGTTATATTTTCACAAAGTTATATAAATAACATGTATAATAGTGTTACAAAATATAGTCGAAATTACACTTTATATATAGATACAGATGAGTTAGCAAATGTAGTTAAAGAGGAGTTCTTAAAGACAAAAACAGTAGAGAAAATTTATGAGTACAGTTCTGATCAATTATGGATTTATATTGATGAAAAAAATATTAGTGAATCTTTAAAGCAAGCCATAGAAAATAGTCCAGACCTACGCGAAAGATTATTTGTAGGAGGAACGGATTATGAAATTAGATTTGATATATTTGCTTTATCTGGAGATGAATATGAAAAATATTTAAATAAACTTGGACTAAAAGAACTAAATGATAATGAGTGTATATTTGTAAACTATGATGATGTAAAAACTAAATATTATGATGGAATTTATTTTACCAATTATACAGAAGGAGATACTATACAAGTATATATGAGAGCAAAGCAAGATAAACATTATATATATGATTATGATTGGAGTGAACGGATTAAGTCAAATTGCAGAAAAAGAAGAGGGATGGGTTGAATATGGCGATGACCAAAATAAAGTTCAACTAAAAATTGCCAAAGTTGCAACAGAAATGCCAGATGGATTCTATTTAAATAGTGATATTTACGGTATAGTGCCTACACTTCGTATTTTTGTAAATTATGATACTCTTAATAATATAGAGAATGAACTATTAGAAACATCAAATATAAAAGAAAGCATAAAGCTCGATGTTTATTCGACTAATAGAGAAAAATTAGACGAGCAATTAGAAATAATAAATTTAAAATATAATACAAATTTATCTTCTATTTATATAGACACAAGTGATAAAATTATGGAAAAACAAATAACACAAGTGTTTTTAACCAGTATTAGTATATTAATAATAATCATTACTGTTGTAAATCTAATTAACGTAGTGGTATGTGATATTAATTTAAGAATGAAAGATTTTTCTGTATTAATATCAATAGGAATAAGTAAAAAGGATATGAATAAAATAATTTTAACTGAATATTTAGTTTACCTTATAATTCCATATATTGCTGGTATTGCTTTAAGTTTATTAACTTCATATATTTTATATAAGACTATAGATTATTATGAATATTTTAATTTTAATATACCATATATAGAAATATTAATTTTATTCATAGCAATATTAATTATCATTACTAGTATTATTAAATATGTTAATAAAAAAATAAATAATAGTGAAATTATTGAGATAATAAAAAAGAATAATATATAAGGGAGAAAAGTGCTAATGGCAATAAATGTAGTAAAAATGAAGGAAAAGATAAAAGAAGAAATAATCAATCTAGGATTTGATATGTCACTTAAAGGAACGCATTACCTAATAGAATGTATTTATATAGTATATGTTGAAGATAAAATAGATTGCATAAATTTAAAAGAGGACATTTATCCTTTATTATCAAAAAAGTATAAAAAGAAAACTAATAATATAAAATGTGATATCAATTATTCGATTACTTCGATGTATAATAGATGTAGCGTAAAAAGAATTAATAAGTATTTTTCTTTCTTTGATAATAATAAGCCAACAACAAAGTTAATAATATATACAATTTTAAATAAAATTATGTTGTAAATTTTTTCCTGAGCCATTGGCTCAGGTTTTTGTTATATAGTTATTTACGATAGCAAATTGTTTGACATTTTTCTCTTAAGCTATTGAATTCTCGACAAAATATGCTAAAATATATTTATAGTATATAAAATCTAAGGAGGAAATTTACTTATGAAAAATTTTTCGAGTTGGTTAATAGCAATGTTTGCCTTTATGTTTTGGGGATTTAGACTAGTAGGAACAGCATTGTATTCTATAGGAATAGACTTTATGTTTGTTCCATCTAACATGGGAATGGAAATAGCTTTACTATTTATTACATTTATATGTATATGTTTTATGGTAAAGAGAAAGCTGTTAGCAGCTATAATATATTTATTAGCTCATTTTATGTATTATGGACCATCCTTTGTAACACATTTTACACAAATAATAGAGGGAACAATAGATACAACACAAGTAATGGGAATGATGTTTGAATTCTTTGGATTAGTTTTGGCAATAGCTGCATTATTTGATGTACTATTAGATAAAAACAGAAAAGCACACCCAACAGATAAGAAGACAGACTGGTTTTATAAAGGAAAAGAATATGATAGACAACTTGATGAAAGAGCAGATAAAAATAACTATAGAACTTTGTAACAATAAAAAATTTATTATATAATAACAAAAAGACCTCAAAAATGGGTCTTTTTTTGTTGTGTGTGAAAAAATTTTTTCAAAAAAAGCACACAATTTTCACAAAATTTTAAATTTTTTTTAAGGAAAAAAACATATCATAATAACAAACAATTTGAAAGGAGGTAAATATGGCAGAGTTTTTTAGAAGAGTAGAAAAAAAATATATTATAAATAAAGAACAATTCGAAATAATACAAGACAGAATGCAAGATAAAATGATTGAAGATAGTTACGGCAAAAGTAAAATATGCAATGTGTATTTCGATACACCAAATTATGACCTAATTTCACATTCAATACAAAAGCCAGTATATAAAGATAAAATTAGGCTTAGAAGTTATAATGAGCCTACAGAAAAAGATAGTGTGTTTTTAGAAATAAAAAGAAAATATGATGGAGTGGTTAGCAAAAGAAGAATTAAGCTACCATTAAATGAAGCATATAAATACATTTCGGGAGAAAAAATAGAAACAAAAGATGTGCAAGTACAAAACGAAATAGACTATTATTTTAAGTATTTTAATTTGCATCCAACAATGTTCTTATCCTATGATAGAATTGCATATTATGACAAAAACGATTCTAAATTTAGAATAACATTTGACACAAATATAATAGCTAGAAACTATGATTTAGCACTTGAAAAATGTGATGAAGGCAAGCCTATTTTTGAAGAAGACAAATATATAATGGAATTAAAAACACTTGGAGCAATTCCACTTTGGCTTGTAGATAGTCTAACAGAAGAAAATATTTTCCCTTGTGGATTTTCAAAATATGGTGAAGCATATACACAAATAGTACTTAATGCTAATTGTGTAAAAAAGTATGTTATATAAATTGTAAAATAGAAAAGGAGATTAAAAATGTTAAACAGTATTTTAAATGAAGGAACTATAGCGTCAGTTAGTTCCATTGACGTATTAATTTGCATAGCAGTTGCGCTTGTATTAGGAGGAGTAATAAGTTTTATTCATAAACTGACCACAAAAACAACACAAAATTTTTTACTAACACTTGCAATATTACCAGCTTTGGTACAGGTGGTAATAATACTAATAAATGGTAATTTAGGAACATCAGTAGCTGTTGCAGGAGCATTTAGCTTAATTAGATTTAGAAGTATGCCAGGAAATTCAAAAGAAATTATAAGTGTATTTTGGGCAATGGCAGTAGGCTTGGCATTAGGTATGGGATATATAGTATATGCAGTAGTATTTACAGTAATTGTAGCTATAATTATTTTAATAGTAAATAAAATAATTGTAAGTAAAGATGAAAAAGTAAGAAGAAAATTAAAAATCGTAATTCCAGAGAATATGGATTATGACGATGTATTTAAAGATATTTTTGAAAAATACACAGATAAAGTTGAACTAAGCAGAGTTAAAACCACAAATATGGGAAGTATGTATGAATTACTATACTATGTTGAAATGAAAAAGAGTATAAGTCAAAAAAGTTTCTTAGATGAAATTCGTTGCAGAAACGGAAATTTATTAGTAATGCTTGAAAGGGAGGAAATTGGAGAAATCGAATTATGAAAAAGAAAATTTTAATTTTTATAATTGTTATTGTAGTAGTAATAATACTTGGAGTAGGAATTTACATGAACTATAATAAAAAAGAAGATGCTATTACTCCAATAGTAACAGAAAGTACAGAACTAAATGTTGAATATGAAGAAGAAACTTCATCAACATCATATACTTCAACTATTACTTTGCAAGATGATAATTCTAGTGTAGATGGAGGAGGTGCTACAGTATCTGGCAATACTATAACTATAACATCAGCTGGTGTTTATTACCTTACAGGAACATTAACAGATGGAGACATAATAGTAAATGCAAATAGTAATGCAGATGTTACTTTGGTATTATCTAACGTAAATATTACCTGCGAGACAACTGCTGTAATAAATGGAATTGAAGCAAATGAAATAACAATTACCTTAGCAGAGGGTACAACAAATTATGTAACAGATTCAAATAGTTATTCATACTTTACGGACACTACAGATAACGAGCCAGATGCAACTATATTTAGCAAAACTGATTTAACTATAAATGGAACTGGAAGGCTAATTGTAAGCGCAAACTACTTAGATGGAATTGTAAGTAAGGACATACTAAAAATATCAAATTCTAATATATCAATTACCTCCAATGATGATGCAATACGAGGAAAGGATTATGTAGGCATAAACAATGCTACATTGAGCATTACAGCAAATGGAGACGGAATTAAGTCAACCAATACAACAGATACATCTTTGGGATTTGTAAAAATAGAAAACTCGGATATTGACATAGAAACAGAAAGAGATGGAATACAAGCAGAAACTATAGTAAATATAGCAGACTCAAATATAAATATAGAGACCAGTGGACAGGTATCAAATACTTTAGAAGACATAAGTAGTAAAGGAATAAAGGCAGGAACGGAAATAACAATATAAAGTGGAAGCTTTAATGCAAATTCTTCAGATGACTCTATACATTCAAATGGAGTTATTATAATAAATAATGGAACATTTACACTTACATCTGGTGATGATGGAATCCATGCAGATACAAGTATTAGTATAAATGATGGAACCATAGATATTGCAAATAGCTATGAAGGAATAGAAAGTAGCTATGTTGAAATAAATGGTGGAGATATAAGTGTGGTTTCTAGTGATGATGGAATAAATATTTCGGGAGGAAATGATAGCTCATCTTTTGGCGACAGACCGGGGCAAAATAGTTTTAGCCAAGTTGGAGAAACAAACCAAAAGCTTATTATAAATGACGGAAATGTATATGTTAAAGTAAATGGAGATGGATTAGATGCAAACGGCTCAATTTATATAAATGGTGGAAATGTTACAATAGCAGGACCTACATCAAGTGGAAATGGCTCTTTTGACTATAATAGTGAATGTGTTATAGCAGGAGGAACAATAATTGCTTATGGAGCAAATGGAATGTGGGAAAACCCATCAAGTACCTCAACACAATATGGTATTGCATTTAGTGCCTCTGGAAGTCAGGGAGACAATATTGTAGTTACAGATAGTTCAGGAAACGAAATAATTAATTTTATAGCAGATAATACATTCGGAGTAATGTTTGTTTCATCTGCTCAAATAGAAAATGAAGAAACCTATACATTAAGTATAAATGGAACCTCAAGCAGTAGTGTAACTGTAACTAGCACAATTTCTGGAAGTACATCAAATAGTATGGTAACGCCAGGTAAAGGTGGAGGCAATATGGGAATGCCTGAACAAGGAAGTGGACGAGGTAGATAGAATTAATTAAGTATAAATAATTATAAAAAGTTGAAAAGGAGTGCCTATGAATTACGTTGTTATTCCAGCTTATGAACCAGACGAAAAATTAGTGAATTTGGTAAGTGAACTAAAGAAATATCCAAAAATTAGAATAATTGTAGTTAATGATGGAAGTGGTAAAGCATATAGCAAATTGTTTGAACAGGTGGGGTTGTATGCTACAGTGCTAACTCACAGAGAAAACTTAGGCAAAGGTGTAGCTCTAAAAACGGCTTTTAAATATATAAAAAAAATAAATTAATATGGAGTAGTTATTACTGCAGATTCAGACGGACAACATACTCCAGAAGATATTATAAAAATTGCAAAAGAATGTGAGAATAAGAAAAATACAATTATTACAGGTGTAAGATGTTTTAAAGGAAAAGTTCCAATTAAAAGTAAATTGGGTAATAAAATAACCAAATATGTATTTTTATTATCCACGGGAATTTATCTAAAAGATACACAATGTGGCCTAAGGGCTTTTCATACTACATTAATTCCGTTTATGTTAGAAACTAGAGGAAATAGATTTGAATATGAAATGAATGTATTATTAAGAACTACAAGAAACATAAAAATAGAAAAAGTTCCAATCGAAACTATTTATATAAATAATAATAGCAAAACACATTTTAAACCGGTAAAGGATGCATATATGATATATAAAAATATAATAAAATTTTCAATGTCTTCTATAATTTCTTTTATAATAGACTATACATTATATACAATATTAGTAAATTTGTTTTCTACTATTAACACAACACTAAAACTAATTTTGGCAAATGTTATAGCAAGAATTATTAGTGCAAGTGTTAACTACATATTAAATAAAAAATACGTGTTTGAAGATAGTAAAAAGCATAACCAAACTGCCTGGAAATATATTTTGCTTGCAATAACTATATTGGCTCTAAATACAGGAATTATGCTTGGATTAGAAGTTATAGGATTAAATAATTTGTATATTTTAAAACTAATAACCGAAATAATTTTATTTGGTTTAAGTTTTGTGGTGCAGAAGTTTATAATTTTTAAAAGAAAGGATTTACATGAAATTTTTTAAAAAGCCATTTGTATATGCAATAATTTTTTCAATATTGCTAACTAGCTTAAATGTATATATTTTACTAAAAACTTTTGTAATATCAGATGTAATTACAGTAGTAGAAACAAATATGGTTGATAATACAAAAAATAATATATTAGAGGAAAGCGACGAAATGGTAGAAAATAACATATTAGGCGAAAGTAACGAAGTGGTAGAAAATAATAACGATGAAGCAGACGAAAAAATTATTGAGAGTACAATTACAGATACGTCATATACTGACGAAAACATAAATATTTCTATTAACACAATTTATAGAAATAACACATACATTTATGTAGTTGATGTTCAAATTTCATCACCAGAATACTTAAAAACTGCATTAGCGCATAATAGTTTTGGAACTGATGTAACACAAACTACCTCGGAAATGGCTAATGCAAACAATGCAATACTTGCAATAAATGGCGATTACTATGGTGCAAATACGCGAGGCTATGTTATAAAACAAGGAAGCCTATACCGTAGTACAGTAAAAAGCAATACAGAATATGAAGATTTAGTTATATATGAAGATGGTTCATTTGGAATAATAAACGAAACAGAAATATCAGCAGAAGAATTAATAGAAAAAGGAGTAGTAAATACTTTAACATTTGGTCCGACCCTAGTTTTAGATGGTGGTATTGTAGTTTCGGAAAATGATGAAGTAGCAAAATCTCAAGCAGAAAATCCCCGTACAGCCATTGGAATAGTAGATAATCTACACTATATATTTTTAGTGTCAGATGGTAGAACAGAGGAGAGCGAAGGATTATCTTTATATCAAGTAGCAGAAATTATGCAAGAATATGGATGTAAAATAGCATACAACCTAGATGGTGGAGGTTCCTCAACATTATACTTTAATGGAAAGGTAATTAATAATCCAACAACTTCCGGAAGGATAATTAAAGAAAGGTCGGTGAGCGATATTGTATACATTGGATACTAAATCTATAAAGAAAACAATAAAGGTATATGCTATAATATCACTAATAAGCATCATTTTTAGTTATGTATATGAACAGTTTAGCTATGGTGTATATTCATATTTTATGAGACTCTTATTTATTGTACCATTAGTAGGTGGTGTTATTATATATGGAGTAGTGTACTTAAAAAAAATTAAGGTCACTAGAATATCGTACAGCTTGTGGAATTCTGGAATTGCAATACTAATGAGTGGAATGCTTATAAGAGGAATTATAAATATTTCGGGTAGGTATACAGAATATGATACAATTTATTGGGAATTAGGAACAATTTTTGTTTTATTAGCCATAATAATGCAAGCTAGTAAGTAGTAATGGTTTTTATGATATCCCCCAGGAAAGTATGTATTTTTAAAGAATTTTTGTAGTGACGCGTAAGCGACCAATCGAGCTTCTTCGAAGCGAGTGCGATTTGGAGCAACCTTCCTGCGATAAAAAGAAAAAACTTTTTTCTTTTTATCATTAGAAGGTCTGCGACACCAAGAAACAAAAAAATTCTTTAAAAATACATACTTTCCTGGGGAGAAAAACTAATTTTTCATGAAGACATATATAGTGGCAGAGATTGACAAAGCCAAAAAATAGTGCTACAATGTTAACATAATTTTTAGAAAGGAGGCCCTCAGTTATGAAGGACCGGAAAACTTCAATTTTGTCCGTATTTTTGGCAATGTGCCTAATTCTGATTTGTAGCTTGTCTGTGTATGCAGTAAGCTACGAAACGGAAAAAACTGGCACGGTTATGGTGCAAGAATTCCTTTCTCTGAGGAATGCACCATCTAAAAGTGCAGAAAGGGTGAAAAAACTTTCGAACGGCGAAAATGTATTTATTACAGGAGAAGAGGGCGATTTCTACACAGTTAGAACGCAAGATGGAAGCACAGGGTATGCTTTAAAACGGTATATTTTGCTTCCGGCAGAAGAAACTGGAAAGCAGTTCCTGTGCGAAGTGAGAATCGATAATGATTCGAGTGGAGCAAACCGGAACTACAATATGGCTCTCGCTTGTACCAAATTGGATGATTACAGAATGGAGCCGGGCCAGCAATTCGAATGGTATTCGACAGTGGGGATCGCCAACAAAGAAAATGGCTATAAAATAGCCACTGTAATTAGTGGTGGAAAGTATGTGGATGGATACGGTGGAGGCGTATGCCAAGTATCCACAGCACTCTACAATGCAGTCTTAAAACAAGGACTGCAAGTAGACAAGGTATTTCACCACAGTATCCCTTCTTCTTATGTGGAAGAGGGATATGATGCAACCGTATCGTGGTCCTCGGACGAGAGGTATAGGAAGACCTTGGTGTTTACCAATAATCTCGATTTTACTATCGAGATTGAAGCCTTTACTGAAGGAGGTACTGTGATTATTCGCATGTATCAGGTTCTGTAAAACACATTATTAGGTTTTAATAAAGCTCAAGATTTAAGAGCCTAATAAAGCCAAAATTGAAGTAATCTAGACCTATGGCAATTCTGATAAATTTATTGGAACTGCCATAGGTTAATTTTATATGAGTTAAATAATCTGGGGAAAATAGATATAAAAAATTTTGAAAAAATATAGAAAAACAAAAGCACTAAGTAT
>CALXWT010000013.1 GCA_944392445.1 uncultured Clostridia bacterium
TTATGCACTTGAAACCTAGCAATATCAACTAGTACAAGTGCATTTTCCATTATTTTCCTACCAAACTCAGGTTATATTGTATCATTTTATGTAGAAATGGTCAATATAAGTTTTGTATTTTTTGCAAGAATGAGCCCGGTGCAGTCTGCACCGGGCTCACAGTTTGGAGTGTTAGGCTAAGAGATTAAACTCTTCTCACTTCCATCAACTCCTCGACGGCTTTCATCCTAGAGATGTCCTGCTGGACAATCTCTTTGGTGATTTCCTTGAGCAACTCTCCAGTTGCTACCGTCGGGTCACTCAGAATGAGTTTCCCACTCAAAGCAATGAAATCGCTCACGCGATCCCTCACTTTGATGATCCCACTCGGGATCCGGTCGAATCCGGTCGTTAAGAAGTGAACCTCGAAGTCCTTTTTTGCCTTGTCCATTGTTGTTCGTACTCCTTTTTTTATACAATTTACCATTACGGTATTCTTTAATTATAGCACCATTTACAATTATTGTCAATTTATCGGCATGATTTTTTACATTTTTTTCCTTTTCCACTACTGTTCAGCATCTATTATTTGTCTTAGTAGCACGTATATTTATAAAATTTAGTAGTACCGCGCAGCGACCAAACGAGCTTTGCATAAGCGAGTGCGAATTGGAGAAACCTAGCACAATTTCATTTATGAAATTGTGGTTATATGGTTTCGACCAGCAAGGTACAAAAATTTTATAAATATGCGTGCTACTAAGACTTTAAATAAAATATACATTGGTTGCTTATTACAATAATCTATAACTTCCTATATTTCCTCTACTCTCGCATTTTCCTCCCCCACAATGTCTTTAAGCTCTCTTAATGTCTCATTATTTTCTCCCGTGTTACTTATATTGTTTAGGAAAATTCCTCCTGCCATATCTTTTTTCTCTCCATTTATTATTTGTACTTGTATATTGTTTTTCTCTCCTGAAAAGAATCTAATTGCACCTCTTAATTTTTCTTTTTGTTCATCATCTGTATTAGTAATATCTAAAACCAATATTTTTTTCTTTTGCTCTCCAAACTCTTTTATGTCTCTTGCTACAATTTTAGTGTCTTCGTCTTCTCTAATGCTTAGCCTACCATCTACTAAAACTATATTATCTTCCATTAAAATATTTGAGCAGTTTTGATAACAACTTTCAAACACTATTACTTCTGTAGGTCCGTATAAATCTTCAACTGTAACAAATGCCATTATTTTATTTGTTTTGGTAAACTTTTTCTTTACACTTGTTATTATTCCTGCATATTTTACAAATTGACCATCTTGTAATTTTTCATTTATGCTTAAATTAGCAGTAATTTCATTTGTTTTTTCTTCTCCTTCTATTGCTTCAGAGTCTAAGCTACTAGTATTTTGTGCTTCCCTCATTTGAGCAGTATTTATATTAGTTTGCATTTCTATTTGATGTCTTAGTTTATCTAAAGGATGGCCAGAAATATATAGTCCTAGCATTTCCTTTTCCATTGAAAGTAGTTCTCTTTCTGTAAATTCTGGCATTACTTTATATGTGTATTTAAGTTCTTCCATCTCCTTTTGATTTGCTCCACCTAAATCAAACATACTAACCTGTCCATCGAAGCTTTTCTTAGAGCTATCTGCTATAGAATCAATAATAGATTCGAATGATTCCATTAAAGTTCTTCTAGTTTGCTCAAAGTTGTCAAAAGCACCGGCTTTTATTAAACTCTCTACACATTTTTTGTTTACTGATGCATTAGCAATCCTCTCACAAAATTCTGCAAAGTCCTTAAATTCTCCATTTTTATTTCTTTCTTCTACTATCTCATCAACTGCACCTAATCCAACATTTTTTATACTTCCCAATCCAAAACGTATTTTATTTCCATCAACTGTAAATTTGGTATAGCTTTTGTTTATATCTGGTTTTAATATATCTATGTTTAGTCTTTTACATTCATCTATGTAAGCTGGTATTTTGTCCAAATTTCCCAAAAAGCTATTTAGCATAGCTGCCATAAATTCTGCTGGATAATATGTTTTTAAATATGCTGTTTGGTATGAAAGCACAGCATACGCAGCAGCATGTGATTTGTTAAACGCATATTTTGCAAATTCTGCCATCTCGTCAAATATTTTGTTTGCATCTTCTGCTGTTATTCCATTGCGCACGCAACCTGGTACTATAATGTTTCCCTCTTCATCTACTTGCCCATTTATAAATATTTCACGCTCTTTTGCCATTACATCTAGCTTTTTCTTTCCCATTGCACGTCTTACTAAATCTGCTCTACCAAGTGAATATCCTGCTAAGTCTCTAACTATTTGCATAACTTGTTCTTGGTATACCATACAGCCATAAGTAACATTTAAAATAGGTTTTAGCCTTTCGTGTGTATATACTGCATGGTCTGGGTCTTTTTTATTTGCTATGTATCTTGGAATTTGATCCATTGGTCCTGGACGATAAAGTGATACACCTGCTATGATGTCTTCTAGGCAGTCTGGCTTTAATTCTTTCATAAAGTTAGTCATACCTTGACTCTCAAACTGGAATATTCCAACTGATGTACCATCTTGCCATTGTTTATATACCTTTGGATCATCCATATCTTTGTCAAATTCTACATCTATTCCTCTATTTTGTTTTACTAAGTCTTTGGTGTCTTGTATAACTGTAAGGGTTCTAAGTCCTAGGAAGTCCATTTTTAAAAGTCCTAGTTCCTCCAAGGTGGTCATTATATATTGTGTAGATATTGTATTATCCCTCATATATAGAGGTACATAAGTATCTACTGGCTCTTTTGTAATAACTATTCCACAGGCATGTGTTGAAGCCTGTCTTGGCATTCCTTCTAATGCCATAGCAATATCTAGTAGTTTTTTGTATTCCTCGTTTGTCTCGTACAATTCACGTAATTCTCTATTTTGCTCCATTGCTTTTTTTATTGTAATGTGTAATTCATTTGGTACCATTTTTGCAAGCTTGTCTGTTTCTGCATACGATACATCTAGTGCTCTACCCACATCACGTATTACCATTCTTGCAGACATTGTACCAAATGTAATAATCTGTGATACATGGTCATGTCCATATTTTCTGCCTACATAATCTATTACTTCTTGTCTTCTTTCATAGCAAAAGTCTACGTCAAAATCGGGCATACTAATTCTTTCTGGGTTTAAAAATCTTTCAAATATAAGTCCATATTTTATAGGGTCAATGTCTGTAATTCCTATTGCGTAGGCTACTATAGAACCTGCTCCAGAGCCACGTCCTGGTCCAACTGGTATGCCATTTGATTTTGCATAATTTATGTAATCCCACACAATTAAGAAATAGTCTACATATCCCATTTTATTTATTACAGATAGCTCGTAATCTTTTCTTTGGATTATATCTTCTGGTGGATTTTCCCCATAACGTTTTATAATTCCATCGTCAGTAAGTTTTTTTAGATAATCATAATGTGTTTCAAAGCCCTCTGGTACATCATAATTAGGCAAAATTGTATGTCCAAATTCAAACTCCACATTACATTCATCTGCAATTTTTACTGTGTTTTCTATTGCATCTGGCACATTTGCAAAATAGTCTTTCATTTCTTCAGGTGATTTAATGTATAGTTCATCAGTTTCAAAACGCATTCTATCTTCATCTGTCATTCTTTTACCAGTTTGTATACACAAAAGCACCTCATGATTATATGCATCTTCTCTTTTTAAGTAGTGCGCATCATTTGTAGCAACAAGTGGAATATCTAGTTCACGAGAAAGTTGTACTAGTTTTTGATTTACTAGTACTTGCTCTTTTACACCATTATTTTGAATTTCTAAATAATAATCTTTGCCAAATACTCCCTTAAACCAGTTAGCAACTCGTTTTGCCTCTTCCATATCATTTTTTAAAATTGCTTGGTTTATTTCGCCTGCTAAACACGCACTACAACATATTAAATTTTCATGATATTTTTCTAATATTTCTTTATCTATACGTGGTTTGTAGTAAAAACCTTCTGTAAAGCTTAGAGAAACTAGTTTAGATAAGTTTTTATATCCATCATTATTTTTTGCAAGTAAAATTAAATGGTTGTACTTGCTATCAAGCTCTGCATCTTTATCGTGTCTAGTACGTGGTGCAACATATACCTCGCAACCTATAATTGGCTTAATACCATTTGCTTTGCAAGCTTTGTAAAAATCTATAGCACCAAACATGACGCCATGGTCTGTTATAGCCATAGCATCCATTCCAAGTTCTTTTGCTCTTACTGGCAAGTCTTTTATTCTGTTTGCTCCATCTAGCAAGCTAAACTCACTGTGTACGTGTAAATGCACAAAATCTCCCATTTGTTTCTCCTTTTTGTTGTTTTTATTTATTTTTATTTCTGTCTTTAGTTGTATTTTTCTATGGTTTGGATTATATCACAGAAAAAATGTTTTTACAATTTTATTTAAAATTATTTATGTAGCAATTGTTACTGTATAATGTTTTTTGTAAAATTTAGGTCTTAACCCTAGGTAATATGTATATTTAGAGAAATTTTGTAGTGACACGTAAACATCAAAACGAATGGGGCTTATCTATATAATCAAATTAAAATTACATAAATAAGCCCCATTTTCTTTTTTTGCTAGTGAGATGCCAATTTTTTTAACTGCTTGTCGTGCATCTTAGAAACTTTCTCTAGATTAGAAATTTTTATTGAATTAAATTCTACTTTTTTATCAGTAGTTTTTTGTTTGAACTCAATTTCACTTGTTTTTTCAATATTCATGCTAAATCCATCAAATAAAGCTGGAAGTTCATTTGATATTTTATCTTCAAGTACTAACAAATATTTCTTGATTTCTGCTAAATCTTTGCTATGTTCATTTAGTATTCTTGTGTGCTCGTTCAATGTTTTGGTATGTTCATCTAACGTTTTTGAATGTTCTTCTATTATTTTAGTATGTTCGTTTATTATTCCTAGCGCAATACTATGTTCTTCTAATATAGATAAAACTTTCTCTTCAAATTCTTTGCTCATATTTCTCACCTGCCTTCTTTTTTATTTTGGAAATTATACCATATATACTCTTAAAGAGCAAGCAAAATCGTATGACAAATTTCGACATTAGAATCAGCATTTGAATTATTTTTAATAATTTTGACTTGTTTATTCTGTTTTTCAACAAATCAAATTATTGTAAGAAAAGTGGCTTCGCCATATGTGCGTTTTGCTTCGCAAATACGCACGGTCTAAGGAAACTTGACCTTGTTGTATAGCAAAAATCTTTGATTTTTCCTATACAATAAAAAATGATAGGTTAATCCCTTCTTAGTTTAAACCTATCATTTTTTATTGTATACTATTGCATATAAAGTTTTCGTGTAAGACCAAATAAGCTTACTTAAATTATTTCTTTTTACTTATTCAATGCCCAAATCATTGCTTTATACACTTTCTTGCCAGTTGCTTCTTCCAAAGCTTTCTTGTATATATCAAGTTGCACTTTGTATTTTTCCTCTAATATTTTTACATCACCATTTGGCACATAATCTGTTTTATAATCCACTAGTATTGAATTATCGTTTTTGTCAATGTAATACAAATCTATAATACCTTGCACTAGTATTTTTTCGCTTTTTTCTGCTTCATCATATATTTCTGTTGCAGGTATATTTATATAAAATGGTGTTTCTTTATGTATTTCTTTTGCTTGTTTTAAGTCTTGCCACAATTCTGATTTGGTATATTTGTACAATATATCTGTATTTATGTTTTTTTGCTCTTCTTCTGAGATAATATTTTTATCTTTTAAGTTACTTACAAATTCTTGAATCTCTTCTCTTGTATAATCTTTTGATTCATCTAATTTTTGTACACACAAGTGAAGCAAGGTTCCTTTTTCTGCCGGTGTAAAAATATGCTTTTCTTCCATAAATTTAGGTGTTATGCTTAGTTCGGTTTGCTTGTTTACTTTTTTCTTAGCTTCGTTTATTAGGTCTTCTATGTCTTTGTTTTCATTTAGTCCTTTTAGCTTAGTTACTGAAGTGTTTGTAGGGATTTTAGAAGATTCTATATATTTATATTGCCATTTTAATTTTGCTAATGTGTTTTCATCGATTTTGCTTTTTTGCACCTTTTCCTCTATTTGTTTTCTAACGTCTATTACTTCATTTTCTTCGTTTTTTAGCTTTGAAATCAGTTCTTGCTTGTTGTATGTGTGTAGTTCTATAGTGTTTTCTATTTTCTCTTCTTTATTTTGTTCATATACTAGTTCTAGCCAATCTAAATAAGAAGTAAATTTTTCTACTAGTGAAGATGGTATTTTATTGTTTTTACTTTTTGAAAAGTTTGATAATAGCTTAGTTTTCTTTTCTAGCGATTTTGTTAAATCTCTGCTTAAGCCTGTTATTATTAGTTTTTCCTTTGCACGAGTAAGCGCAACGTATAGCACTCTCATTTCTTCTGAAATGGTCTCTTTTTTTATTTTTAATTTGATTGCTTCTTTTGCTAATGTTGAATACTCTATTTTCCTTTCTGAGTCCATGTATTCCATACCAATTCCTATGTCTTGATGTAATAGAATTGGATTGTTTAAATCCTGCATGTTAAATTTCTTGCCTGTGCTTGCTAAAAATACTATTGGGAATTCTAGCCCTTTACTTTTATGAATACTCATTATTCTAATAACATCATCATTTTCTCCAATAATTTTTGCTGATGCCATATCTTTGCTACTTGTTTTTACTTTATTTATAAAATTTATGAAATTGAATAAGCCTTTAAAACTTGCCGTTTCATACTGTTTTGCTTTCTCGAAAAGTAGCTTTAAGTTTGCCTGCCTTAAGCTTCCATTAGGAAGTAAACCTACATAGTTATAAAATCCTGTTTCTATGTATAGTTTCCATATAAATTCATTTAATGGAATATATTTCTCTTCTGATTTCCACTCATTTAGTTTATTTATTGTATTATCTATCTTATGTCTTAAGTCTGTTTCTACGCTAATTCTAGCCTTTTGCATTGCTTCGTAAAATGTGCTTTTTTTGTCTACAAGTCTTATCTCTATTAAATCATTATCTGTAAACCCAAATATGCTTGACCTAAGCACCGAAACAAGTGGTATGTCTTGCATTGGATTATCTATAACTTTTAGCAAATTCATTATTGTTTCTACTTCCATAGCCTCCAAGTATGTGTCAGATGAATCGCTAAATACTGGTAAATTTAGCTCAGAAATTTCTTTTTCATAAATTGGTGCTAGCACAGATGTTGCTCTTAATAAAATGCATATATCACTTGGCTTTACCTTTCTATATTTTTTTTGTTTTCTATCATATACGTGGTAACCACTTTTTAATATTTCGTCCACTTTTTTTGCAACAAATCTAGCTTCTAAAACCGAATCTTCTATTCTTTCTTTGTTATCATCGTCTTCTTCATCATCAGAGCCTTCATCCTCTTTTGGTTTATTTGCTATTATTGTTTTTTCTACTACTATATCGTCTTTTCTTTTTATATTTTTCTCTATTATAGAATTACTTTTTTCTACAGTATTTTTCTCTGCCTCCTCGGAATTTGTATATATATCTTCTTCCTTTTCTTTTAAATCTATTATGTGCAACTCTGCTTTTCCTGCATAGTTAAATTCTTTTGAGTTTGAGATTTGCTCTGTTGAGTTTTCTTCTATCGAGACTTTATTTTGCAAAATTTCTTCTGGTGAAATATAATTTGCGCCATAATTTAAGTATTCTTCCTCATTATAGTCAATGTCTCCTAGTGCTTTGCTCATTATATTTTCGAATACTAGGTTTGTAATATCAAGCACACTTTCTCTACTTCTAAAGTTTTTGAATAACTTAATTTTTAGACCATTATTTGGGTTAGTGCTTTCTTCTTTATTATCGCTATCTACCATACTTGCATTATTTTCTTTGTTTTTTTCATCTATCTGCTCATCTTTTTGTGCGTATTTATCATATTTTCCCAAAAATAACTCTGGCCTAGCTTGTCTAAACTTATATATACTCTGCTTAACATCACCAACCATAAATATATTATTCCCTTTTGAAATACTTGTAAGTATTTTTTCTTGCACTAAGTTGCTATCTTGATACTCGTCTATTGCAATCTCTTCAAATTTTTCTTGATACTTTTTAGCAATCTCTGTTGGCTCCTCATTTTCATTTACTAGTATTTTTAATGCTAAATGTTCTATGTCGTTAAAGTCTATAATGTTTTTCTCTCTTTTAGCTTTAGAAAATACTTCACTAAATTCTAAAATTAGATTTTTTAGAGCATTTAATATATTATACATATCTAATATATCTTGATTTGCTTCTTTTGATGTATATTTTAATACTATGCTATTAAACTCTTTCTTTATGCTATCTCTAATATCCTTTGCCTCGTTTTTTAGGTCTAATGTTACTTTTTTATCAATAGGCCATTTACCCCAGTCCATTGAATTCATACTATTATATGCCATGTCCCAACTATCTAGCTTTATAGATTTTAAATTATTAACATTAGCTTCAAGTATCCTCGAAAATTTCTCCAGTTCAGTAAATCTTAAAGTTTCATTTTTTATATTTTCGAGTTTAACAATCATCATTTCAATTTGTGATTTTACATTATCTAATATAATTTTGCCCCACACAGTATTAGCAAAATCCTCATCCACATTAACATTAAGTTCTGCCACCTTGCTCTCAAGCCATTTAGCAGGGAATGGGCTACTTTGTATGTATCTATATATAGTAAGCACTAAATCTTGTAGTTTCTCGTCTCCTCTATAGTCAGTATATGTCTCTAGTAGTCTAATAAATTCCGGGTCGTTGTCCATATACTTTTGCTCAAACAAATCCTCTAGCACATCTGCCTTAATCATTTCCACTTCAGCAGTATCTCCAATTCTAAAATTTGCAGACACATCTGCCTCATAGAAATTATTTCTAATAACATCTAAGCAAAAAGAGTGGATTGTACAAATGCTAGCTTTATTAAGCAAAGTAATTTGCCTTTGCAAACGTACCTCTTCCGGATTTTTCTCCAATTCGTCATAAATTGCATCCAAAATTCTCTCTCTCATTTCACTTGCTGCTGCATTTGTAAAGGTCACAATCAAAATTTTATCAATATCCACATTCTCATTTATAACCTTATTTATAATTCTTTCTACCAGTACAGCTGTCTTTCCACTTCCGTGCAGCAGCTGCTACCAATATATTCTCACCTTTTTCATACATTGCTTGTTTCTGTTCTTTAGTCCACTCCATATATTTCTCCTAATAATATTACAACATTTACCTAAGTATATATTATTGAAGATTTTTTTTCAAGAGGAAAATGGCACATTGGGGACAGGTCTAAATGAGACATAATTGTCGCATTTAAACCTGTCCCCAAACCCGACAAGTTTGTCGCATTTCAGCCTGTCCCCAAACCCGACATTATTTCAAATATAGCTCTGGGTCTAGGTTTTCGTTGTCTTTTAAGATTTCGAAGTGTAAGTGAGCTTCGTCTGCTATTTCAAAAGTTGCAGTGTTTCCAACTGTACCTATTGTTTCGCCTTGTTCAACTGTTTCGCCTTCTTCTACAAATTCTGCTGTTAGTAAGTTAGAGTATACTGTTGTAAATCCATTTACGTGTTCTATTACAATGGTTAAGCCATATCGTGGGTCATTTTTTATTGATTTTACTGTGCCTTCTGCTGATGCTTTTACTACAGTTGTTTTTTCTGCTGCTATGTCTATTCCGTTATGCGTTACCCATTCGTCTAAAGTTGCTGAATATACTAGGTTGTCTTTTGCATATTCTCGCATTATTTCTCCCTCTACTGGCATTTTAAATTCTGGATCTTTTACAGTTTCTTCATCTTCTTTTTTGGTAGTTTCTGAATCTTTTGTACTGTCTGCATTTTCTTCTACTTTTTTACCTTCTACATTACTTGTATTTACAGCATACTTTGTTTTATCTGAGTTAGAACTTGTTTCGTTAGTGCTTGACTCATTAGCATCTTCATTTGCCTCACCGGTTGTTAATTCGTTTGTTGCCATATCATTTGTCATTTCGTTTAGCATTTCGTTTACTGTTCTTCCTGTTTGGCTACTTGTTTCTTCTACAGAATTAGCATTACTACTATTCATCATTTCTGTGTTGAACATAGCTAATCGTTGTTCTTCTTGGCTATTATTGCTATTTAGCAAAAACATTGCTATAAATGTTATTATCGAAATAAATAAAATTCCTCCCGCTGTGTATAATACTTTTTTGATATCAGTATCATTTCTTTCAAATCTTCTTCTTTCTCTTCTCATAAATTTTCCTCCTAAATAACTTAATTATCATAAGTATTTACATTTTTGAGAGTTTTATACAATTATTTTGTTTTTTTATTAATTTACTCATAATGTACATATACAACAGAATAATACAATTTTACTTTTGTTTTCGACTTAAGGTGGGGACCGACAACAAAAACTAAATACTTTCAATTTCCACATCTGTATAAAAATGATGAATTATGTCTTTATATGTTTTTCCCTCTTTTGCCAAGCTATCTGCTCCAGTTTGGCTCATTCCTACACCGTGCCCATAGCCAATTACTTCGAACTTGATAGTATCTTCATCTATTGTTACCTCAAAGTTGGCAGACCTTAACCCCATTATTGTTCGTACTTCCACTCCAGACAGTTCCAAGTTTCCTATTTTAATTGTTTTTACCCTGTTTCCGTCTGTGTATTCTTCAATTTTTATACAATCTTCTTCGCCAAAATCTATCTCAAAATCACTATGTACCTCTTTTATTTTTTCCACAAATTCATCTTTACTAAGTTCTACTTCCGAACTGTATTGGCTATATGCATCTTCTCCTGATGTTGATACTGATTGTAAATATGGATATCCACTTCCTCCCCAAACATCAATTGGTGCTTCTGTTTCTCCGCCACTATTTGAATGAAAAAATGCATTTATTGGTTCTCCCTCATAAGTAATAATCTCTCCTTTGGTACTATTTACTGCACTTAAAATCTTGTTCCAATTTGACTCTTTTTCGTCTTCATCCCATCTGTCTTTCCTATCATTTTCCGATATCCAAGCTTGACAACATGTAGAATCGTCGCAAATGTCTGCATCTCCGTGCTTACCTCCATTATGAATAATCTTATATATGGTATATGTTCTAGCAACTACTGCCTGTGCTTTTAAAGCCTCCTCTTCAAAAGATGCTGGCATCTCCGCTGATACTACTCCATATAAATATTCATCTATAGGTAATTCTTCTACCTCATCATTATTTGTGTGTAACAATTTTACAGTTCCATATTTAGAATAGTTATATTCAGTCTTTTCTATTTCGTTTACTTGAGTATTTTGTGGTACATTTTCTACTACTTCTTGCGTAGATGTTCTTTCGGAAAAGTTTGACGTGAATATAATTGGTATTGAAAAACATATAAAAATTAACAGAATAAAATATATTAAAATTTTTCTCATTATTTTCTCCATATTTCGTTTTATATACAAGATTTCTTTTTTTCAGACTTTCGATATGCATTATTGTACACATCTTGCTATATATCAACTTAATTTTATGCAATAACTTCTTTCTTATCTTCTAATTTTTTTCTCATTAAATCCAATATTCTCCTTTCTATTCTGGATATTTGAACTTGATTTACTCCCATAATTTTTCCCACCTCTTTTTGTGTTTTACCTCTAAAATATCTTAGTAAAATTATTTGTTTTTCTTGTTCATTTAAATTATTTATAAGTTCAGTAAGCACTATTTTATTTGTTATTAGTGTTTGTTCATCAATGCCATCACTTAATTTTTCCATAGTTGTTATACCGTCATCATCATTAGATTCCGTTTCATATATAGAGGTAACTATAACATTACTTTCCAATGCTAATATTACTTCTTCCTTTGAGACTCCAGTTTCTTTTGCCAACTCTTCTATAGTAATTTCTTTACCTTTTTTTAAATACTCCCTTTGTATTTCTGATATTTTGTACTGCAATTCTTTTACTGTTCTACTTACTTTTACTGGTCCTTCTACTTGCGTATATCTTCTAAGTTCTCCTAGTATGTATGGTACTGCATATGTTGAAAGTCTTACTTCAAAACTAGTATCAAATTTTTTTATTGATTTAATAAATCCAATTACTGCTACTTGATATAAATCGTCTGTTTCGTAACCTCTATCTATAAACCTTTTTACTAAGCTCCATATAAGTCCATTGTTTACATTTATAAGCTTTTCCATTGCAGACTTATCTCCCTTCTGAGCCTCCACTATATCTGATACTTGATTTTCATATAACTTTAAGTCTAGCACCTAGCATACTCCTCCCACATTTGCATATTCGTCTTCTATGTCATCTACTACATGCTTTTTTATTTTTTTTCTCATAGTAACTTTTGTTCCCAAGCCAAGTACAGAGTCTATTTCCACTTTATCCATAAAGCTTTCCATTATTGTAAAGCCCATACCCGACCTTTCCAAATTAGCTTTTGTAGTATATAACGGCTTGCGGGCAAGCTCTACATTTTCAATTCCCTTTCCTGTATCAGATATTTCTATTTCTACATTATTTTTTATAATTCTCGCCCTAATTTTCACAATTCCTTCTTTATCTTCATATCCATGTATTATGCAATTTGTAACTGCTTCTGATACAGCAGTTTTTATATCTGCAAGCTCCTCTATAGTTGGATCTAGTACTGAAACAAATGCTGCTACCGTAATTCTTGCAAATGCCTCATTGCTAGACTTACTTAAAAATTCTAATTTCATTTCATTATCATACATCTCTATTTTATCCTTTCTTCTATTTACATTTCGGACATTTTTGTTTGTCCTTTTATTTTTTTGCATTTGTACGTCTCAATGGTTGTCACTTTTATTTTTTTGTTTTAAGTCACTCTATTTAGACATATATATTATTTATGATACTCTTTTCTCTTTCATTGAAATTATCTTACTAATTCCACTCATTTCTAATATTCTTTTTACATTAGGACTTATATTTACTATTTCCATTTCTCCACCTATAAGCTTCATCATTTTGTACCTACCAATAATCATTCCGATTCCTGCACTGTCCATAAAAGAAACCCTACCAAAATCAAATATAGTTTTTCTAGGCATATATCTTGTAATTTCATCGTCCACTTTCCTCCTTATTTTTTCTACAATATGGTGGTCAATTTCTTCTGTAATTTCCACCGTTAAAAGCTTGTCCTTTTTTGAGTAATCAATATTCAACTTAAATCCTCCTCCTTGGCTTTTCCATATTATATTCTTTTTTACATTTTTTTCCAATAGCAAAATTTAGGAAGTTTTGTTGAATTATAGGAAGTTTTCGACAAATTGTGATTCTCGTATATTTTTATGCTATACTATCTCTAAATCATTTTTTCTACACTTTTTTAATTTTAAAAGTGTAAATTTGCAAGCTATTTTAAGGAGGGAAATTTATGATTATAAATTCTCACGTACACATCAATACTGATGAACATTACTTTTTTTACAACAATTATGGAATACAACGGTTCTTGGCAGAAATGGATAAGAGCAGAATAGATTTTGCTCTCCCCACGCTTAATCCTAAGCTAAGTATTTTTAGATGTCCTAATGATTGCTCGGTACATTGCCCTCAAATGATTGGCACAGCAAATAACAATTTAAACAGTTGTAACTGTAGCAATCCTCAAAGACATCGGGTTAGAATTTTTGAAGAAAATGGTAAATTGGTTTTAAAGTGTAAAACTTGTGGCAATATTATTCTTAAAACTTCTATAGACCCTTTGCGCAAATATAATATTGCTCTAATGAATTTAACTAAACCGTACCGGGCTAGAATGCATCCACTTATTTATTTGTGTCTATGTAATTCTACACTTCAAGCAGAAATCAATTTTTTTGAAAAACGTTATGGTAATGAATTTGCAGGTTTTAAATTCCATCCTTGGAATGACCAAGTAAGTGTTGCTAATTTTAAGGTATGTACTACCAAGCCTATTTTAATTCATACTGGAATGCGCAACCTTGAAAGTGGAGCAAATGCAATTACCTTTGCCGAAAATAATCCAGATGTAAAAATTGTAATTGCCCACGCCGGAGCACTTGATGAAAATTGTTTAAAGAAAATTGCAATACTGGATAATGTATTTGTAGACTGTTGTCCTTCTGTTTTTATGTTTAAAAATAGATTTTCTTCTCTTTTTTCTCCAACCGACCTTCACTCTCCCGAGGATATTTATTACAAAGTCTTAGATTTTGTTCCAAGTAATAAAATTCTTTTTGGTAGTGATTCTCCTTGGGGGAATAGCGAAGACGAACTAGCAGTTATTGGCAAACTACATATTTCGGAGAACACAAAAGAACAAATTTTGTACAAGAATGCAATTAGGTTGTATGGGTTATGTTAGTACGAATTTTCAAATTGATGTGAAACAAAATAAGCTTTTGTAAAAGCTTGAGCAAAAGAAATCGCTGGTATATTGAAGAGTAGACCGTCTTTTTCTATGCACTAGCAAAAGTGTCCAAGAACAAATTGTATACTTAATAATATCAATTCGTTCTTGGACGCCTTTTTTAGTGCTTGGATATTTTTAGTACGGAATATTGGTCGTCGAACCTAAAAAATGTAATTTCAAATTTCCATCTTTATTTATGTAGCTACTTTAGCAAGTAATTCTTAGTCTCCGTTCATTGCACATCCACAATCGTTGAATTCTTCAACACTCATTTCCCAGTCTTGTCTCTCCATACTTACACCTCCGTTTAAATTTTTAGATAATGTTATGGCATTATCTTTTATATGAATTCTTTTTATAAGGATACTTCATAATATAAGTTTTGCATTTAAAATGCTTTAAAAAAAGTAAACTTATAATTTTCTTAGTCTGCCTTAATAGCTCCTTATACTAAAAGAATTATAAACTTGTTATACTTTAGAATACATATTTTATTCGCAGAGCAACATCTTTTTTTAGCATACTGCTTCTCTTGCTATGCAGTTACAATCAAATCCAGTTATTTTATTACTACTTTGGTATGCAGACCTTCTGCAACCTCCACAATATGCTAAATGCTTGCAGTTGCCACAACCTTCATAGTTTTTTCTATCTCGTAATTTTCTTAATAAGTCGGATTCTCTCCAAATTTTTTCTAATGGCTCTTCATATATATTCCCTGCTTTAATTCTTACAAATGGACATGGTATTACATCACCATTTGCCAAAATAGAACAAGACGCAATTCCTGCTGTGCAACCACCTTTAATTCTAAACTTTTCGTTTTCTTCTAGGCACATTCCTTTGAAAGAATTGATGTATGGATGTTTTAATTTATTTATCTTTCCCAGTTTTTCATATTCTAAAAGCTTTTTAATTGCCCAAATTTTTTCTTCTTTACTTAGCAAGAATTCTTTATCTTTTCCGGTATCTATGCAAAAATTAAAAGCAATAGGAATATTATTTTCATTTGCTATTTGAATAATTTCATCAATATAATTTATGTTTTTCTTATGTACTGTTGTAAATAAATATGGTTTTATTCCTACCTTTTCTAAATTCTTTGCTAGTGTTATTGTATTTTCGCTACTAATGTTTCTTGCTCCGTTTTCGTCAATATCAAAACTTAAATGTATGTAATCAAAGCCTTGCAAATCTACCAAATTAAGATTTCTAATATATCCATTTGTCTGCAAAGTAATTTTCTTTATACCATCTAGTTTATGCCTATTTTCTTTTAAATATGCACAAATTTCTTTAAATTGTGGATGCAATGATGCTTCTCCACCAGAAATAGTAAAAGTATTTATAGTATTATCATTTGCAAAATTTATGCATTTTACAATATCTTGGTATGGCATATCTAAGTTTTTGTTTTCTCTATTGTAACAATGTAAACAGTTCAAATTGCATTTTGTAGTAATTTCAAGCTCCAACATGTGCATCGATAATCCCACATCTAACATCTCCTTCCTTATTTACTCTAAGATTTTCATGAATATAGCTATTAGTCCATGCCCTACAACCAGAGAAACAGTTGTTGTGCTTTTTGCAATTCATACAGTCTTCCGGAAGATTATTGTTTAGGTAATATTCTCTAAACTTTTTAAAGCCTTTACCCTCGTTCCAAATTTTATGAATATCATCTTCAAACACATTGCCACACAAAAATTCCTCAGTTTGAAAGAAATTGCATGGGTACACATTTCCATTATATTTTATTATAAGTTTGCTTTTTCCTGCAGCACAAACAGGCATCTGCATAGCTTTTTCTTCTTCTCCTAATAGACCGTATAAGCCGTGCTTGTACACAAATTTATCTTTTCCAATCATTCGTACATAGCTTAAATATTTCTCCATATTTTCTTTATTTATTGGAACACTTAAAGGAACAAATTTTTTTCCTGTATAGCAAGGTATTGCCATTGTTGGTGAATATGTTAAATTATTAAATTTATTGTTTAGATATGTATATAGTTCTTTATAATTTTCAAAATTTTCTTTGATTAAAACTGTATTTACTGAAACTTTTTTACCTGAATTTAATGCTTTTTCTATGTTATTTATAGTTCTTTCAAACGAACCTTTAAAACCGGTTATTTCATCATTTACCTCTTTATATCCGTGCAGTGAAAATACAAACTCGTCCGAGTATTTTAGTATGTTAGATATATCAATCGAACCATTTGTGTTTATTAAATTTACTAAACCTTTATCTTTTGAATATTTTAGAATTTCTGTAAAATATGGATAAAGAAAATTCTCACCACCAGAAAAATGAATTTTCTTTATTCCCAAATCGTACAAGTCATCTATAACCTTTTTCCATAACTCTGGTGGTTTATCTTCGTACTTGTCCTGTGCATCACAATTTTCAAAACAAAATTTACACCTAAAATTGCAGTTTCGTGTGAGCTCTACCTGAGCAAAATTTGGTCTGCTCCAAATTAGGCTTATGAGCTCTTTTTTTGAAAAGCCATTTATCAATTTTTATTCCTCCCAGTCTTATTTTTATATTTGTTAAGCTATATCTCCAAATTACTTAACCATACACATTAACAATTTTTTTAACTTTACTTCTATAAATTTGAGCAATAAAAATTATCGTTTTTTTCTATTATTTCCTTTTTTAATAAATAATCGATAAATTTTTGTGGTATGTCGGATATTATTTTATGATTTATAATTTGTGTAAACCAATTTCGTGGTTCATCTTTTAGAAAAATTAAATCTGGGTTAGCATAAATTGCCATACTTTGCTCATTTTCTATGTAGCTTGCAGACTTTTTTAGGTTATATGAGTTATTTATATATATTTTTTCTGCCTTTTCTTCATTTTTTGCTTGCTTTTCGGAAGACTTATTTTCTTTAATTTTTTCATTTATTTTTTCTCTTTCCGACTTATACTCTTGAATTTTCTCATCTTCCAAACTAATACCTAACGCAACCTTTTCCACATTCTTTCCACCTATATTCTCTATTTCCTCACCGATAATTTTAAAACCGTTCTTCTTATAAAAAGAAATTGCCCTTGTGTTTTCTTTTGCACACCATAAAAATATTTTTTTACTTTTCTTGGCTAAAACTTTTATAGCATATTGCAAAAGTTTTGTACCCACGCCATGTTCTTGACAATTATTTTCTACATATAAAGCAAATACTTCTCCTTCGTAGTCTTTAAATTTAGTGTTTTCACTTTTTCCATAATAGCAATATGCAATAGGTTTTTCTTCTTTCTCGTAAATAATAATATTTTTATTTTTTAAATTATTCAAATATTTTTCTTTTTCTTTAGTTACGTCTAAGTTATTTAAAAAATCTTCTGGAAATATTTTTGAGTATGTTTTTCGCCAATTATCAATCTTTATTTTTGCAATTTTTTCTGCATCTTCTTTTATTCCATCTCTTATCATTTGCATCGCCTCGCCTTTTTTTGGTTATTTATGTTTTAGCCTGTCTTTATATAAGTATATGCTAGGTAGAGTAAAATTATAACTTTTTATTTAGATAAAAGCAAGAGTTTTTTATTCGCATATTTTTTTATTTTCTGGAAACACTATAAATAAAGAAAAAATTGGAGGTTATTATGGGAAACGAACAATATATTTTAAATACTGTAAATAAAGGATTAAAAATGGGAATGGATTCCATTTCCACTATTTCTGAAAAGGTAGGAGATGAAAACTTTAAAGACGATTTAATTTACCAGTATAATCAATATAACGATATTTTAAATAGAGTAAATGCTGAACTTCAAAACTTTAATGATTTACCTGCTGAACTACCACCTATGCAAAAGGTTATGGGCTATATGGATATTCAAATGAGTACCATCAATGATAAAAGCAATTCTCATATAGCAGAGATGCTAATAAAAGGTACAAATATGGGAATTATTGAAGGTGTGAAACTAAAGAACCAAAATCCTGACGCAAATCAGACTACACAAAAAATATTGGATGATTTTATACAATTTCAAGAAAATACAATTGAGAAATTGAAGAAGTATTTATAAAGTTATGTTAACTCTTTTACTAAAGGGGACGGGCTTAAATTGTAAAAAATATTTCTTTGCAATTTCAAATTATGTAAAGCTTTTTACAATTTAAGCCCGTCCCCTTTTGCAAATTTATTTCAAATTTTCTAATCTTTCCCTAGTTGCTTTAAGTAGCTCTGTATAATTTGCAAGTTTATTCTTCTCTTCTTGTACTTTTGCTTCTGGTGCTTTGTTTACAAAGCCTGGGTTAGAAAGCATTTTTTCACATCTTGCTACTTCTCCCTCAAGTCTTTTTATTTCTTCTTCTAGTCTTGCTTTCTCTTCCTCTATATCAACTAGTTGCTCTAATGGTATATATAGTTCTATTCCATCTCTTAAAATACTAATAGCATTTTCTGGTATTCCTGTTTTATCTTTTTGAATCAATATTTTTGCTCCAAAGCCAAGTTTTAGTATGAAGTCTTGTGCTTCTAGTATTTCTTTTTCATACTTATCTGTTACAAATATTAATTCTGATTTTTTTGATGGATGTATGTTTGCATTTGCTCTTACATTTCTTATTTCTGTTATTATTTCTTTTAAGCTTTCTACAAATTCCTCTTCTTCTTCAAATTCAAATGTAGTTTTTGCTTCTGGCCACTCTGCTACTATTAAGTCTTCTGTACCAAAGCATATTAGTTTTGAATATATTTCTGAGGTTACAAATGGCATAAATGGCTGTAATAGCTTTAATGATGCACTAAATACATAGTTTAATACATAACTTACTACTACTTTTGTTGTTTCGTCTTCGCTATACATACGTGGTTTTACCATTTCTATATACCAGTCACAGAATTCGTTCCAAATAAAGCTATATATTTTATCTAGTGCAACTCCTAAATCGTAGTTTTCTAAGTTTCTGGTTACCTCTGCTACTAATTTGTCGAATTTGTTCAATAGCCATTTATCCTCTATTCTAAGTTTCTCACTGGCAGATTTAGAAGTATTACCTTTGCTTTCTTCTTCTCTATTTAATTTTTTGTGCAATTCTAACGCTTTCTCTTCTTCTGCTGATGAATTTATTATGAATTTAGCTGCATTCCAAATTTTATTGGCAAAGTTTGATGCTTGTTCTAGTTTTTCTGGCATATACCTTATGTCATTTCCCATTGTAGTTCCAGAGATTACTGCAAATCTTAAAGAATCTGCTCCGTATTTGTCTATAATTTCTATTGGGTCTATACCATTTCCTAAAGTTTTAGACATCTTTCTTCCTTGGCTATCACGTACCATACCATGAATTAATACATCTTTAAATGGTGCTTTTCCTGTAAGTTCTAAGCCTTGAGACATCATTCTTGATACCCAGAAAGTTATTATATCAAATCCTGTTACTAGTACATTTGTTGGATAGAAAGTTTTGTAATCTTCTGCCTCTGTGTTTGGCCATCCCAGTGTTGAAAATGGCCATAATGCAGAGCTAAACCACGTATCTAGTGTATCTTCATCTTGATGTAAATGTGTGCTTCCACATTTTTCGCATTTTTCTGGCATTTCTTTTGCTACATTTATATGTCCACATTCCTCGCAATAGTATGCTGGTATTCTATGTCCCCACCATAATTGCCTTGAAATACACCAGTCCTGTATATTATCTAGCCAGTTAAAGTATTGTTTTTCGTATTTCTTTGGTATAAAGTTTACTTCTCCATTTCTAACAGAGTCTGCTGCTTTTTTAGCTAAATCTTTCATTGCTACAAACCATTGCTCTGAAACCTTTGGCTCCAATGTATTTTTGCATCTTTCACATTTTGCAACATTATGAACATAGTCTTCTGTTTTTACTAGTGCACCAATTTTCTCTAAATCTTCAACTATAGCTTTTCTTGCCTCTAGTAAATCCATTCCTTTATATTTAGGTACTAGAGCACCCATTTTGTTATTGTCATCAAATACATTTATAATTTCTAGGTTATGTCTTAATCCAGATTGATAATCGTTCATATCATGTGCTGGTGTAATTTTTACACAACCTGTACCAAATTCTTTTTCTACAAATTCATCTGCAATTATTGGAATTTCTTTATTCATAATTGGAAGTATACAAGTTTTTCCCACTAAATCGCTGTATCTCTCATCAGTTGGATTTACTGCTACAGCAGTGTCTCCAAGCATTGTTTCTGGTCTTGTCGTTGCAACTGTAATATATCTATCCTCTGTTCCAGCGATTTTGTATCTAATATACCATAAATGAGTAGCTTCCTCTTTGTACTCAACTTCTGCATCAGATATAGAAGTTTTACAACTTGGGCAATAGTTTATCATTCTTGTACCTTTATATATTAAACCTTTATTGTATAGCCTAATAAATTGCTCTAAAACTGCATCAGATAAACCTTTATCTAAAGTAAATCTTCTTCTATCCCAATCACAAGAACAACCTAACTTCTTTTGTTGTTCCTGTATAGTTCCACCATATATTCTTGTCCAATCCCATGCTTCATCTAGGAATTTTTCTCTACCTAACTCTTGCTTTGTCTTTCCTTCTTTTTTTAGTTTTTCTACAACTTTCATTTCTGTAGAAATTGCAGAATGGTCCGAACCTGGAAGCCATAATGTATTGTATCCTTGCATTCTTTTAAAACGTATTAGAATATCTTGTATTGTATCGTCCAATGCATGTCCCATGTGTAATTTACCAGTTACATTTGGTGGTGGCATCATAATACAATAACTTTCTTTTGTTTTGTCCATACTTGGCTTAAAATAACCTTTCTTCTCCCAATCTTCATAAATTCTGTCCTCAAACTCTTTTGGATTAAATTTGTCATTTAATTTTTCCTTTGCCATAAAACCACTCTCCTTTTTTTGCAATTGGGGACGGGCCCCTTTTGTAAATTATTTTATTTTTTACTAGAGCTAACCTAGCTTTAACTAACTCTATATGCTCAAATCTTTTTATATTTTTAGTGACAAACAAGTAAACAAAAATAGCCTACCCATATAAGGGCAAGCTATTTGCTTACGGTACCACCTTAATTCACAATTTATCCACTTCAATTGTTAGTTTGTTTTAATTACTTTATATATAAATATAAAAATTATCTAAATAAAGACTAAATAACAACTAAATATTTTAGCTAAATGATTTTTAAATTGCATCTTAATTACTTTTAACGCAAGTTACACGTATATGGTTACTACTATTTCACCATATCTGCTCCAAAGCTACCTTCAGTTTTCTTTCTATAAGAAGCTCCCAGCGCACCACTTCTATTCTCTTTCTAGAAATAAGACTCTGCCTAGGACTTAGCCAATCTAAGCATATATCCTAAATGTTTCAGACTCTTGTTGTATATTACAACAAAACCTACTCCTCTTTTTCTTCACATTATGGTATATATATTACCATATTTTAAAAATAAATGCAAGAAAATTTTTCCTATTTTTTTCTAGTTTACTCTTGAATTTATTTTATGTTTGATATATTATATATTAGAATATTTTATTTTACGGAGGAAAAGATGCCAAGGAAATCAAAAGATGAATTAGATATACTAGATAACGAAAAAGTAAATAAGAAAGAAAGTTCTACAAAAAAGGCTTCTACTAAGAGAACTTCTGCTTCGAAAAAAGCTATGGATGCAGAAAAAGTAGAAGATGTTAAAGCTGTAAAAGAAAGAAAAACGAAAAGGTCATCTAAAAAAGTAAATGCAGAAAACATAACCGAAGATGTGGCAAAAAAGTCAGAAAAGAAAACTACGTCTAAAGCTAGTAAAACTGCTAAGACCGACAGTACCAAGACTTCAAAAAACAAAACAACAAAATCTTCTAAAACAGCAAAAAGCACTTCTTCTACGTTAAGTAAAAAGAAAGAATCTGATAAAACAACTAAGTCAACAGAGTTAGCCAAATCAACTGATACAAATGTTGATATTGCAACTAAAAAGAAAATTGCAAAAAAAGCATCTACCAAAAAAGTAAAGTCAAATATTTCCAATATAGAATATTACGATTTACCATATAGATATAATCAAACAGTAGTAAGAATACTTGCACAAACGCCTACTAATCTTTTTGTATATTGGGATATTTCTGATGAAGATAGAAAGTCATATATAAAGAAGTATGGAGAAGATTTTTTTAATAACACAAAACCTGTGCTAATTATTACTAATAAAACTATGAACTATACTTTTGAAATTGAAATAAATGATTTTGCAAATAGTTGGTATGTACATTTAAATGATGCAAATTGTGATTATTCAGTTGAACTTGGAAGAAGACCTATTTATTTAGACTCAAACATAGATAAGTATGTTTATATTTCAACATCAAATGATATGGAAATGCCTAATAATCATATTCTATTTGATAAGCTTGGCAAATCTGTTTTCTTTAGAAACATTAAGAATAATTTTGTAGAAGAAAAAGAAGTTTCATCAATTTCATTTATAAAAAATATTGGAAAAGTTTATAATATATACGAATTATACCAAGAAATATATAAGAATGAAATCGAGATGGAAGAGTTAAATAAAAATAATATAAAATTAAATCTTTCTTCGTCAAATAGCTCTACTTTTAAATAAACAAATTTCTAAAAAACTAAGTTGTTAGGGCAAAAAAGCTTTAGCATACAGCAATTTTATATATAACAAATATACTAAAGAAAGGTCTAAAAAACATGGCAAATAAAAAAGGATATGTAAGTTTTGTGCTACATGCACATTTACCTTTTATACATCATCCAGAAAGTGAAGATTATTTAGAAGAGCAATGGTTATACGAAGCCATCTCTGAAACATATATACCATTATTATTAAATTTTAAAAAGCTAGAGGAGGAAAAAGTGAACTTTAGAATTACAATGTCACTTACTCCTCCTCTACTTAATATGCTTGATAACAAATTGCTTCAACAAAGATATATTAAATACTTAAAAAAGCATATTGAACTAAGTGAAAAAGAATTAGTACGTGTAAAAAATAATGAAAAGGAATACAATTTAGCAAAATATTATTTTGAAAGATATTCCAATGACTTACACGTATTTAGGGATGTGTATAATTGTAATATAATTCAAGGGTTTAAACATTTTCAAGATATTGGTGTATTGGAAATTATAACCTGTGGTGCAACACATGGATATTTTCCAATACTATATATTACTGAACAAACTGTTAAGGCACAAATTGCAGTAGGTGTTCAAACCTACGAAAAATATTTTGGCAGAAAGCCTCGTGGTATTTGGCTTCCTGAGTGTGGATATGTACCTGAAGCAGACAAATATTTAAAAGAATTTAGCATAGACTATATTATAACTGAATCACATGGAATACTTTATGCCAATCCAACACCTATTTATGGAACATTTGCTCCAATAGTTTCTCCAGAAGGAGTTGTTGCATTTGGTAGAGATATAGAGTCTTCTAGACAAGTATGGAGCTCTATAAACGGATATCCAGGCGATTTTAACTATAGAGAATTTTATAGAGATATAGGTTATGATGCACCTTATGATTATATAAAGCCATATATAGCTTCAAATGGTGTGCGTGTACATACTGGTTTAAAATATTATAGAATTACTGGAAAAGATTGCGAAAAAGATTATTATAATATACAATGGGCAAAAGATTCGGCAGAAAAACAAGCTGGGCACTTTTTTGACAGTAGAGAAGCACAAATAGATAAGCTTGCTCCTATTATGGGAAATCCACCAATTATTTTATGTCCTTATGATGCTGAACTTTATGGACATTGGTGGTACGAGGGTCCCTATTGGTTATATATATTGTTTAAGAAAATTTATTATGATGATTGTAATTTTGAGTTAATTACTCCTAGTGAATATATAGATAAATATCCTTTAATGCAGGTTTCTACTCCTTGCAGGTCAAGCTGGGGTGCAAACGGATATAGTGAAGTTTGGCTAAACCAAACCAATGATTATGTACATAGACATTTGCACGTAGCAGGAGACCGTATGGTTGAACTTACACATTTATATCCAAATGAGAAGAAAAACTCACTTAGACTAAAAGCATTAAATCAATGTGCACGAGAATTGTTATTAGCACAAAGTAGTGATTGGCTGTTTATTATAACTAATGGAACTATGGTGGATTATGCTAAGAAAAGAATTAAAGACCACATCGGTAGATTTACTAAATTATATTATCAAATTAAAGATAATAATATTGATGAAAAGTTTTTGAAAGATATTAATAAAATAGATTGTATTTTCCCTGATATAGATTATATGATTTATTATTAATGAATATTGATTAAAAAAGATATCCACATATCAAATAATTTGTGGATATCTTTTTTTGGTTTCTTATCCAGCTACTAGGAATGCATAAGCAAGCATAGCTAGTAAAGCTATTAAAAATATTCCTACTAGAATGTATATTAATGTGAAAGTATTTTTTTTGTCTCTTAGTTTTTTTTCTGACTTCTCCTCGTCTAATTTTTCATCAAGATTTACACTTCTTACCTCTTCCATTGTTCTTTCCTCCTTTTTTCTATTTGTTTATATGAAATAAAGTTAAAATCAAACCAAATTTATATATTATGTACTGAATTGAATACTATTGCTCAAATCCATTTAATCAAATTCAAATTTTGTGGGTCAAGTATCATTTCATGCTTTGGCATTACTCTAAATGTGTAACCATATTCTCCACCATTTACTAGTTTTATTTTAGCAGTGTATGTGTATGTTTTGTTTTCTTCGTTTTTCTCTTCTAGTCTCATTGGAATAATTTGAACATCATCCACAGCACCGTTATCTTCTATTTTTCCATAGTATACTTCTGGTGTAATATTATCTACTGAAATATTTGGTAAAAATACTTTACATCTTACATCTATATAATTTCCAGCATCTATTGTTACATTATTCAAATTATTTTCTTGGGTTATTTTTATATCGTCCCAATTTGCATATAGTTCCTCTTTCCAACTATTAAATTCTGTAACTTTATCTAATTTACTATAATAATTATCATATAATTTACAAAGTGGTATATATAGCTTTTCTACATAATCTACAAGCATTCTTGAAGTACTAAATTTTCCTCCTGTTGATATAATAGAATTTTTCATTATTTTTACCCATTTTTCTGGTATGTTGTTTTTGTTTCTATCATAGTAGGTAGGCAATATTTTGTTTTCTAGTGTATTGTATATATCTTCACTATCAGCTTTATCTTGAACTTCGTTATTTTCATATTCGTCATTTAGACCAATATACCAACCGTTTTTTGAATTATATCCTTCAGCCCACCAGCCATCAAGCACACTAAAGTTTGGTACTCCACAAACTGATGCTTTTTGTCCACTGGTTCCAGATGCTTCCATAGGTCTTCTTGGTGTATTTAACCACACATCCACACCACTTATTAAGTATCTAGACATTGCTATGTTATAATCTTCTAGTAAAAAGATTTTTCCTTTAAATTGTGGTTTCATAGAAATTTCGTGTATGTATTTTATTAAGTCTTGTCCTTCCTTATCTGCTGGATGTGCCTTTCCTGCAAATATTATTTGCAATGGTCTGTCATTGTTACTAAATATTTGTGTTATTCTTTCTAAATCTTTAAATATTAATGTTGCTCTTTTATACGTTGCAAATCTTCTTGCAAATCCTATTGTTAATACATTTTCATTTAGTCTTGATGTTATTTTATCTATTTCTTGATAACTATATCCACACCTATGTAATCTTTGTTTTGTGCTTTTCTTTACTAAATCTATAAGCTTTCGCTTTCTTTCCAAATGGACATCCCATAGTTTTTCGTCCGGTATGTTATTTATTCTTGCCCAAACTTCATCATTATATATATTGTCTTGCCAATATGGTGCTAAGTATTCATTATATAAATTCTTAATATTTTGTGGAAGCCATGTGCAAGTATGTATACCATTTGTTATGTATGTTATTGGTGCTTCATTTGCAGAAATGCTTGGCCAAATATCCCCAAATAGTTCTCTTGAAACTGCTCCGTGTAGTTTGCTTACACCATTTTTCTTTCCTGCAACTTTTAATGCTAAAACTCCCATATCAAATCCACTGCTTGGGCTAGCATTTGGCTTTTTTCCCATCTTAAAGAATTCTTGCTTACTTATTCCTAACTTGTCCCAATAATCTTTAAAATAGGTATCCATAAGTTCTATTGGAAAAATATCATTTCCTGCTGGCACTGGTGTATGTGTTGTAAATACTGTTTTAGATGATACTATATCTCTTGCTATATTAAACGATACTTTTTTATCTTTTATTGTATTTTCTATTAATTTTAATATTAGGAATGACGAGTGTCCTTCATTCATGTGGTATACAGTTGGTTTTACTCCTATTCTTCTTAAAAGTTCTACTCCTGCCATACCAAGTACAATTTCTTGTTGTATTCTGGTTTCTTGATTACCTCCATATAGAGTTTTGGTTATTCCTCTATATTCAGCTATATTTGCATCTATATCTGAATCCATTAAGTATAAGGTTACACGACCTACTTTTATCTCCCATACTTTAATGTATAATTTCTTTTTAGGTAAATCTACAGATATTATTAAATCTTTGCCGTCTACATCTTTTACTGGAAGTATAGGTAAATTATCAAGCTCTAAATCTACATATTTGGTTTCTTGCACACCTTGTCCATTTATAGTTTGCCAAAAATAACCATTTTTGTATAATAAACCTACTGCAACTAAAGGAACTCCTAAGTCGCTTGCAGATTTCAAATGATCTCCTGATAAAATTCCAAGTCCACCAGAATAGATTGGAAGTATTTCATCTAGTCCATATTCTGCTGAGAAATATGCTATTAAATCATTTGTATTATCTGGATACTTTTTATTAAACCACGTATTTTTACTTTTAATGTAGTCGTCAAAATCTTTTACAAATTTATCGTATTGCTTTAAAAATTCTGAATCTTCAGAAACTTTTTCGAGCTTTTCTTGTGTTACTTTCTTTAAGAATTTGACTGGATTTTTTCCAACTCTTTCCCAAACATCTATATCTATTTCCTTAAATAATCTTAAGAAATTTGTATTCCATGACCACCATAAATTATTGGCTATAACTGATAATTTTTCAATCCTTTTTGGTAATTGAGGATTTACTATTATCCTATTAAATGTGTACATTAATTTCTTCCTCCTTAGGTATTTTATTTGCTTTTTTCCTTTGTCTTGTGTTAGAACAGTATTCTTTTCTGTTGTATTTTTGTATTAGGCATACTGCTCCAATTTTTCTTAATATATTTTATAAATAAACTTAAAATATGTCAATGTTTTTTTGCAAAAATCTGCTATTTTCTTCAAAGGAATAACTGTTAGCAAACACAAGTATCATTGCAAATTCATAATGTTCGTGTCTTTTTCTGTGTATTCTTCTGGTTTTAGTCCTACTTTTGTTCTCATGTTATCTAGAGTTAGTACTACTACAAGTGTTAGTACACATCCAAGTATTGTAAACGTGTTTGAAGTTGTGGTAACCCTAAGTAGAATTGAGGCAACAAACGTTATTACAAATCTTAAAATATTTTCTAATAAATTAAATGAAGAAGATATTTTTGTACGTAATTTTGTCGTTGTAAAATTATTTAAATATTGCTTTATTAATGGATAAAATGGTCCTTTTACAATGTATTGTACTAAAAATACTATTAATACTGTTATTACCTTTATTCCATAAACTGCACCCGAACCACATATAATTCCTAATATAATAAAGGAAATTACTAATGGTAATGCAAGCTTTCCTAAGGTTTTGTTTCTGTATTTTTTATGGAATCTGTGCTCGTTTCTTGCTGATATTCCAGATATTAATCCCATTATTGCAAATATTAATCCAAAATATCCTGATGGTATTCCCACTTCTTGCATAATACCACTTCTAAGCATTGTTACCGATAGTAGAATACCTGATATTAATGCTCCAAAAAATAATAAGTTTTTTAGTCTTGGTGATTTACTAAATAGCTTATATGAATTTTTTAAGTCTATTAAGTCGTCTTTTACAGTTTTTAAATCTATCTTTTCTCTCTTATCTATATCTTGGAATTTAGAAGCAAGATATATTGAAAAGATGGTAGTTAACAAACATAAAAACATTGGTATATATCCATTTATAGCAAATAATATACCAGCTATTACTGATGAGATAGCATCTATATAGTAGTAATAAGATGTTCCTTTTCCTTCTATTCTAGCAAAAAATACTCCTCTTTTCTCATTTTTTTCTAAGGAGTCATATAAAATATTGGATTCACACACTCCTTTTATTATAAAACCGATGGCTGAGAGTAATTCTCCTAATACTATAAACCAAAAATTATTTCCTAGAATATATGTAAAAATTGCGACTGCTACAAAAGAATTTCCTATAATTAGACTCATTCTTTTTCCTAATGAATTTATTAGCACTGTAGCTGGAATAAGAAATAGCATTTTAAATATTGGATATGTAGACTCTGCTAAAAGAACATCTGCCGCACTTATTCCTTTAGTTTCTGTAAAAAATAAATATATTATTGCATAGTAGAAAAGTAAGTCCCATGAGAAGGTTTTATATCTAGTATACAGTTCTACATTTATTTTTTTTGCTTTTGTATCTTCCATTTTTTCTCTCTCCTTTGTTTTAATATCAATTTAATAATATCATATTTATATTTTATTATCCATAATGATTTAAAATAATATCATTTACATTAGTTACCGGAATTGCTCCTTCTTTTATAAGCTCATTTGTTCCATAAGAACTCTCGCTAGATATGTTGCCTGGAATAGCATATACCTCTCTTCCTTGTTCTAGTGCAAAATCTACAGTAATCATAGTTCCACTTTTCTTTTTTGCTTCTATTACTAATACTCCATCAGAAAGCCCACTAATTATTCTATTTCTTTCTGGAAAGTGATATTTTTCCGGCTTACTTCCTAACGGGTATTCTGTAATAATAGCTCCATTATTCATTATTATTTCTTTATATAGTTCTGCATTTTCTGGTGGATATATAACATCTAGCCCCGAGCCTAATACTGCTATTGTTTTTCCTTTTGCTCTTACTGCACCTAAGTGAGCATAAGCATCTATTCCCTTGGCTAGTCCACTAATTACGCAAATGTTTGAAGTAGCAAGCTCATAGCCAAATTTATATGCATTTTCTATACCATATTTTGTACAATCTCTGCAACCTACTATTGCTATGGATTTCTGTTGTAGTAATTTTTCATTTCCTAGCACATATAGCATTTTAGGTGGTGCATATATATTTCTTAATTTTTCTGGATAAAATTCATCTTCTAGTTTTATTGTTTTTATTTTGTTAGTATTTAATTTTATATTCATAGCAATTTCTCCTTGAATTAATTATTTTTAAGAAATTGCCCCCGAATTTATTTTTTGTATTTCTATAATTTAAAACTTTTTATTCTTATTTTTCTATTAGTAACTTACTATACTGCATTTAAGAAAAGCACTCTTAACCTAAATTGCTTTGTTTGGTAGCTTTAACCACATTATTCATAAGCATTGCTATTGTCATAGGTCCTACTCCACCTGGTACTGGAGTTATATATGATGCTTTTTTAGAAACATTATCAAAATCCACATCACCTACTAATTTGCCTGCTTCGTTTCTATTAATTCCTACATCAATTACAACTGCATTTTCTTTTACCATATTTTTTTTAACAAATTTGGGTTTTCCTAGTGCTGCTATTAAAATATCTGCTTCTTTTGTAATTTTTTCTATATTTTTGGTTTTAGAATGACATATAGTTACAGTAGCATTTTTATTTAATAAGCATTGTATTAATGGCTTTCCTACAATATTGCTTCTGCCTATAATTACTGCTCTTTTTCCTTCTATTGGAATATTGTATTCTTCTAACATTTTTATAACTCCGAATGGAGTACAAGATATAAATGCATCTTCACCTATAGCCAATTTTCCAATATTTATTGGGTTAAATCCGTCTACATCTTTTTTGTAATCAATAGCATCAAATGCCTCTCTAATATTTAAATGCTCTGGTATTGGACTTTGTAATAATATTCCGTTTACGTCTTTTCTATTATTTAAAGTCTTAATTAAATTAATTAATTCTTCTTGTTTTATATTACTATCCATTAAAAACTCTTCAAATTCTATACCTATTTCGTTGCAGGCTTTGCTTTTGTTGCGTACATACACTTCTGACGCTTTATCGTTTCCAACCATTATAACTGCAAGCTTTGGTATAATTCCATTTTTTCTTAAGTTTTTCACTTCTAGCTTTAATTCGCCACGTATTTTTTTTGCAAGTTCTTTTCCGTTTATTAGTTCCATTTTTATTTTGTTTCCTCCATAAATTTTGTTTTTCAAATTACAATATAGCTTAATTTACTATTTTTCTATTTATACATACTTTTCTATTTCTACCACTAAATTTCCTTTTTTTGTACTATTTAAAATTTCTCCTACTTTAAATCTTCCTTTTCCTCTTACAGTAATCAAATCATTTGTTTTTACTTCTTTTGAGCCTTTTACAACTAATTCGTGGTTTATAAATACCTTTTCTTCTTTAATTACTTCAGTAGCCTTTGCTCTAGATGTTCTAATAGCCTCTGAAACAATACTATCTATTCTCATAGATGGAATAATTATACTTATTTTCTCTGTTTTTGGTTCCTCTATTTTTAGTTCCGATAATTTTACTATTTCGAATTGTGCTTTACTAAATCTAGTAAGCTCTTTTAGTCCATCTACCACATATTTTTCTGTATCTTTTAGCACTATTATATCTGCTCCATCAAGGCTTGTAATTATGTCTCCTACTTTTTCTCTTTTTATTCCTATTTTTATAATTCCACTTAAATAGTTTCTATGTGCATACATTCCTTTTAGCTCGTTTGGAAGTACTATTCTAATTATTCCAATTACTGAATTGTAATCAAACCTATTATTTTTAAAAATTTCTTCTAACTTTTCAGGATATATAATAATTGTTGTTCTTTCTGCTGTTTTATACCCTCCATAAGCTATATAATTAGTAAACTTTATTTCATTTAAAATCTTTTCTAATAATTGTCTTTGTCTCATATCTAAAAAGTCTGTATGTTCTACTGAATTTCGTTTTGTAGTAAATTCTATTTTATCTAGCATTTTTGAAACTAAAAGCTTATCTTCTTCATTTGCTATTTTACTTAGTATTTCTTGCTTGTTCAAGTTTTTGTCTCCTTTTAGAATGTTTTCGTAATAATTGTACCATATCCTTTGCATTTTTTAAATGGATTTTTTAATTTTTTTATATTCCCTGCAAAAATGTGTTTATCCTCTTGAAAATGCTAGTCTTTTTGTAGTATAATAGATGTTGAAGTTCATTTTTAAAGGAGATATGGTATTATGATTAAATTTTCTAAGAAAATTTTATGCATTTTAATAGCCTTATTCTGTATATTTGGCATAGTATCTCAAGTTTTTGCAACAGATGCTAGCGTACCTACAGATACTGAACCAAGCACAGAAACTGAAACAAATGATCAAAACACTCCTGCTACTGGTACAACCACATTAGAAATAGTTGAAAATAATGTATGTACCATCGAAATTGATGACTTAGCAAGGTTTGAAAAACGAATTACTGCTTTTGATGAAACTGAGAAATCAGCCACATTAACTTTAAGCCTAACCAATTTAAAAAAAGTAGAAGAAAGATATATGGATGTTGAAATATTTTTTGTTATAGATAACTCAGCTAGTATGACCACAGCTTATGTCGGTGACATAACTAGAAAACAGGCAGTTATTGATTCTGCTAATTCATTAGTAGATAAAATTTTTGCTCAAAATAGTAATGTTGAGGTTGGTGTTGTAGGCTTTTCTAGCTTAGATACAACAGCTGGCGAAACAGAAGGAACTATAAATGACGCAACCTTAAGATTGAGCTTAACTAATTCTTCATCTGCTGTAAAAAGTGCTATATCTGGTTTATCCGACCTTGATGTTGGACCAAGAACTAATATAGATGCTGGTGTAACTATTGCAAGGGATAATTTTTCTTCTAAAGAAAATGTTAGAAGATATATAATTCTTTTAACAGATGGTGTGCCTAATAATGATACTAATGGTCATTTTTTAGACTATTCTGACACTGTTTTGTTGGGTACCAAGTCTAAATTAGAAGAAATTGAAGCAAGTGGAATTAGCATAATTAGTGCTATGATTAATTTAAATGATACAACAGAACCAACTACTGGACGCACATATAGAGAGCTTGCAGAAACCGTATTTGGTACAGAGGAAAATCCTACAACTAGTACATATTTTTATATTGACGATACTGAAATTGAAAACACTATTGTAAATGATATATTTGATAGCTTAGTAATAGTTACAGATAATACTTTAAGAAATATTACAATTACAGATTATTTTCCACAAGAAATAATTGATAACTTTAATTTTGAATATGTAGCAAGTCCAAATATTGGAACAGTATCACAAACAGTAAATACTGAAAACAATTCTATTACATGGATTATTGAGTTATTAAGTGAAGGAGAAACAGCAACTCTAAGCTATAAATTAACATTAAAAGATGATTATAATAAAGATATTGTTGATATAATCTTAAAAACAAACGACCACGTAGATATTACTGGGGAGGATGCAAACGGTCCTGTAGAAGAAACATCAGATGTTTCTCCTACTATAAGGGTTGAATATGAAGAGCCAATTATAGAACCTGAGCCTGAACCAGAACCAGAACCTGAGCCTGAACCTGAACCTGAACCTGAACCTGAACCAGAGCCAGAGCCAGAACCAGAGGAACCAGATGATACAATTGCACCTATGCCAATTCCTCAAACAGGTGATATTTTATTTGCTATATTCATTATAATCTTTACTACACTTGCTATAATTAGTGCTACAAGATATATGCGTATAAGAAAAATGGAGCGTTAATCATTAGGATTATATGATAGAATTTTATATATTGGAAATCGTCAAAAAGCACTGAAACATAAAGTACAAGTCAATTTTCCATATATATTACTAATTTATTATTCTTCTGAGTACAAAAAAAAATTGAAATAACCCACCAATGTTATACATTAAATTTTAACATTGGTGGGTCTTTTATTTTTCCCTTTATTAATTATTTTTATCTCTATAAACTCTTATCATATCCTTAAGGCTCATTTTTGTACCATAATTTAAAATTGCATTTGAATATATCTTTATTGCAACTTTTGTAATAATTAATATTGTAACTAATAAAATAGCTATGGAAATGGCTACTTCTGCCCCATTTGCAATTCCCATCATTATTCTAAATGGCATACAAAATGGTGAAGATATTGGGAATAATGCTGCAAAAGTATTTAAATCACTAGTTGGATTCATCATAGTAAAATATGATAAATAGAATCCAATTACTGCAAGTATTGTTACTGGTGTATTAGCAGATTGTATATCTTCTGGTTTACTTACTGTAGAGCCTGTTAGCGCATATAATAAGGCATAAGTAAAATATCCTAGTATAAAATAAATAATTGTTATAACTGCTAAATATGGCGTCATTTGAGACATATCTAAAATAGATTCTAATATTCCTGGCTCTAGGAACAATTTAGCAGATATTAGTGCTACAGCCACAAATACACATACTTGTATTAGTCCAACCAAACCTATACCTATGGTTTTCCCTAGCACTATTGTTCTTGGTGAAGTTGAAGTTACTAATGTTTCCATTATTTTTGATGTTTTTTCTGTGGTAATTGAGCTTGAAACTTGGTATGCACAGAAATATATTGCATAGAATAATACTATAGATAGCATCATTATTGCTAAAACATTGCCACTTACTTCTTGTTCGTCTGTTTGCTCAATACTATATTCAAAATTTGGTGTTAAACTTTGAATTTGTTCTTCTGTAAGTCCAAGTTTAGAAATTTGCAAATTTGTATAAATTCCATTTATAGCATCCATTAAGTCTTGTGGCATACTCTCCATCATAGTCATATCTCTTACTATATATCTTAATTTGTATGTATCTTCATTATTTTCTACTATAATAGCCTCATCTAGTTCTTCGTTATTTATTTTTTCCTTTATATCCTCAAAGCTTAAATTTTCAGTTGTAGTTTGCACATCATAACCTAATTCCATATTGTTTAGTCCTTCCAAGCTCCCTTCAAAAAGGTTTGTGCTATCTACAATTAGTAATTTACTATTTCCGTCGCCTGATTGGTCATCTCCATTAAATAAATTAATAATATTTGGTATATTAAAACCTATTACAATAATTAATAAAATAATTATTGTTGATACAATAAAGGACTTTCTCTTTACCATATCTTTTATTGTAAAACCTATTACTGTTTTTAAATCCCTCATTTTATTCACCCACCTTTTCTATAAAAATATCATTAAGAGTTGGTTTCTTAATTTCAAACTTACTTATTTGCACTTTGTTATCTACCAACTTTTGTAGTAATTCGTGGGCCTTTCTTTCCGAGTCTATTTTAATAGAATACTCGTTGTTTTTAGAAAATTCTATATTCATATTAAATTCTTTAATATACTCATCTAAATTTTTATCTGTTGCTAATTCAAGCCTATTAGCCTTATAGCCTTCTTTTATTCCTTTAAGATTTCCTTTTAAAACAGTTTTTCCTTTATTTAGGATTAAAATATCTGTGCAAAATTCCTCTATAGATGCCATTTGATGGCTAGACATTATAATGTACTTACCTTGTTTAACTAAATCTATAATTACGTTTTTTAAGATTTCTGTGTTTACTGGGTCTAGGCCACTAAAAGGTTCATCCAATACTATTAATTCTGGATTATGAATTATAGCTGTCATAAACTGAATTTTTTGTTGATTTCCTTTTGAGAGTTTTTCAGCTTGCATCTGTAAATATTCTTGTACTTTTAACACCTCTGCCCATTTTTTTATTTCTTTATCTGCATCTGTTTTGTTCATTCCTTTAAGTTTTGCAAAATACATTAGCTGGTCATATATTTTTGTTTTAGGATACACTCCTCTTTCTTCTGGCAAGTATCCAAAATTTACACTCTTTCGTTCTACAGGTTTACCATTCCAAGTAATTTCGCCTGTGTCCTTTTTTATAATTCCTAACAACATTCTAATTGTTGTAGTCTTTCCAGCCCCATTTGTTCCTAGTAAGCCAAATACGCCTGGTTTATCTACTTCAAAAGAAATGCTGTCAACTGCTTGTTTTCCAACAAATGTTTTTGAAACGTTTTCTAATTTTAGTCCCATTTTTTATCCCCTTTCATATTTTTTCGAACCTATTATATATTACCATATAGGTAGATAAAAGAAAAGTAGTTTTTTCTTTTAAATTTATTGTTTTTATTATAAAATTATTTTATAATAATATATAAGGAAAGATGAGTGTGATAAGTAAATATGTATTTAATGTATGCAGATGAAAGCGGTAATACTGGTACCGACCTAGATAATAAACAACAGCCAATATTTGTTTTATGTGGTTTAGCAGTTAATAGTAATGAATGGTATAATATCAATTATATGTTTCAAAAAAAGAAAGAAGAAATATGTCCTGACTTAATTTCTACTGAAGTTCATGCAACGGATATTTTTAATGCGTCAAAAAATATAAAAAAAGGATATAATTTTAGAAAATATACATTAGAGGAAGATTTAAAAATTTTAGAAAGCTTAATTGATTTTATTATAAATATGAAATTTCCTATATTTGTTACAGCTATAATTAAAAATAATTTCAAAAAATTTATATTAAAAGAATTTGGTTCATCATTAAAGAAAGATCCTTATATGCTTAGCTTTATAAATTTATCTAATGGTTATAATAATTTTTTAATTGAAAAAAATCAAATGGAATAATTTTTTTAGATGAAGTTAGAGAGAAAGTTAAAGATATTGATGTTTTATATAATAAATTGCAATTAACTAATTTTGGATGCGATACTAATAATATCATTGAAAAAGCATTATTTCTAGAGTCATCTAGTAGTAACTTTATTCAATTAGTAGATGTATGTAATTTTTATATTAACAAATATTATTCAATATGTTTTTTTGATGCTATAAAAAATCCTATAAAGAAACAACATTGCATTGATATGTATAATAAAATCAAACCACTTCTAATTAATTGCTCAGGTGGCAAAGATAATTTTATTAAGTTTTTCAAATAAGAAAAGTGGCTTCGCCATATGTGCGTTTTGCTTTGCAAATACGCACAGCCCAAGGAAACTTAACCTTGTTG